>NZ_JBMNPX010000023.1:0-41990 GCF_050943825.1 Pseudoflavonifractor sp.
CTTCCGGCCGCGGAAGTGGAACCGGGACAGGCAGTAGGCCGCGGGCAGGGCCACAACCAGCAGGATGGCCAGAGCCAGCACGGTCACAATCACGGAGTTGAGCATGTAGTCGCCCATCTTGGCCGTGTTCCACGCGTCCACGAAGTTCTGCCAGTGGAAGCCCATGGGCAGCGCCCAGGGATTGCCGTAGAACTCGCTGTTCTCTTTGATGGACGCCATGAACACCCACGCCACAGGCACCAGGATGCACACGGCCAGCGCAATCAGCACAATGTAAATAAAGATTTTATAGATTCTCTCGCCGGAGGTATGCTTTTTCACTGCTTCCATATCACACGCCTCCTCAGAACTGCAGCGGCTCCCGCTTGGTGGCCTTATTCACCAGAGCGGAGAGGATGAAGGAGAACACAAAGACCATCGCGCCGATGGCCAGGCCGTATCCGTAGGTGGAGTTGGTATAGGCCTACTTGTACATGTAGCTCAGGGCCACCTCACTGGCGCCGTTGGGGCCGCCGGAGGTCATGGCCTTGACGAACAGGAAGGCCATGTTGATGGTGGAGATGATGAAGAAGGTCAGGGTGGTGCGGATGTTGGTCCAGATAAGAGGGATGGTAATCTGGAAGAACTGCTTGATCCGGCCGGCGCCGTCCAGGCTGGCCGACTCGTACAGGCTCTTGGGCACACTGGCCATGGAGGCCATGTACATGACCATGTAGTAGCCGATGGCCTGCCACACCATGGCGATGATCAGGCTGAGCATCACCAGCTTCTCGCCCTTCCACAGGATAGCCACCGTCTTGCCGGTAACCATGGAGATCAGGCTGTTAAGGATGCCATTGGCGGGGTCATAAATGGCGGAAAAGATGGCCGCGATGACCACGATGGAGAGGATATTGGGGATGTAGAACACCACGCGGAAGAAATTTTGTCCCTTAATCTTCTCCCGGGTCAGAATTCCCGAAAACACCAGGGCAAAGGCAAAGGTCACCATGGTGACAACGACAATGAGGAGTATCGTGTTCTGCATGGCGCGGATAAAATTCGCCTCCTTGGAGAGCTTGATGAAATTCTCAAAGCCTACGAAGGTTTCAGTGGAAGAGTATGCGCTGCGCTTGAACAGGGACATCCGGAACACTTCCAGTGTGGGGATGACCATAAAGATGATGAACAGTACCGTGGCAGGCGCGATACAAAGCATCAGAAAGCGATTGAAGCCTTTCCATTTTCTCACGTCTCCATCTCCTTTTTAATGTGTTTTGACACAGGAAAACGGTGAGCAAGCAACCCTGCCCACCGTTTTCCTCTGTATATGCTCACCAGGGGGAAGAAATGGACTGTGCCGCTTGTCAAACCTTGTTGGCGCGGAGCGTATCCATAACCTCCACGATGGAGGCCGTCCACTGTTCCTGAGTAGTAGTGCCGGAAATCAGTCCATTAAGACCGCCCATCATGGTCTCCATAATGCTCACGCCCTCCACAGGTGCGGTGGCAGCCCAGCTGCCCATGGCAGGCTTGGCGCCGTTCTCATAGACGGAGTAGAACAGAGCATTGTCGCCCTCCAGCTTCTGGTCCATGCCGGAGATGGGCTGAACGGCACCGGACTCGGCAAAGATCTCGGCGGCGGTATCGCTGTACATGAAGGCCATGAACTGCTTGGCAGCATCCTTGTGCTCGGCGCCGGCAGGAATCCAGGCCTGCTCAATCCAGGCTACGCTGTACGCATCGCCGCCCTCTTCCACAGCGGGAATGGCGGTAAAGCCCCACTCAAAGCCCTCGGCACGGGGCGCCTCGGCCATCTCATTCACGACCCAGGTACCATTGGGCATGAAGAGGACCTCATTGTCCAGCACCATCTGCTGGTTCTTGGTGAAGTCGGCGTTGTTGTCGTAAGCGGGAACCATAGGGTTGGTATAGGTCATCAGCTTGGCCTCGATGTCCAGCAGCTGCTTGCCTTCCTCAGTGTCCCATACACCTTCCTCATAGTTGACCATGCTGTTGAAGAACTCGGGGCCGCCCACAGCATAGGCCAGGGCGAAGGTGAACTCCTGCATGTAGCCGTGGGTGGGATAGGCAAAGAGATAGATGCCCTCAGCCATGGCCTTGTCGCCCAGCTCCCACATCTCGTCCCAGGTGGTAGGAACCTCCCAGCCCTTCTCCTCAAACAGGCCGGCGTTGTAGAACAGGCCGCAGGGAGAGTAGAACATGGGGGCGAAATAGGTCTTGCCGTCGCTGTAGGGGTTGGTCACGGTGGAGTCGGTGAAGCCGTCCATAATCTTGTCGCCCACAGTCACGTCCTCGCCGGGCACAGTCATGGAGAGGACATCCGTCACCTCTTCAATGTTCTGGTCCCGGATGAAAGCCTCGGTGAGCGCGTCCTCACGGCCGGCGGACAGGTGGATGAAGTCGGGGAACTCACCGCCCTGCATGGCAGGACCAATGACGTCTTCCAGGTTGCGATCCACAATCAGCTCCACTTCAATTCCGGTCTCATCAGTAAAGGCATCCGCCACCTTCTGCCACATATCTGCGCCGTATGCACTCTCCAGCGCAGCCACCTTGATGGTCTCGGTGGCGGCAGGCTCGCCGCCGGACTGGCTGCCGCTGGGAGCGGGAGTCTGAGACTGGCCGCCGGTGGTGTTGTCGGCGCAGCCGCCCAGAAGGGACAGCGAGAGCGCTGCCGCAAGTCCCATTGACATCAGTTTCTTTGCCTTCATTTCATTTGACCTCCTAATTAATCTTTCAGTCTTACTTCCCTTTGCTCTGCATTCTGAAGCATTGCTCGTGCTCAGCAATCAGCGCCGCTTTCATTTGGTTGAATGTACTAATTTTTTCTAAAAAAACTATATCATTTATTCATTTTGTACACTTCTATAAACTGGTACTATTTCCCCGCTTTTTATATATTTCGGCACTAATTTTTTGTTCGTTGTATGCCAAAATATATTTTTCTTCTCTCTGTGTCCTTTTCGATTTTATATTTCTGCATCATTTTCTTTTCTCTTTTCAATACATTTTAATTGTTTTATTCTATTTTTAGCTTTTTTCTTCATACTGGAAAAAGCATATTACTTTTATTTTTACTGTACTCCTTCTCTTTTTTTGCTATAATACAGCAAAGGATTTCATGAAGGCAGTTTGATATCATACCGTTGGGAGGAATTTTGATGGCTTCTGCACTCAGCTGGCATTCACCCCCAAAAGCCAAGAAGCTTCTGGATAATGCGTTCTTGCAGACTTTGCCGGCAGGGTACCTCTGCCCCACTCATCTGCACCGGACAATGGAGCTCTTTATCTGCCTCCGCGGGACGCTGAACTTCTCTGTACTCAATCTGACACAGACCATCCAGCCCGGTGAATATGTTGTAATTTTTTCCAATACTCCCCACAGCACCTCCGTCTGCGAGGAGGACTGCTCCATTCTGCTGATTCATTTTCACAGTCAGGTCCTGCTGGAGATGCTCCCACAGGTCAATCAAGCAGTGCTCTCCCTTCCATTCATCCTTGAAATTATGATGGGAAAGCGAAAGTACTTCAAAGGGCAAAGTACAGCCTTTCTCCAGGCCTGTATCGAGGGAATCCGTGCTGAACTCTCAAATCCACAGGAATACTCCGATGATATGCTCTATTTCTACATGGCCCAGTTGAGCGTTATGCTCTCCCGCGACATGCGGCTGTCTTCCAACAATCGTCTGTACGAAAATCCCTACTTAATAAATACAACCCTATATATCAACCAGCACTATATGGAAAAGCTCTATGTCCAGGATATTGCCAACCACGCAAATGTCTCTCCGAGCTATCTCAGCAAGCTCTTTGAACGCAATTTCGGCATTGGCGTGGCAGCTTATATCAATTTTGTCCGGATTGCCAAAGCTATTGAGCTGAAAGATGCGCACCCGGAATACCCTATGCTCTCACTGGCATTGGACACAGGTTTTTGCAGTCAGCAGCACTTTTCCAAAATTTTTAAAGAGATAATGGGTGTCTCTCCCTCAAATTACTTTTCTCTTATGTATCAGATACAATAATTTTTAAACAGCCTCAGTTTATATACAACAAAAGCCATCCCCGAAGGGATGGCTTTTGTCTTTCCTATTCAAGTGTCAGGGCTGCCGGCCCAGCGCATACGCCTCCACGGCCTGCGCTACGCCGGAGGCGGAATTGGTATCGGCGATGTGCTTTGCAGCGGCCTTGGCCTTGGCCGTGCCGTTGCCCATGGCAAAGGACCAGCCCGCCCAGGAGAGCATGCCCAGATCGTTGTCCGCGTCGCCGAAGGCCATGACCTCCGAGGCGTCAATCCCCAGCTTCTGGCAAAGCACAGAGAGCGCCGCGCCCTTGTCCGCATCGGGAGAGGTAATCTCCATATTGGTGGCGTAGGCACAGGCAGACTCAAAGGGCCCCACCGCCTGAAGCGCCTTGGTCAGCATCTCCCGCTCCTCCGGCTCCACATGGAATACATGAATTTTCTCCACAGTCCGTCCGGCAATCACAGGGGCCAGGTCATCCACCAGGGTCATGCGGGACCGGAACAGCTTGGCGTAGTCGGGAGAGAGGGCATGCCCCATGGCCCGCTCCAGGTACTGCCGCTCCATATAGGCCGTGCCGTCGCAGAACAGCTCAAAGGGGGTGTTGTGCTCGTCCAGAACCCGGATGAAATCCAGGACCTGCTGCTCCGGCATTCCCACCTGGAGCAGCCACTCCCCGGTCTTCAGGTCCAGGATGGCTGCACCGTTGGAGATGAGCACATAGCGCACCACGCCCACATTGCGGGCAATGTCCTCCAGCAGGCTCCAGGTGCGCCCGCTGGCAATGACCACTTCAATTCCCTGCTCCGCCGCCGCGTGGAGGGCGTCCAGGTTGCGCTGGGATATGGTGGCGTGGTCATCGTTGAGCAGTGTACCGTCCATATCCATTGCAATAAGTTTAATCACGTTATTCGCTCCTTTCTGCTGAAGGGCTCAGACAAAAGCGGCAGGCCGCGGGTCGGCGGCCTGCCGCAGAGTGGTCCGTACAGCGTCCCCGGCTTCCGTCAGTGGAGAACCGGCTCCGCACTTCCGGATTTCGTCAGCATACTCCGTCCGCGCGCTGTGCCCGGTGGTCTATGCTTCAGCCCTTCTTGAGGGTGAGGGCGTAGCGCACCTTGTCGGCCAGCACCTCAGCGGTGAGGCCGTAGGCAGCCAGCACCTTCTTGGCGGCGCCGGAACGGCCGAAGCAGTCTTCCACGCCGTGGCGCACCACGGGGGTGGGGCACCGCAGGGACAGGCACTCGCACACGGCGGCGCCCAGGCCGCCGATCACGCTGTGCTCCTCGGTGGTGACGATGACGCCGGTCTCCTGAGCCGCCTTGACCACCAGCTCCTCATCCAGAGGCTTGATGGTGTGCATATCAATGACCCGGGCGGAGATGCCCTCGGCAGCCAGGATATCCGCGGCCTTGAGGGCCTCCTGGACCATCAGGCCGCAGGCAATGATGGTGGCATCGCCGCCGTCCCGCATGGTGAAGCCCTTGCCCAGTTCAAACTTATAGCCGGGGATCTCGTCGGTGACGTTGTCCACCGCCATACGGCACAGCCGCAGGTAGGAGGGGGAGTTCAGGTTCAGCAGGGCCTCGGTGGCAAGGTGGGTCTCGTTGCCGTCGCAGGGCACCACCACGGTCATGCCGGAGATAACCCGCATGTTATTCAGGTCCTCGGTGCACTGGTGGGTGGCGCCGTCCTCGCCCACGGACAGGCCGCCGTGAGAGCCCACCACGGTGACGGGCAGGCCGGGATAGGCGATGGAGTTGCGCACCTGCTCCCAGGCGCGGCCGGTAGCGAAGATAGCGAAGGTATTGGTGAAGGGGTGCTTGCCGCAGGAGGCCAGACCGGCGGCGATGCCGGTCATGTTGCACTCGGCAATGCCCATATCGAAGTGCCGGTCAGGGTACTTCTCGGCGAACTTGCAGGTGGTGACAGCCTGGGCCAGATCCGCGTCCAGAACCACCAGCTCCGGATGGGTCTCAGCCAGCTCAATCAGGGCCGCGCCATAGGCGGCACGGGTCGCAATGCTTCCTGCCATCTTACTTCCCCTCCTCTTCCAGCTGCTTCAGGTATGCTTCCAGCTCGCCCTTGGCCTGGGCGTACTGCTCGTCGTTGGGCGCCTTGCCGTGCCAGGTGAACACCCGCTCCATGAAGGACACACCCTTGCCCTTGATGGTATGGGCAATGATGACGGTGGGCTTGCCCTTCACAGTCTTGGCCTGGTCCAGCGCGTCGGCCAGGGCGGCGTAATCGTGGCCGTCCACCTCAATGACGTTCCAGCCAAAGGCAGCCCACTTGGCGTGCAGGTCGCCCAGAGGCATGACGTCGTCGGTGATGCCGTCGATCTGCATCTTGTTGTAGTCCACCACGGCGCACAGATTGTCCGTATGGTACTTGGCGGCCGCCATGGCGGCCTCCCAGATCTGGCCCTCGTCCAGCTCGCCGTCGCCCAGAACGGCGTAGACCCGGTAGTCCTTGTTGTCCAGCTTGCCCGCCAGAGCCATGCCCACGGCGGTGGAGAGTCCCTGGCCCAGAGAGCCGGTGGACATATCCACGCCCTTTACATGGACCATGTCGGGGTGGCCGGAGTAGTGGCCGTCAATGCTGCGGAACAGCTGCATATCCTCCACGGGGAAGAAGCCACGCAGGGCCAGCACGGAATACAGAGCAGGAGTGCAGTGACCCTTGCTCATCACCAGGCGGTCCCGGTCGGGGTCCCTGGGCTCTTCGGGGTTCACCTTCATCTCATGGAAGTAGAGGACGGTGAGAATGTCCATCACGGACAGGGAGCCGCCGGTGTGGCCGGAGGCAGCACGGTGGATGGCCGACAGGCCCAAAAGCCGGCCCCTGGTGGCGGTAATCGCCAGCTCCTGGATCTCTTTGGGTTCCATGGAATCCTTCCTTTCTTCATTTTCCCTTCTCTTGAAGAAAACAGGGAAAGTAAAATAACAATCAGGCCGCGGACAGGGTACACTGTGTCAAATTTCCGGCACAATGCGCCAATTAATATCCAGTTTAGATTATAGCATGGCCCGGGGCGGGGGTCAAACAGAATATGAGGCTCCATGCCGGTCTTTCTGGGACTTTCGGTCCCCTTTTCACATGCCCGCCGCCTGGGCGCATATACTGGTGATACAGGAATGGAAGGAGGCGGCGGTGATGGAGCGGAAGGAAAGCAAGCGGGATACGGCGGTGCGGCTGGCGTGCTGCGCGGTCATTGCCCTGATCATCTGTTACGGCGCGGAGAAGCTGGGAGAGAGCCTCAAACTCCCTCTGTGGGAGGAGCACGGCCATCTGCTCAAGGAGAACAAGGTGCAGGCGATCGCCATCCTGGCGGCGCTGCTCTTCGGGGCGTCCCTGGCCCTCTTCCCGCTCCCCGGGGAGGAGCACAAGGATTGCTGCGGCACGGAGGATTACACCCAGGTAGAATGCGACTGACAAAACAACCCCCCGCTCGGATGAGCGGGGGGTTGTTGTAAGACAGAATTACATCTTCTCGGGGGCGGTGACGCCGATGAGGGCCATGCCGTTGGCCAGCACGGAGCGGACGGTGTCCGCCAGCTTGAGCCGGGCGGCCAGAACGTGCTCCTCCTCGCCCTTGATGCGGCAGGCGTTGTAGAACCGGTGGAAATCGCCGGCCAGGGTGAGCAGGTAGCGGTTGATGTGGGAGGGGTCGTAGTCCCGGCTGGCCAGACGGATCTCCTCAGGGAAGAGGGACAGGGTCTTGACCAGGGCCAGCTCCTCAGGGGTGGAGAACACAGAGGCGTCAATGGCGGAGGCAGCGGACACGCCGGCCCCCTCCTCCATCATGCGGGCCACCAGGGAGCAGATACGGGCGTGGGCGTACTGGACATAGTACACCGGGTTGTCGGAGTCCTCCTTGACAGCCAGGTCCAGATCGAAGTCCAGGGGACTGGTGAAGGAGCGGGAATTGAAGAAGTAGCGGCAGGCGTCCACGCTCACCTCGTCCAGCAGATCCCGCAGGGCGATGGCCTTGCCGGAGCGCTTGCTCATCCGGACGGGCTTGCCGTCCTGGAGCAGGTTCACCAGCTGCATGAGCACCACCACCAGGCGGTGGGAGCCGTCCAGGCCCAGGCCGTCCAGGGCCGCCTGGAGACGGGCAACGTGGCCGTGGTGATCGGCACCCCAGATGTTGATGGCGGTCTGGAAGCCCCGCTTCTCCAGCTTGTTGCGGTGGTAGGCGATGTCGGCGGCGAAGTAGGTGTAGAAGCCGTTGGCCCGGCGGAGCACGTCGTCCTTCAGGTCCAGCTTGTCCACCTGCTCACGGGTCTTGCCCTCCCGCATGTACTTCTCCTTGAGCAGCTCGGTGGTGTTGAGCCACAGGGCGCCGTCCTTCTCATAGGTCCAGCCCTTGTCGCTGAGCATGCCCACGGTCTCGGCCACATAGCCGCTGTTGTGGAGTGTGGACTCCAGGAACCACTCGTTGTACTCAATCTTGTACCGGCGCAGGTCCTCCTGCATCTTGGGGATGTTGCGCTTGAGACCGAAGTTGGCCATGGCCTCCTGGCGCTCCTCCTCGCTCTTGTCCACCCAGCTGTCGCCGTTCTCAGCGCGGAAGGCGGCGGCCAGCTCCTTGATGTCGTCGCCCTGGTAGCAGTCCTCGGGGAAGGGCACGTTCTCCTCACCCAGGATGAGCTGGCGGTACCGGGCGTCGATGGACACGGCGAACTTGTGGATCTGGTTGCCGGCGTCGTTGACGTAAAACTCACGCCACACGTCGTAGCCGGCCCGCTCCAGCACGCTGGCCAGGCTGTCGCCCAGCACGCCGCCGCGGGCGTTGCCGATGTGCATGGGGCCGGTGGGGTTGGCGGAGACGAACTCCACCATGACCTTCTCGCCGTGTCCCTCGTCCACGGCGCCGTAGGTCATGCCCTCCCGCTCGATGTCCGCGATGACCTCGCCGTACCAGCGGCTGCCCAGGCGGAAGTTGAGGAAGCCGGGGCCGGCGATCTCGGCGCTCTGGAAATAGGTCCCCTCCAGCTCCAGGTGGTCCAGGATAATCTGGGCGATGGCTCTGGGGGCCATGTGGAGGGCCTTGGCCCCTGCCATGGCGAAGGAGGAGGCGTAGTCCCCGTGGGACACGTCCTTGGGAATCTCGATGGTGGCCTTTACCTGGGCGCCGGCGGGCAGGAGGCCCTCGGCGGCGGCCTTCTCATAGGCCGCCTGGGTCAGGGACGCCACCTGGTCCTTGGCGGACTGGATCATGTTGGACATCTCAAATCACCTCATCAATATCTGGTAAAGGGCGGCGTCCGCCGCCCGTGAACTTACTGCATCAGCACAGGGGGCTTCTCCCGGACCTGAATCTGGAACAGGTTCTGCCCCGCCACAGCGTGCTCAATCTCAATGGCGTAGTTGATCTCAATGCTGCCGCCATGGTCATCCATGCGGCAGTCCATGCGGTGGGTCTTGATGCCCACGGCCAGGGCACCGTAGGGGGTGTTGTACATGGACAGGTGGCGGCGGCCCTCCTCGAACACCATCTGGGAGTTGACCTCCCCGTGGCGCATGAGGGTGATGCGGCCGTCCTCAATCTGGAAGGTGGTCAGGGTCCCCTCCAGGCCGGTGAGCTCGCTCTCCTGGTAGCTGAGGGTGTAGGCCCCCTCGCCCTCCTTGGCCAGCAGGCCCTCGGTGACCAGCTCGATGGTCTCATCCTCTACATTCTCGTAGGACTGCTTGCCCTTGATGGAAATAATGACGCTCTTATCCATTCTCTCGACCTCTGATGTGTACCGAAATGCAAGGTATTATATCCCAAATTCGGGGAAAAGTAAAGGACTGCCGCCGGTTTCTTCTCAATATTTTGTAATATCCACCTGCTCCACCGCACCGGTGATGTCCCGGCCCAGGAAGATGGAGGCCAGGGCGGCGAAGTCGGCGGCGCTGTCGCTGGCGAAGTAGCGGCGGGTGCCCACATGGTCGGGGCTGTTGAGGCCGTCCCGCTTTTTCAGCATGGCGGCCACCTGCCGGGCGCAGGCCGCGCCAGTGTTGATGAGCTTCACATCCGGGCCCATGAAATTGCCGATGACCTGGGACAGGAGTGGGTAGTGGGTGCAGCCCAGCACCAGGGTGTCCACACCGGCCTCCTTCAGGGGGGTGAGGTACTCCTCGGCCACCATCTCGGCCACCTTGTCTCCGGGCCGGAAGCGGCCGTTCTCCACCAGGGGCACAAAGAGGGGGCAGGCCCGTGCGGTGACCTGGGCGTCGGGCAGCAGCTTGGCGATGTACTTCTCATAGGCCCCGGTGCGGATGGTAGCCTGGGTGCCGATGAGACCGATTTTCCCGCTGCGGGTGGCGGCGGCCGCTTCCGCCACAGCGGGCCGCACCACGCCCAGCACTGGAATGGGGTTCTCCTGCTCCAGCACCTCCAGGGCCGTGGTGGACACGGTGCCGCAGGCGATGACCACGGCCTTCAGGTCAAAGGTGTTGAGAAAGGCCACGTCCTGCCGGGCGTACTTGATGATGGTGTCCCGGGAGCGGCTGCCGTAGGGCACCCGGCCGGTGTCGCCGAAGTAGACAATATCCTCCTCCGGCATCAGATGGATCAGCTCCCGGACAGCGGTCAGGCCGCCCATACCCGAGTCAAACACGCCGATTGGCCGACGGTCCACAGCAACAACCTCCAGACAAAACAATTGCGGGGCGGAATTACTCCGCCTGCCGCTTCATCTTATATAATATATGCGAAACCATGGCGGAACACAAGGGGAATTTTCACCGGATTTCTCCTTTGGCCGGGTTTGACTTTTCCCCATCTTGTTAATATAATATGTGCAAGCGGAGCGGCTCTGCCCCATGCTCCGCGATGTCACGACAGCGAGGAGGTTTCGCGCATGAAGCTGGAACTGACAAAAAAGCAGTACCGCCGGCTGCTTGACATGGTCTATATCGGCAACTGGATCCTCAATTCCACCCGGGGCGACGACCGCTTTGCCGACTATGACGAGGTGGAGAGCCTGCTCTTCTCCAAAGCCGCTGAAGAGGGAATGCCCAGCCTGGCCGAGCTGTGGCAGGGCGAGGTGGTGCCCTCCCGGGCCTTTGTGGACGGCGGCATACACGAGGCCATCATGGAGTACGAAAACAACGTGTTTTTCGAGATTCTCGCCGAGGATCTGGCCCGCCGGGACATGGACGATCCCCCCATTGACGAGACCAACTACGAGGAGCTCAACCGCCGCATTGACGGCTATATGGCGGAGTTTGAGGAGCACGGCACGGACAACATCCTCATCGACGCCGACCTGCCCTGATATCAGCCAGCGCCATTTCCGCACCCGCCCGCCGGGCGGGTGCGGTTTTGTATGTATCCCATTTGTTCAGGAGGTTTCCATGACAGCCTCTCTCTACGCCCGCCTGTCCGCCCCCTTCCGCCCCTACGCCGGGGCAGTCCGGGCGGTGAACAAGCTGCTCACCCTGTCCGTCTATATCGCCTACCCTGCCCTGCTTCTCTTCCTGCTCCTCACCCGGGACCACCGGCTGCTGCGGGCGGTGATTACACCGGCGGTTTCCTTTGTGGCTCTCACTTTCTTCCGCAAGCGGTGCAACGCCCCCCGGCCCTACGAGGTGCTGGACATCACCCCGCTCATTCTCAAGGACACCAGGGGAAACTCCTTCCCCAGCCGCCATGTGTTCTCGGTCTTTGTCATCGACATGGCCTTCTGGTGGATATTTCCCCCTCTGGGCGGGGTGTTCCTGGCCGTTGGGGTGCTCATCGCGCTTATCCGGGTCATCGGCGGCGTCCATTTCCCCAGGGACGTGCTGGCAGGCGCCATTATGGGCGCGGCCTGCGGCGCGGTGGGCTTCTGGCTCATTCCATAAGTACCCGACGCATAAAAAATCCACCTTCCCGGCCGGGAAGGTGGATTTTTTCGTTTGTTACCGGATGGCACTCATCAGTCCCCATGCGGCATCCGTCAGGTATTCTTCGCCGTAATCCAGATACTCGTCCTGGGTGTGGATTACCGCTCCCTCAGGAGGCGTGGTGGCAGGCGTGCCGCTGGTCTTTTCCACAGAAGCCTCTGCCTTCAGCTCCATCTTTCCGCCATAGGCGGCCTTGGCGGTCAGGGTGCACTCCGCCTTGGTGTTGTTCCCGTTGATGGCAAAGGTAATATCCACAGGCATACTGGCCGTAACAGAGGCGGGCAGCTTCACCGTGAAGCGCACATCCATGTCCACCAGCTTGTTGTCCCGCACCTTGATGGTACCGCTGCAATCCACCTTCAGGTCGCCCTTCAGATAGTCCAGCAGCAGGGACAGCTCACCTGTCTCATCCTCGTCTGTCAGGCCGGACAGCTTGTCCGCCAGGCTCAGGGTGTCCACCTTCAGGGTGTAGGTAGTGGTACTGCCGGAGGTGGAGACGGTGAAGCAGTCGTCGCCCAGGAAGAGGGCCAGCTTCTCCGCCTTGTCCAGCACCTGGGTACAGGGAGGCGCCCAATACCATCCGGTACCGTTCTCCCGCGGCCCGACGGCGAGCAGGGCGCCCACGGTGAGGGGCTCCGACTGTGCCGCCTCCAGCGCCTCCACCAGGGCGGCCACGTCAATGGACTGGCCCAGGTCCAGGGCCAGCCACTCGCCGCTGCCCACGGTACTGCCGGGGATATCCCCCAGCTTGTTGCCGGTCATGTAGAGGGTGCCCTGGCCCAGATCGCCCCGGACCTCCATCTCAAAGTCCGACAGCAGGTCCAGCGCCGCCGTATCCTCCTCCAGCATGCTGGCGGTGACCAGTTCCTTCAGCTCTCCCAGGTCCAGATCCAGCTTCATGTCCAGATCCGCCTGACCGCCCCGGACCAGGCCGTCCACAGCCAGGGACATGGCGGCGGTATCGTTCTCCGCCTCGGTCTCACCGTAGAGGGTCATGGAACCGGACACCAGCTCCTTCACCCGGTAAGTCTGCTCCGGGTCCCACCGGTCCCCGTCCAGAGCCAGAATGGTGTTGAGGATGGAGAAGTTTTCATCGATTTGAGCCGCAATGCTGTCCCAGTCGGTGAAACAGGCCGCCTGATAGTAGTCGTCCCACTCCACCGTCATGCCCACCGCCTCGCCGGCAAAGCGGGCGGGGATGTAGGTACGGCCCGCCGAGACCACCATGGGCACGTCCATCTCGATTTTGTCAATCCTGCCCCCGGACACTCTGGTGAGGGTGGTGCTCCCCAGCGTCAGCTCCAGGCTGTCCCCGTTGGCCAGCTTGGCGGTAACTACGGTCTCAGAGTAGTCCACCGTGGCACCCAGGGCCTCCAGGAAGGGACGCACCGGCACCATGATGCGGCCGTCCATGGCCCAGGGCTGTACGCCGTCCAAAGTCAGCCATTCCCCGTTGACCGACACGTTGATGCCGTCGGGGTAGGGCATGCCCAGTGCCTCCTTCTCCACCTCCAGATAGTCGTTCCAGGTCTCTCCGTAGAAGGCCGCATTCCAGGCGTCCAGGTCCGCGTAGTACTGTTCGTCGTCGGCGTATACCTGGATAAAATAGGCGTCCCAGTAGTCGCTCCAGAATTCCTCGCTCCAGTCCGCCACCGCACTGTCCTTCTGCTCCTGGGTCCAGGTGTACCAGGGGCCGTACTGCTGATAGGCCTCCACTCCGGTGAGCGCCGTCTCCTCGGCCGCCGCGGCGGGCACGCAGGAGAGGAGCAGAAGCACTGCCATCACAACTGCCAGCTTTCTCATGGTTCTTCCTCCTTTTTGTCCCGGGCTTTCAGGGTTCTTCAGGTTTAGTGTAGCTCTTTTCCCCTCATATGTCCACTTTTTCTTTCCCTTTTCTTTATTTAGTCATCTTTGGAATAATTATAGCCGTCCTCCGTGATACTGTCAAGGATATTATCCATCTTTGGCATATTGGAGGGCTCCCATGAAACTGTACCGATACCGCGGAAAAGCCAACCTCTGCGGCCGTCAGGTCCGCCGGCTGCGGGTGGATCTGGGCCTGTCCCAGGAGCAGCTGGCCGCCCGGCTCCAGGTGGCCGGTCTCGCCCTGGAACAGAAGGCGGTGAGCCGGATTGAGACCGGCATCCGGGTGGTGGCCGACTTTGAGCTTCTGGCCCTGGCCGCCGCCCTGAACACCTCCCCCCTCGCCCTGCTGGATGAGGACAAATCCTGGCCCGCCGGGGATACATCTGTGCTATAATAATGCGTACGGAACAAAGCCGAAAGCCTTGAAACCAAAGTTTTCAAGGCCACTTGGCTTTGTTCCGGTGCAAGGATTTTGGATAAAATTATCCAAAACCCTTGCACCTTCCGCTGGTGTATTGAGATGCACCAGCGGAAATACGCATTGCAACAATGGCTGAATTTCATAAAAGCGGCTCCTTTGCGCCGTTTTTATGGAATTGCGCGGCTTCCGCCGCGGGAATAAACCGATTTACGGTTTATTCCGCAGCCATTATAATATAGAAATCCAAGCTGTAAAAATCACCTGCCGGAGGTGCTGTCCATGTGTGAAAATCCGCTCCGCGCCCTGCCCAAAATGGACGTGCTGCTGTCCCACCCCATTCTTCTCTCCGCCCGGGAGCGCATTCCCTATACCCTCGTCCGACAGGCCGCCCGGGACAAGCTGGAGGAAGTCCGCCGGGCCGCCCTGGCCGGGGCAGGGGTGCCGCCACTGGAAGCCCTGGCCGGTGAGATTGCCGCGGCAGCCCAGACTATGAGCCGCCCGGGGCTGAAGCGGGTCATCAACGCCACCGGCGTGGTGCTCCACACCAACCTGGGCCGTGCCCCCCTGGCCCCTCGGGCGGCGGAGGCGGTCATGGCGGTTGCGGAGGGCTACTCCAACCTGGAGTACGACCTGGACAACGCCTGCCGGGGCAGCCGCCACAGCCATGTGGAGGCTCTGCTCTGCTCCCTCACCGGGGCAGAGGCGGCCATGGCGGTGAACAACAACGCTGCCGCCGTATTCCTCATGCTCTCCGCTCTGGCGGCGGGCAAAGGGGTGGCGGTATCCCGGGGTGAGCTGGTGGAGATCGGCGGCGCCTTCCGGGTGCCTGAGATTATGGCAGCCAGCGGCGCCGTGCTCCGGGAGGTGGGCACCACCAACAAGACCCGGCTGTCCGATTATGAGCGGGCCGTCCTCTCCGGTGAGGCCCAGGCTCTGCTGAAGGTCCACACCAGCAACTATCAGATTGTGGGCTTTACCGAGGACACCCCCCTGTCCCAGCTCTCCGGGCTGGCGGCGGCCCATGACCTGCCCCTGCTTTGCGACCTGGGCAGCTGTGTCCTCACAGCTGAGAGCCTGCCCTCCCTCCCCGCCGCCCCCAGCGCGGCGGCAGCTCTGGCCGACGGGGCGGACGTGGTGTGCTTCTCCGGTGACAAGCTGCTGGGCGGCCCCCAGGCGGGCATCGTGCTTGGAAAAAAGCGGTACATCGACGCCATGAAGCGCCACCCGCTGGCCCGGGTGGTGCGCATCGACAAGCTGTCCCTGGCCGCGCTGGAGGCCACCCTGCTCCTTCTCCGGGCCCCGGAGAGCGCCAGGGAGGCCCTGCCCTTGCTGTCCATGCTGGGTGCCCGGCCTGAGGAGCTGCGCGCTCGTGCCGAGGGTCTGGCTGCCGGACTGAGAAAGGCCCTGGGGGAGGACTATACCGTGTCCGTCCTCCCCTGCACTGGACAGGTGGGAGGCGGCTCCATGCCCAACGAGGAGCTGCCCGGCTTCTGCGCCGCTGTCACCGCCGGGCCCGGTGTGCCCGAGGGACTGGAGACTGCCTTCCGGCGCCATGCGGTGCCCATCCTCTGCCGTATCCACCACGGCGCCCTTCTGCTGGACGTGCGCACCCTGTCGGCGGAGGATGAGGGCGAAATCCTCCGGGCGGCAGAGGCTGTAAGGGGGAGGAACCGGTGAGTCACCTAATTCTGGCGGTGGCGGGCCACGTGGACCACGGAAAAACCGCTCTGGTGAAGGCCCTCACCGGCACGGACACCGACACCCTGGCCGAGGAGAAGCGCCGGGGACTGACCATTGAGCCGGGCTTTGCGGTGCTCCCTCTGCCGGGAGGCGGGACGGCCGACCTGGTGGACGTGCCCGGCCATGAGAAGTTTATCCGCAACATGCTCACCGGGGCGGCGGGGGCGGACGGGGTGCTCCTCACCGTGGACGCGGGCGAAGGGGTCATGCCCCAGACCAGGGAGCATCTGGCCCTGTGTGCCCTGCTGGGCATGGAGCGGGGCATTGTGGCCGTTACCAAGGCGGATTTGGCGGACGAAAACCGCCTGACTCAAGTCAAAGCGGAGTGCGCCACCCTGACGGCGGGCACCTTTCTGGAGGGTGCGCCCATCCTGCCCGTGTCGGCCAAAACTGGTCTGGGGCTGGAGGAACTGCGGGCGGCCATCGCCGCCCTGCCCCCCCGCAGACGGCGGACGGACCTTCCCTTCCGGCTGGAGGTGGACCGGCTCTTCTCCCCCCAGGGCCGCGGAACTGTGGCGGCGGGTACTGTGTCCGCCGGACAGGTCTCCACCGGCGATACCCTGGCGCTGTACCCCGGACCTGGGACGGTGCGGGTGCGGGAGCTCCAGTGCCACGGCGCGGGGGCGGAGCGGCTGGAGGCGGTCAGCCGGGCTGCCCTGCTGCTGACCGGGGACGCCGATGCCATCCGGAAGGGGGCTACCCTGGCCGCCCCCGGCTCCATGGTTCTCACCGACCGGGCGGACGTGGAGCTGACCCTGCTGGCGGACTCCCCCTTTTCGGTGAAGCACGGCGCCCGGCTCCACCTCCACCACGGTGCCGCCGCCCAGCTGTGCCGGTGTGTGTTCTTTGACCGGGCGGAGCTGCTGCCCAGCCAGACCTGCTTTGCCCAGCTCAGGCTGGACGCCCCCATGGCCGCCCGGGCGGGGGACCGGTTCGTGGTCCGCTTCTTCTCCCCGGTGACCACCGTGGGGGGCGGCGTACTGCTGGACCTGTCCCCCCGCCACAGGAAAAAGGACCCCGGCCTGGCGGAGCGGCTGTCCGGCCTGGCCTCCCCCGACCCCCTCCGCCGCATGGCGGCGGCGCTGGAGGGCCGCGCCTTCCCACAGCCTTTGGAGGAGCTGGCCATGGCCGCAGGGCTGTCCCAGGCCGAGGGGTTGGCGGTGCTGAGTCGCCTGGAGCAGGCGGGGGAAGCCGTGCCCCTGGGGGCGTTCTGGCTGTCCGCCGCCGCTATGGAGGCGCTGGAACACCGGGCCGCGGCCCTTCTGGACAACTGGCACGCCGCCCGGCCCCTGGAGCCCGGCATGGCGGAACAGGCACTGTGTACCCGGCTGCTCCCTGAGGACAGTCCTCTGTCTCAGTCCCTATTGGCCGTCCTGGAGGCAAGAGGCGTACTCCGCCGGCGGAACGGTCTGGTGTTCCACCCCGGGTTCCGGCCCAGATACACCCCTGAGCTGGCCAAAATCCGGGACAGGCTGGAGGTCCTGTACCGCCGTGCCGGGCTGGAGGCCCCGGAGGACGCCGCCGTGGAGGCCACCTTCGGCCCCGACGCCCCCGCCTGCCGTCAGGTCATGGCCGCCATGACCCGGCAGGGGATTCTGATTCCCCTGGGAGCAGGCTGCCGCATCCACCGCCGCCCCCTGAGCCAGGCCCGCGTCCTGCTGCTGGAGTTGTTTCAGGCCTCCCCTACCCTCACTCTGGCCCGGTTCCGGGACAGGGCGGGCGTCAGCCGGAAATACGCCCTGCTCCTGCTGGAGCACTGGGACCAGGAGGGACTCACCCGCCGGGAGGGAAATTACAGGGTTCTCCGGGACGGCAATCTGTGATATAATTTATATTTAGCGGCACCATGGGGGCAGAAGGGTATCTGGTGAGCCCCGCGGTCTTCAAAACCGCTGGGGGCGGCGGTCCCGCCCCGGTGAGTTCGATCCTCACCTGCCCCCGCCACCGCTTTCTCCGCAAGTGGGCAAATGTTTTATAGAAAACGCCCGATTTTTATGTTATACTGTTTGGTGCCAATGGTGATTCTGCCGGGGCAGCAGCCCCGCTTGAAAGGAGCAATGGAACGATGACCCATAGTGAAAACGTGGTTTCCAACAAGTTCTTCTCCACCATCTCCGCTCTGACCAAGGACGGTGCCCTCTCCTGGAGCCGGCTCACGCCGGAGAGCTACCGCTGGTTTGAGGACGTCAACGCCGAAAAGTCCTTCCAGGCCGACTACAAGGGCGGCACCATCTTCCTCCTCCTGGATGAGGAGACGGAAGAGGCCGTCTGCCAGATCATCCCCGCCTCCGGCCTGTCTCCCGTCCCCTTCGGTGAGTCGGGGGACTCCACCCTCACCCGTCTCTACGAGCAGATCCGCGCCGCCATGCCCACTCCCCTGGAGTCCTATATCAACGCGGTCCTCAGCGAAAATTCCCGCCCCATGTTCTAATCTGCATACAGAAAGCCCGGCCCTGTCATACAGGGCCGGGCTTTTTTTACACCGCCGGGGACGCATATTCCAGTTGTTCCAGCCGCTTTTTCTCTCTGAGCCGGTAAAACCCGAAGCCCACCGCGTCAGCCAGCACCCAGCCGATGGGGATGGCCCACCAGATACCGGGCAGACCGATGGCGGGGATGGGGGCCAGCAGGTATGCCAGCGCCACCCGGGTGCCCAGGGAGATGACGGTGAGTACCACTGACATGCCGGGGCGGCCCAGGGCACGGTAGAGGCCGTAGAGCAGGAAAAGATAGCCGATGCCGCAGTAGCAGGCCCCCTCAATACGCAGGTACTCCACGCCGATGGCGATGATTCCGGTCTCCTCCGGCTCCACAAAGATGGTCATCAGCGGTCCGGCAAAGGCAAACACCAGCACCGAAATGACCACGCAGAAGGCCAGTGCGGTGATTACGGCGGAGCGGATGCCCGCCCGGATGCGGTCTGTTCTGCCGGCGCCGTAGTTCTGGGCAATAAAGGTGGAAAAGGCGTTGCCGAAGTCCTGGACAGGCATGTAGGCGAAGGAGTCTATCTTTACCGCCGCGGCAAAGGCGGCCATCACATCCACGCCGAAGCTGTTGACCAGGCCCTGGATCATCAGGATACCGAAGTTCATCACCGACTGCTGGACGCAGGTGAGGAAGGAGTAGGAGAAGATCTTCCCCACAGTCCGCCGCCGCAGCTTCAGGTTGGACCGGCGGGGACGGAGCTGGGGCGCCTTGCGGAAGGCATACAGGGCAATGCAGGCCGCCGAGACAGCCTGGGAGATGACCGTGGCCTCAGCCGCACCGGCCACACCCCGGCTCAGGACCATCACAAACACCAGGTCCAGAATGATGTTCAGCACCGCGCTCACCCCCAGGAATACCAGGGGGACCACCGAATTGCCGATGGCCCGTAGGAGCGAGGCGAAGTAGTTGTAGAGGAATGTGAAAGGAATGCCCAGGAAGATAACCCGGACATAGGCCCGGGTCATGTCATACACCTGGGTCTGAATCTGAATGGCATGGAGGATGGGGTCTGTCAGGGTTATGACCACCCCGCTGAGAAGCGCTGTGGCAGCGGCAATGACAACAAAGGAGACAAAGATGCTCTCCCGCAGCTGTTCCTCCTCCCGGCTTCCGAAGAGGATGGAGAAGTACACCCCGCTGCCCATGCACAGCCCCAGGAGAATGGAGGTGAGGAAGGTCATCAGGGTGTAGGAGGAGCCCACCGCCGCCAGGGCCCCGGGCCCCAGGCAGCGGCCCACAATCAGGGTATCCGCCACATTGTAGAGCTGCTGGAGCAGATTGCCCAATATCATGGGCAGGGCAAAGAGGAGCATGGATCGGGTGACCTGGCCCTTGGTCAGATCCTGCTGCATGGTTTTCTCCCCTTTCCGGCCCGCTGTATCGGGCACTTTTTCCGTTTTTTGGTTCCGTTGGGCGTGGAAAAGCCCCCGGAGGGAAAGCCCTCCGGGGGCGCTGGCATACGGTGTGCTTAGAAGTACTTCTTCACGCCCTCGGTAGCCAGGTCGGCATCGGCGCTGATGGTGACAGTGAACTTGATGTTGTTCTTCTCGCTGAAGCTGTTGAGCCAGTCGAGGAAGTCCTCCACCGCGGCATCATTGGGCTCGGAGGGGACGATCTTGGTCAGGCTGTCGATGAAGACATGGGTAATATCGTAGTTGCCGGCATACAGGCCGCTGATAAAGCCCTTCATAAAGTCATAGGACTTCATTTCGTAGTGGGAAGCCTCCACGAGGCGGATCTTATAATGAATATCGTAGGTCAGCTTGGGGCCGCGCTCAATGCAGACCACGTTTCCGTTCTCGCTATGCACGGCAGAGTTAATGAGCTCGATCATCTGCTTGGTCTTGCCGGTGCCCTTGACACCCATGATCACTCTCACCATAGTTTATCACTCCTTACATTGTACGCCGGAACGCCTCCGGCCTTGTGCCTCTATGTTACCATTTATCCGGTCGGATTGCAACCAGTTTGCACAAGTTCACTAAAATTTCATGTTTCCCCGTGCCCGCATTGGCATGCTTAACCAATACTGCCCGGACGGAGGAAAATCCGTCCGGGCAGTATCATTTTGGACACAATTTTTTCCTTTTAACCCTTGTTCAGGCAGCTATGCTCAGTCCTTGTTCAGACGGGCCTCCAGCTCGGCCCCACGGAATCCCCGATTCCGCGGGGACCCCGTTTCTTCCATCTGCGGGGCGGAGTGAATCCGCCCTCGCATCAAGGTTTTGCTCCGCAAAACGCTTGGGACGCCGCATCCGCGGCGCTCGCAAGGCCGAATGCGGCTCAGCCGTTCAGACGGGCCTCCAGCTCGGCCTTGCGGTCCTCATAGCCGGGCTTGCCCAGCAGGGCGAACATGTTCTTCTTGTAGGCCTCCACGCCGGGCTGGTTGAAGGGGTTGACCTTCAGCAGGTGGCCGGACAGGCCGCAGGCGTACTCGAAGAAGTAGATCAGCTGACCCACAGCACGGGGGGTGCGCTTGGGCACGGTGACGGACAGGTTGGGCACGCCGCCGTCCACATGGGCCAGCACCACGCCCTGGAAGGCCTTCTCAGCCACAAAGGACAGGGGCTTGCCGGAGAGGAAGTTCAGGCCGTCCACGTTGTCGGGGTCGTTGGGGATGGTGATCTCACCGTCGCACTCGGCAAAGCGGACCACGGTCTCAAACAGGTGGCGCTCGCCCTCCTGGATATACTGGCCCATGGAGTGCAGGTCAGCGGTGAACTCCACGCTGGCGGGGAAGATACCCTTGCCGTCCTTGCCCTCGCTCTCGCCGTAGAGCTGCTTCCACCACTCGGCAAAGAAGCGGAAGGAGGGCTCATAGCAGGCCAGCAGCTCAATCTTCTTGCCGCCGTCATACAGGCCGTTGCGGGCAGCGGCGTACTGCCAGGCGGGGTTGTCCAGGCCGGGCTTGGACATAATCTCCATGGCCTTGTGGGCGCCGCCCATCATGGCGTCGATGTCGATGCCGGCAGCGGCAATGGGCAGCAGGCCCACGGCAGTGAGGACGGAGTAGCGGCCGCCCACGTTGTCGGGCACCACGAACTCCTCATAGCCCTCAGCGTCGGCCAGACCCTTCAGAGCGCCCTTGTGGGCGTCGGTGGTGGCGTAGATGCGGCCCTTGGCGCCCTCCTTGCCGTACTTCTCCTCCAGCAGAGCCTTGAAGATACGGAAGGCCACGGCGGGCTCGGTGGTGGTGCCGGACTTGGAGATGACGTTGATGGACCAGTCCTTGCCCTTGAGCAGCTCCATCACTTCCAGCATGGCGTCGGTGGACAGGCCGTTGCCCACGAAGTAGATCTCGGGGCCGTCCTTCTTGCACAGGTTATAGTTGGGAGAGGCCAGCAGCTCGATGACGGCGCGGGCGCCCAGATAGGAACCGCCGATGCCGATAACCACCAGGGCCTGGGAGTCGGAGCGGATCTTGGCCGCGGCGGCCTTGATGCGGGCGTACTCCTCCTTGTCGTAGTTCTCGGGCAGGTGGACCCAGCCCAGGAAATCGGAGCCGGGGCCACGGCCCTCCTGGAGCATGGCATGGGCCTCGGCCAGAGCGGCCTCCCGGCCAGTCAGCCAGTTTTCGGGCAGGAAACTCAGCGCGTTGGATGCGTCAACCTTGGGCATATCAAACAGCCTCCTCATCAGTATCACATGGGATTTCCCAGTGGCAAAAGTATACACCAAACCGGCTCATTTTCCTAGAGGAAAATGAGCTGAAAATAGCACTCCGGCGCGGAGCATTTTCAGCGCCGCGCCGGAGTGCATCCCGTTAGAGCGGGTTGTTTCTTCAGTTCTTCAGGCTCTGCATGGGGGCCGGGATACGGCCATCCCTGCCGGGCTTGCCCGGCCGGGAACCCTGAATTCATTTCACATGCTCGGCGGAAGTGAATTCCGCCTGCGCCAAGGTTTTCCCCTCCGGGGAAAACGCTTGTACGGCGCAAGCACCGCCCCATCCTTGATGGGGCCCCGCAGCGGCCGTCTCAGTTCTTCAGGCTCTGCATGGGAGCCGGAATCCGGCCGCCGCGCTGGACGAACTTCTCCGAGCCGAAGGGGTGCACCGGCATCACCGGCGCGGAGCCCAGCAGACCGCCGAACTCCACAGTGTCGCCCACCTTGGTGTCGGGGCCGGGGATGATGCGCACAGCGGTGGTCTTGGAATTGACCATGCCGATGGCGGCCTCGTCGGCGATGATGGCGGAGATGGTCTCGGCGCTGGTGTCGCCGGGGACGGCGATCATGTCCAGGCCCACGGAACAGACACAGGTCATAGCCTCCAGCTTGTCCAGGTGGAGGGCGCCGGAGGCGGCGGCGGCGATCATGCCCTCATCCTCGCTGACGGGGATAAAGGCGCCGCTCAGGCCGCCCACATGGGAGGAGGCCATAACGCCGCCCTTCTTGACGGCGTCGTTGAGGAGCGCCAGGGCGGCGGTGGTGCCGTGGGTGCCGCAGACCTCCAGGCCCATCTCCTCCAGGATGCGGGCCACAGAGTCGCCGATGGCGGGGGTGGGGGCCAGGGACAGGTCCACGATGCCGAAGGGCACGTCCAGCCGGCGGCTGGCCTCCTGGGCCACCAGCTGGCCCATACGGGTGATGCGGAAGGCGGTCTTCTTGATGGTCTCGGCCACCACATCGAAGGGCTGGCCCTTCACGTCCTGGAGGGCGTGGTACACCACGCCGGGGCCGGACACGCCCACGTTGATGACGCAGTCCCCCTCGCCCACGCCGTGGAAGGCGCCGGCCATAAAGGGGTTGTCCTCCACCGCGTTGCAGAACACCACCAGCTTGGCGCAGCCGAAGCCGCCCCGGTCGGCGGTACGCTCCGCCGTAGCCTTGATGATGCGGCCCATCTCGGCCACCGCGTCCATATTGATGCCCGCCTTGGTGGAGCCCACGTTGACGGAAGAGCAGACGAAGTCGGTGGTGGCCAGGGCCTCGGGGATGGAGGCGATGAGCCGCCGGTCGCCCGAGGTGGCACCCTTCTGCACCAGGGCAGAGAAGCCGCCGATGAAGTTGACGCCCACCGCCTTGGCCGCGTCGTCCATGGCCTTGGCGAAGGGGACGAAGTCCTCGGTCTCGGAGGCGCCCGCCACCAGGGCCATGGGGGTCACCGAGATACGCTTGTTGACGATGGGGATGCCGAACTCCCGCTCGATATCCTCGCCGGTGGACACCAGCTTCTCTGCCCGGCGGGTGATCTTGTCATAGATTTTACGGCAGGCGGCCTTGGGGTCGGGGTCGGCACAGTCCAGCAGGGAGATACCCATGGTGATGGTACGGATATCCAGGTGCTGCTGGTTGATCATATTGATGGTGGACAGAATGTCGTGTTGATTCAGCATGGCGGGCACCTCAAATGGTATGCATGGCGTTGAAGATCTCTTCCCGCTGGGCGTGGATGACCACACCCTTCTCCTTGCCGGCCTGCTCCAGGTTCGTGACCAGCTGGGCGAAGGGGACGGTGGTCTGGGAGGCGTCCACCAGCATGATCATGGTGAAGTACCCCTGGAGAATGGTCTGGCTGATGTCCAGAACGTTGACGTTGTGCTCGGAGAGCAGGGCGCAGACCGAGGCGATGATGCCCACCTGGTCCTTGCCGATGACGGTGACGATGGCTCGCATTTGCTTCACAACCTCTCTCAATTATTGCAGTTCATCCAGTGTAAGCCCGAACGCGGGCAGGAAATGCTCAATAAAATAGTCCACCTCCGGCAGGCTCATGGCCTCCACGGCCTCCAGTGTCTGCCCGGCGGCCTGGCGGAACTCATTGTTGCCTGCCTTGACCTCTTCCACGCACTTGATGTGGGCGGAGAGCTTATCCGCCGCCTTTACCAGCGCATGGAGGGACGGGTCGTAGTCCTCTCTCAGCCAGGGGGCGTAAGCGGGGCGCAGCTCGGGCGGCAGCATGGACATCAGCTTGTCCGCCGACACCGCCTCCACTGCTTTATAGGCGTCCCGGATCTCGGGGTTGTAGTACTTCACAGGGGTGGGAAGGTCTCCGGTAAAAATCTCAGGCGCGTCGTGGTACAGGGCCGCCACGGCGGCAGCGCCCGGATCGCAGTCCACGCCCAGCACGTCCCGGCGGATGACCGCTAGCGTATGGGCGAGCACCGCCACCATGTGGGAGTGCTCCTGGATGTTCTCCTGCACCGCATTGCGCATGAGCCCCCAGCGGCTGATATACTTCATCCGGGCAATATAGGCGAAAAAGTTGTAGGACATGCCTTTCCCTCCCTCTGTCTCAGTTATCAAAAAGCGGAGTCCCCATGTTGGGGGCTCCGCCCGGTCGGCTCCGGCATCCCTGCGGAAGCAGAGCGCGGAGCGGCTCCGGAGGCTGGGGATTACTCCCCGTCCTCCGCGATGAGTGCGGCGATGTCCTTACGGAAGGTCTCGCTCTCGGCGTCGGTGCCGTGGAACTCCACCTTCACGGGCTTGGCCAGATCCAGGGAGAACAGGCCCATGATGGACTTGGCGTTGATCACATAGCGGCCGGACAGCACGTCAATCTCAGCGGCGCAGCGGGTAGCCGCGTCCACGAACTTCTTTACATCAGAGATGGAAGTGAGCGAAACAAAAAAGGTCTGCATGGTATTTTTGCCTCCTGTGCTTTTGGTCTGTACAATCCGCCGCCGGACTGATAAAATAGTCTGAACGGCAGATTCTGCTTACGGAATCCGCTACCATTATAGCACCACCCCCGAAAATTACAAACATAAATTCCGTTTCTCCGATATTTTCGCCGTTTGCACCAGAGTTAGAAAGGCCGGAGAGCCGGAATCTTGAGAGGGATAACCATGCGATATGCAATTTACACTCTTGGCTGCAAGGTCAACCAGTACGAGACCCAGGCCCTGGAGACAGAGCTGCTCCGCCGGGGCCACACCCTGGTCCCCTTTGAGGACGAGGCCGACGCCTACATCATCAATACCTGTACCGTCACCGCGGTGAGCGACCGGAAGTCCCGCAATGCCATCCGCCGGGCCAAAAAGCGCAATCCGGCGGCGGTGGTGGCGGTCTGCGGGTGCTACGCCCAGACCGCGCCCGACGACGTGGCCGCCCTGGGGGTGGACCTGGTCTCCGGCACCGGCGACCGGCTGGTCTTTCTCAACGAGGTGGAGCGGCTCTCCGGCCTGGTCAGGGCGGAGGCGGAGCTGGTCCCCGAGATGCTGGTGGACAACATCATGACCCACCGCAGCTTTGAGCAGCTGCCCGCCGGCGGCCTGGAGGGCCGCACCCGGGCCATGCTCAAGGTGGAGGACGGCTGCGTCAACTTCTGCACCTACTGTATCATCCCCTACGCCCGGGGACCGGTGCGTTCTCTGCCCCTCTCCGCCGCCGTGGAGCAGGCGGAGAAGCTGGCACGGGACGGCTATCGGGAGATTGTCCTCACCGGCATTGAGATCTCCTCCTGGGGCCATGACTTCAAGGACGGCACCAGCCTCATCGACCTGGTGGAGGGCATCTGCCGCGCTGTACCCGAGCTGCGGGTGCGGCTGGGCAGCCTGGAGCCCCGCACCATCACGGAGGATTTCTGCCGCCGTGCCGCCGCCCTGCCCAATCTGTGCCCCCACTTCCACCTGTCCATGCAGAGCGGCTGCGACGCCGTTTTGAAGCGTATGAACCGGAAATATGATACCGCACGGTATTATGAGAGTGTCACATTACTCCGCGGATTCTTCGACCGCCCTGCCATCACCACGGATCTGATTGTGGGCTTCCCCGGCGAGAGCGAGGAGGAATTCACATCCACCCTGGAATCTGTGGAAAAGTGCGCCTTCTCCGCCATGCACATCTTCCCCTACTCCCGCCGCACCGGAACTCCCGCCGCCAAGATGGCCGACCAGGTGCCCAACGCCGTCAAGGAGGAGCGGGCCGCCCGTGCCGGTGCCCTGGCCGCCCGGCTCAAGACCACCTACCTGGAGCAGTGGGTGGGCACATCCCTCCCCGTCCTCTTTGAGGAGGAGAAGAACGGCCTGTGGCGTGGCCACGCCCCCAACTATGTGGAGGTCATGGCCCAGGGCGAGAGACTACACAATGTAATCCGGGATGTAAAAATAACTGGGCTTCATGGAGACGGCCTGCTGGGCGAACTTCTCTGAATCATTATATTAATGTATAAACACGACGGCGGCTGTCTCAACAGGCAGTCGCCGTGTTTTGAATCTCTGCCTGTTTCATGAAAAAAGCGCCGCCCGTATGGGCGGCGCTTTTGAAGCTGCAGATATAAAATCAGCGCTTGCTGAACTGGGGAGCGCGACGGGCGGCCTTCAGACCGTACTTTTTGTAGTCTGTCGTTTGAAACCATTGAAAACACTGGCTTTTTTCACTTTGAAATCTGAAATAACCTCTACTGTAACCTCAATATTGAGGTTATTTTCATCGTGCTGAGCTTTTCGCAAGTATCCATTCATCAACAGCATTACTTAAATATGCGTAATATTTGAATGTTTTGGATAATCAAATATGTTTCTAAAGGAGAAAAAACTCTTGTTTATTGTCCCTACCGTTCGCAAGTAGATTCCATTTATGGTGCGTTGCCAACCGAATATAAGATCAAGATCCGGAGGTATCATTCAAAGATCCATGACGCTGAACGCAAAATAACAGAACGGGACTATCGAGATGGCAAAGCAATTGCATTGATTTGTACGAAAGCCTTTGGAATGGGCATAGATGTCAAAGATATAAAGCACATTATCCACTTTGCACCATCGGGAAACCTCTCTGATTATGTGCAGGAAGTGGGTCGTGCAGCTCGTGATAATAGTATTGTTGGCTTAGCACACATGGATTTCTTCAGCAGTGATATGCGCTATGTAAAGAGCTTGAATGGCATTTCCGAAATGAAGCAATATCAGCTTCGTGAAATGTTAAAGAAGTTGTATAGTATATACAGTGTTAAAAATCACAGGAATCTACTTGTGGCTCCAGATTCTTTCGCTTATCTCTTTGAAGACAGCGATCTGGAAAACAGAACGAAAAGCGGTTTTATTCTCTTAGCCAAGGATCTTAAGAACAAGTATGGCATCCCTATTTTGATCGTTCGTCCCAAAGCAATGCTCACAAAAAACTATGTAAATGTCCCGCCAGAGATTGAACAGGAGTTTCTTGCTGCGTTCGGTAATTATGCAACCCCGCTTGGTTTTGTCAGTGATCGGGTTGAGGCGAGCCGTAACCCCTCACGAGGATCAGACATCCGAATCAGAAATCATGGTAAGATTTATTCTGTTCAAATGGGGGAACTCTGGGAGAATCACTTTGCAAATTACTACTTTTGGAATGAGCCTCGACACGCTTACTACTTCCCGTGAAATGCTCCGTCCCAGACAGCACATCAGATTAAAATTGAATACGACACCGCAGAAGCGGCGTTCTCTGATCCCCTTGAGGGAGAAAAGGACGCCGCTTTTTTGCGCCCAAAACCAGAAAGGAGGCGACGCCATGTATTTCACTTCCGGCAGCGACCGCGCCTTTGAACATCTCATGCAAGGCAAGCCCGGTTTCGACCACTACGACAGCGGCGAGGCCGGAGCGCCGGAGGATTGCGGCGACTGCCGTTTCTACCGCCCCGGCTGGAAGTATCAGTTTTGCGTGTATGCAGAGTGTCCCTACCAGCCGGGCAAGCTGACCGCCTACGACGCGGTTTTATTCCAAGTGAAAGGAGTTGACGACGAGATGGCAGTTTTTCGTGTAGAGAAAAACCGGGGCTACACGGTGATGTCCAACCATCACCTGCGGAACAAAGACCTGTCCCTGAAAGCCAAGGGCCTGCTTTCGCAAATGCTGTCCCTGCCGGAAGATTGGGACTATACGCTGAAAGGCTTGTCCCTTATCAACCGGGAAAGCATCGACGCCATACGGACAGCGGTGTGGGAGCTGGAAAAGGCCAGGTACATCACCCGCCAGCAGAACCGGGACGGCAGGGGCAAGATGGCCGACATGGTTTATACCATCTACGAACAGCCCCAGCCCCGGCCAGAGGCAGCACAGGGAGAACAGCCGGGATTGGAAAACCCGGTGTTGGAAAATCCAACATCGGATAATCCAACGTCGGAAAACCCGGTATCGGGAAATCCAATGCATATGGATGGCGGTCTGGATAGCGTCAATGGCATAGTAGATGGCCTCGTTGTCCGGCTTGGTTGTACCCTCCATATAGACGGGGCGGTTCAGATGTCCCGCATTGTGGACGCTGGTAAGCCGGCCGAGCTTTTGGAGCAGGGCCGCACTCTTCTTCTCCGTGACAAGGTGGGAGGACGCCACAGCGTCCGCCAGCAGCTTCAGTTCCGGCAGTTCAAAAATACGGGAACCGATGAAGTAGCGGTTCTGTTTGCTTTTCACGCGGATAATATCGTGGCCGGCGTCCAGCAGGAGCTGGACATCTCCGTACACATTCTTCCGGTTGGCACGGATGCCCGCATCCTCCCAATATCTCAGAATGTCCGCACCGGATACGAAATGGGTTTCATCCGTCTGTTCATACAGCAGCTTCAGCAGCAGGAGCAGGCGGCGTTGGTTATTGCTCGTCATAGGCGCCTCCTCATACGGAGAAAGGGGGACGGCGAACCGCTCCCCTCTCCTTTGCTCTCAATGATTCACTTTTCTGCGTACTGCTCACAAAACCGCGTGAACATAGCTGCCGCCTGCGCTCTCGTGGCCTGCCCCTGCGGGGAGAGGGTGCTTTCACTGGTGCCGGTCACAATACCCGTGGCGTTGGCCCAGTCCATGGCCTCCAGCGCATAAGAGGAAACCTGGCCGTAGTCCGCATATTCCCGGATGGCCATGCCGCCCTGGGTGGTGTCATAGCCCATGTACTGGGCATAGCGGTACATCATGACGGCCATCTGCTCCCGGGTGATGGGGTCATTGGGGCCGAAGGTAGCATCGTCATAGCCGCCCGCAATGCCGTTTAGCCGCGCCCAGTAGACCGCTGTGCCGTAATAGGCCGTGGCGTCCACATCGGCAAAGGGGTAGCCCCAAATCTTGTCCTCCATGTCGGGGCTTCCTGCCATACGCCAGAGGATGGTGACGATCATGCCCCGGCTGGTAGTACCCTCCGGGCTGAACGTGGTGGCACTCGTTCCATTCATCAGGCCGTTTTGGTAGACAAACTTCACATCATTGAAAAACCAGTCGCTTTCGGAAACATCGGTAAACGGATTTTCAAAGCCTGTACTTGGATTTTCCTTGATTTCTTCCCAGCCCGCATAAACCGTCGTGTTGCGGGTAAGGCGTATACTCGTGATTTTTTCCGTCAAATTCTCGTCTGCATACCAGCCTGTAAACTCGTAGCCCTCGCGGGTCGGGGTATAGTCGGTGAGGTCGATTGTCGTATACTCGGCGCGTCGAATGGAACTAATCTCGCTGCCGCCGTTTGTTTCAAAGGTCAGGCGGTAATAATCCGTCGTACTTCCACCGCCGCCAATATAACTCCAAGCTGCCGTAATCGTCGTGTCGGCTGCGGGCATGGTAAAGGTGGTGCTTGCGCTGGAAGCGTCGGCAAAGCTGCCGCCCTTTGAGGAAGTCCACCCGTCAAAGCGGTAATTGCTGCGGCTCCCCGCGTCGATATTGACAACCTCGCCCGCGGTATATTCGCCGCCTATCGTGCTGCCGCTGCCGCCGTTCAGATCGACCGTAAGGGTATAGGTTTCAAGCACTTCAAAGGAGAGTTCTATGCTGGCGCTCACATCGCTGCCGCCGGAAACGGTCAGCGTTTCATCATAGTCGCCCGCGGTAAGCCCAGTGTTCGGCTGGACGGTAAAGGCCGCTGTCCCATTCGGGGCAAGGGTGGCGGTGCTATTCGCAAAGCCCTCTCCCGCCGTAATGGTATAGTTCGCGCTGGCGGGCAAAGTTACCGTTACATTTTGGTTTCCCGTATTTGTGAGCGTTACCGTCTGCGCGGCGGGGGCTTCCGTATAGCCTACTGTTTTACTGCCAAAGTCCAGCGCAGCCGGGGACGCGGTGGTATCGCTGGAAACGGTAAGTGCAACTGTTTCAAACGCGCTGGCGTAATCAGTCAGTTTGGTATCGTCTTGTTCGCCGCCGTTGTACTGCTCGCTGAACACATATAGGGTATAGGTTCCGTCTGCAAGTCCGCTCGGAATGGTAATCTCCACTTTGCCGTCCGTAGCGGTCGGCTGCGCCACTCTGCCATAATACTGTGCGCCGCTGCTATCCGCAATGATAACGGAGATATATTCATTTGTTCCGGTGGTTGCCCCGGTGTAATTCAGCGTAATGGTATCGCCGGGCTTGCCGCTGGCGGCTTCTTCCGTTACGGCAAAATTGCGGCTATTATCCAAAAGCGTCAGCTTCCATTCGCTGCCGTCATAATCGCCAATTTCAAAAATCGCGTCGGCGGCTTCGCCGCCTTGATTACCGCCGCTGGAAGCGGCGGGGATTTTGCCGCCTACGGCGGCAGATGTGAAGAGGACAGATGTCAGATCTAAATTAAAAGCGGGACGAACGGCGTTGTAAGCGATGCGCACACTATGGCCGTATCTACCCACGCCGCCGTCGACACTCACACCCGCCGCGCGGTGATCAAGGTCGCCGGGGGAGCGCAGCCACCAGTAGCCGGCTTCGCCGACACCGTTCATATAGCTTGAACCGAGTTTCCCGCCGCCTGCTACATAGGCTGTATTGGTCGCAATACGGCTGCTGTTATCGGCAAAATAGCTGCTGTTCTGCGCTTCCGCAATCGACAAAAGGAAGATTTGATCGGTGGTGTTGTTGCCGCCCTCTGTGCCATAAGTTGGGTTATCGTCATTGAAAACCTCTGTATCTGCGATGGCCGCCTGCTCTTTGGCAGAAAAGGCGGTGCCGATAAAGTTATCGCTGGTATAATCAATCCCGCTATCGCCGCCGGTATTATGCGACGCGTCGTACCCGTTGAGCCAGGAGCGCATGGTGCTGGTTTCCCATGTTACGCTCTCATTATCTGTATGATATTGAAATACGTCCAGATTCTGGTCGGAAAGCAGGAACAGCTGCCCGTCTGCATTCTCCAGCACCCGCCACTTGATCGGGTCGGTGTTATAGCCGCCGCTTCCGTCGCTGCTCTGCTGATAGGTGCCAAAATAAATGTTGTCTGCCTGTCCGCCGCCGATATTTGCGGCGGTTCCGCTGTCTACAAGCTGGATCGCCTTTCCTGTATCTGTTCCTGCCGCAAACGCCGCTGTCGGCATAAGTCCTACAACAAGGCAGATTGTAAGCAGTAAACTTAGTAGTTTGCTTTTTGGTTTCATGGTCTGTCCTCCTGTCCTTTTCTTCACACCTTTGATTTTATTCTATCGCGGGTTTTTCTCCCGTAATATCCCTTTTCTCTCTTTTCGGGGCTTTCGTCAAGACAAAGTTCCCATATACCTTAGCAGCTTCCTGCCCCATTTTTTACCATTTTCTCCACTCCTTCCTTTCTGTCAATTTCAGTGTCAGACCAGCGGATCTATAATCGGATTTTTGTAGGTAAACCGGTGCCCGTTCAACTCCATATCCAGCGCGACAGTCGCCTTGGCATCGGCGGAAATGGGCTGCGGCAGTGTGGCGGTGATCACTCGGATATAATCTGTGACAGTCTCCACCTCATCCGGAGTATCCATATGGGACACCTGGCTTTCCTCTGTTTCATCCGCAACCGTGTAGTTTTCCTGTGGGATGGGCTGGCCGTCCACGAACACCGTCACGCTGACCGTCTCGCCCGCAGCGTCTTCCGGCGCGCCGCAAACCACGGGGATGAAATCCTCGCCCAGCAAGTTATACAGCCGGACCTTCACCGCGCCGGCATCCTTTTCGTACCGCACGGATATGGAGCTCGGGCCGTCTCCCATATGCTCGGACGCGTATTCCTCGCTTTCTCCGTCTGTCCGCTCGATGGTCAGTGTGAACGCAAAGTCAGGGAAAGCGCCCTCGCCGTTGGCCGCCCAGTAGGCTTCAAAATCCGGTACATAATTATAATATGTAGTGCTATAATGCCCGGTCTTAATATCCTCCTGGGGAATACCGGCACCAAATTGATCTTCATAGTATGTTTCTCCTGAAATCTGATCGAACATGGTGATCTTGGCCGATGAAATGGTCTCAGGATCCGCCAGGGTCACATCGATCAGGCCGTAAGAGCCGCCTATGGTAGCGGTGTAAATGGAGCTTTCCTCTTTAGGCTCTGGGGGCAGTTCCTCTGCTGATGGCGGAACCTGCATAGAATTATCATTAGGCTGTACTTGCGTTGCATCGTCGGGTGGGTCTGGGGGCAGTTCCTCTGCTGATGGCGGAACCTGCATAGAATTATCATTAGGCTGTACTTGCGTTGCATCGTCGGGTGGGATAGAAGAGGTCATATCTCCAGCTTCTGGCAATCCGGCCTCATACACCGCAACGGCCAACAATATCAGCGAGAACAACATAGTTGCCATACGCCATATGTTCTTGCGCTTCATCCTAAACGAATTGTTTTTTCCGCTGCTGTGAAACTCAGGAGGTAACGGTGCGCGTTCTGGTCCAGGAGAAGGTTCCGGCGGGATCATATACTCCTCTGGCAGAGGAAATTGTTCAGGTAAAGTATCCTCTGACGGAAGCTTATGCTCTAAAGGCGGCTCATGCCGCACATCTTTCCTTTTCATAGCCTATCTGCTGTGAACATCCAACTGCGGGAAGGGGCACTCCACTCCCAGCCGACGGAAGCCTAGCAACAGCTCTCGATTGAGGATTCGGATTGCTGAGTAGATATCTTCCTCTCTCACATCCACACAAAAACGCAGTATAACAGCGCTGTCGGCCAGACTTTGCACACCCAAGTAGACAGGCCCCGCTTTCATTGCATCACTATGTGCTTTGTAGATCTCATCAAGCAGCCCTGGAAGAGCTGCCTCCAAGTCTTCCAAGTCGGTCTTGTAGGGAATAGGTATATCGCAAATAGACTTTGAGACGCGATCAGATCGATTTAAAATGTTGCGCATATCCGCGTTATTGATGACTTTGATGTTCTCGCTGGCATCGGTAATTGATGTCGTGCGAATGCCAATATCGGTCACTGTCCCACGAAATCCCCCTATCTCCACAATGTCTCCCACGTTGTATTGATTTTCAAAGAGCATAAATAGGCCAGTTACAAGATCAGCAATAAGACTCTCTGCACTGAACCCAACGATCAACGTCAGTACCCCTACGCTGGCCAATACCACCGTAATATTTACTCCAATGATCGTCAGGCCCCAACAGAGTATAACGATGGCAGCTGCGTATTTCAACAGGCTGCGGATAATTGTAATCACCGACCGGGCACGATGTGCCTCTGGCTTGCAATATCCCAAGATAAGCTCTACCAGGTATTCCACGAACAGTACCCCTGCCATCATGATAACAAGGCGCAGCAACACATCGGCACTAAACGCCCAACTGGAAGCAAGCGCATCTGGTTGTATTGCCCCAGTTAAAAAACCGGTAATTATCGCAGCGACTAGTACCACTGCCAAGATCAAAAGCTTTATTACTCCTGCACGTTTCTTATCCATATTTATCCTCCTGCGGCATTATTATAGCAGCGCGATTATTCATCAAAAGCTCGTTTTCCAGATATTGTACGATTCGATCCATCACAGCGGTCATGGCCCGCTCTTTTCCCTGCTCAGACAATCCCACGCAGGACTGCAGCATGGTGACCTTCAGCTCGGTCCCCATCTCTTGCTCCTCGGCAGAGATAGAAAAGGTGCTGAGATTGCCGTATACCTCCGCTTTGGCCACGACCGTGTCCTCTTTCTTTTGATAAGGCACTCTTTCGCCGTCCAGCACGTCATAAATTCCAAGGAGCACATACCGACGGACATATGGGATGATCTTCGAGATGCTATAATTCATTCACGCTCCTCCTGTTCGTTAAAAAAATGCAGCTACCTGTCGTTGTAAGCAGGGCAGTTTTCACTCAATATAGCCGCTGATGGGCTGTACGTACATCTCGTCTTCCGTCACCGGCTGATAGCGCTCCCCAGAATAGCTGTCGCTCCAGCCGTTCTCCGCCCGGTAGATATCACCTGTTTCCGTGTCGTAAACGCGCTCATATCCCAATGTGGCGTCGCTCTGCTTCTGGCTCTGGATGTCCACGCTGGTGTCTCGCGCCTTCCAGGAAGACATGATCCCGTTCAGCACCTCGTTTGCATTTCGGCTGAAGTCCATGGCCTGCTGTACCACTTCCTGCCCCGCCTGGATGGTGGCGTTTACAAAGTTTTCCGAGTACTCCAGTGTGCCGAGGCTCTCGGTCAAAATGCCCTCCCACTCAACGAAGGTGTCCTTGGCCGCTGTGACCGCCATGATGTTATACGCCATATAATACCCGCCGTCCGCCTGGGGGAGCTGGTAGCCTACCGGCGGGCCGGCCGCGATGGGAACACTGCCAAAATCCACGACCGACGCGGCAAACATCCCCTCTCCCTCTCTGCCGTCTTCGGTGAAGGTGGCCCGCAGCAGCTCATCGCCCAGCGCGTAGGCGCTCAGGCTGCCGGTGGACGGGAAACGCTCGGTCACAGTGAAGGCCTCAAACTGGGGGAAGGTATAGCCGGCATAGCCGGGGCCATATTGGGCGGCAAAGTCGGCGTACTGCGGGAAGATCTGATAAAAATTCTCTGTAGATGGGCTGGACAGCACGGGAGCCTGGGCAAATATCTGCATATCAGGCATACCGGTCACGCCGGAATAATAGGTCCAGGCGTCCTTTCCCTCCTGACTGTGGAGCAGGATATCCGCCTTCAAGAGAACGAACATCTGATTGAGGGGCTCAGCGGGGTCCTGAATCCGGATGGAGTGATACATCCCTGTACCGCCGCTGGTGACCGTCCAGCCCTTGGGAATCTGGATGCTGAAATCTGGGGTTTCATACAGTTCCAAATCCACAGTCCTGGCCGCCGTTTCCGTGATCGACACCGCGGGTTCCCGGGAAGATGGGGCAGGCTCCGATGTTATCTGACCATCTCCCTTCGGCACGCTTTCGCTCTCCGGTTCGTTTCCCGGACCGCCGCAGGCAGTCAGGCCAAACAGGAGCAGCAGGGCCACTAAAATAGATCCTGTTTTTCTCAAATTTCATTTCCTCCTTATACAGCGACTGCCTGGCCTGAGCGTCCCACACCGCTGCGGACGGGGTGGACGCAAAAAACCGCGCCAGGAGATCCTGACGCGGTTTGTCGTAGGCCGGGATGCTGCGCCAGTATCTGTGGAAAGCGTAGCATAGATGGCCTTAAAATATAAGGTTACATTTGTCTCTTTTTTTATTTTACATCGTTTTTTTCGAATGACAGGGGGGGTACATTTGTCTCACGCCTTGAAATCCGGGCTTTTTTCAGGGGTAACGCCCTTGTTCTCCGGCATCCACTCATAATAGAACTGCAGCAGGCCGATCCGGCTCTGGGTTCCGGTCTTTTCATTCAGGCTTCTGATATGGCGATACAGCACAGGACGGGAAAGGGCCATCTGCTGCGCGATATCCTGCACGCTGCCGTCCGAGACCAGTAAATACTGCAGCACATCCCGCTCCCGGTCAGTCAATGAATAGAGGCTGGCAAAGGAAGAGAACTTTTCCTTCGGCGTGTAGCCCGCCGCCGGAGCCGGGGGCGGCGCCAATACGGCATGAGCCTTGACCGTGTAGGCAAACATCAGGATGCTGGCCGCGACAAACAGCACCAGCATGAGGACGATCAGCGTAATACTCCTGCCGGCAAGGAGCAGCGTCACCGAGCCGTTGGTAACCAGCGCCGCCACGAGATTATTCACCGCCCGTCCCATGCCGGCCCAGAGGTCCGGCAGGCGCATACAGGCAGCGAGCTCCAAAAAACTGGTGGTAAAAAACACGACAAAAAATCCGGAGGCCACATAGGCGACCGCTACTCCGGTCAGGAATGGCCCGCCCCACCGGAGAACAATCACACACAGCACCGAGAGCACCATCACGCAGTACATCATCAGCGTCATATATTTTCTTTTCCGGATATCAAAGAGGAAACCGGCAGCCAGGCCGCTCAGGGCCAGCAGCATACGGGGCCATTGCCCGATGTCCATCGTGCCCGCCGCATGGCCCAGGGTGATCGCGTTATCCAATGTGCTGAATACGCAGGCCATCAGGGCCACCAGAAGTACCAGGAGCAGTCCCGCCGGTATTTTCTTTCTGGACATTTCATCGGGGCGGAGCGCGGTTCGGAGCGGCGCCGTTTCATCCGATGCGAGTGCTTCTTTGTGGATGCGGCGTGTGCGCATGATCAAAACACTCAGTACCGCAAGGGAAACAGAGAGTACCGCGGCCTCCGCGATCTCTATATTTACCAAATTGTTGTTTGCGTACTGTAGCAGGATGCCGGCCGCGTAGGAGATTCCCACCAGGCCGGCTATGCGTTCGGTCCGGATCGTGCAGGCAGCCAGATAATGAACGGAGCCGCCAAAAACGCCCAGCAACAGAAACAGAACCACGCCTGCCGCAAGCGTGACGGAAAACGAGATGTGCTGTTGGATCAAAAATATGCAGATAATGGAGAGGAACGATAGGGAAAATATAAGGATCGTCTTGTTCCTCTCGCGGACAGAGCGGTTTATCAGCGGGTATATAAGAAATCCAAGGGCATTGACGCCCAGCGCATAATTTTGTGCAATGACCGTCTGGCTTTCCTCGACAATGCGGGAGACCATATTGACATATAGATATTCCGAACCAAGAAACACAAATGTAAAAATACTCAGCAATAAAAATATGGCGCTATGCGACGCCATAGCCTGCGTTTTCCTTCTCTCCATTGCTCCTCCATATGGCATGAGTATACTGCACTCATATCATTGCTCTGGCACCTGTAACCATCTTAGGGGCCGTTCTCGTTTTACTTCTTGTTTGTTGTCCAAGTGGCTATACTTTATTGTAATTTCTGACGGCCCATTATACCACAACAAGAAACGTCAGGGAACTACAACTGATTCCAAACACATAATACGGGAGGAAATATTATACCACAACAAGAAACGTCAGAAAAGTGATTTTCAAAGATCAAAGCCGATCCGAAAAATGGCCTCCCGCTGGTGTCCCGGGGCTGTGTGGTCCGTGCGTATCGGCCATAAAGTTTTCCCTTATAGTTTCCCTTACGCGCTTAACACAGGTCTTTCGGCGGCGGTACAATCCAACACAACAGCGGATGATCTTTTCCCGAAAACAAATCAAAAAAGACCACAACGCAGTCAAAAAGATACGCTAACAACGCTATCTTATAATTCATTTTTTTCCGTTGATAATACCATGCAACCGCAGTGATAACCAATACTTCAACGGCCATTACGCCGATGGTGGGTAACGACGCCGCTTGCAGAATGGTGGCAAGGCATCCACCAGCACCGGTCAGCAACAATGCTTTCCGCTCCAAAGAAAAATCCGTCAGCCTTGCCACGAGATAAACCCCTAAAAACAGGCGCAGTTCATTGGTGAAAAGGCAAGAAACCACCCGTACCCAATCCATCATATATGCGCCCCCCAAAATTGATTGATTTGTCGCTTGACTTCCTGCAAGTGGGAGCGGCTGATGGGTAGCTGATCGCCGTTTTTCAGTATGGCAATGCTATCGCTGACCTTCATAATCTGGACGATATTGACGATATAACCACGGTCAATAAAAATAAATTCCGGTGCATTCAGTTCATCAAATACCCGCTGCAAGCTCTTTCGTACTTTTGAAGTTCCAACGCTGGACACGATACTGGAATTCTTGCCGTCCCGTTGGATATAGAAAATATCCTTGTAGGGAATCTTCTCCATGTGGTTTGCGGTCTGAATCGTGTATTCCTGTCCAGCCTCCAACTCAATCAGTTTTGCGGCATCAGTTATAGCGGCGGTCAGCTTCGTTTCCAGATTATTTTTCGGCACATAGCGGAAAATGGACAGTTCAAATGCATCAATCGCATACTCCGTATGTGAGGTCACAAAGATAATTCTGGCATTGGGCAGAAACCCTTTGACCTGCTGAGGGATTTCCATGCCGCTGATCCCCGGCATTTCAATGTCCAGCAAAATCAGGTCATAGAAAAAGCCATCATCGGTTATGTCGTAAAGCAAGTTCCGGCTTTGGGTATAGGTCGTTATTTCACAGCCGATGCCTTGCGCTTGTAAGCAAGTCTTGACGATTTTTTCAGTCGAAGCAACGGCCCGTTCTTCATCGTCACATATCGCAATCCGTATCATTTTTCCCCACCTTTCCGCACCAATATAACGCAACATAATAAACTATTTGCAAAAAGCACTTTGTTTGCTGAGAAAAAGCTGAGGACCACCAGTACAAAGAAATTTGTTCTTTTGCCAAGACGCTGCCTTGATTTTTTATTATACTGTGTCTGCCAGCACTTCGCAATTGGCTGTAAAAATTGGATACACTAAAATGAATTTGGGAGGCAGAAAGCTATGATCTACACAGAAGTTGAAAAAAAGGAACTTGATGAAGTCCAGCGGGTGTTTGCAGAACATCTTCGGCAGTGCCCGGATTATGAACTGTTATGGTCGGATAAAGTCGGCTATGTTTGGCTGGCCATTGGTCTCGAACCGCTCTATGTGGATACTGGCCGCCGGATTGTGTCGGCGGAAGATCTTTGCCGGGAGTGCCTGGAGAGTATATTCTCATCCCGGAGTTCACTTTTATATTTGTAATAAGTATTCCGAGCCAGGCCGGTCAAGCGCATGATTTCCACATCACTGAGATTACCGTCAAATTCCATGGAGAGTTTTTTGATCACTTCTTTCGATTCGATGCTTTTCCTCGTGACGACGATACTGTCCTTCTGACGTCCAATCTGTTTCCCATTCAGGCGTGCAGTTTCAATTCCTTCCCGTGTGCGCTGATGCAGATCCTGGACTTCCTTTTCGGACTGCTCAAAGGCCAGTCGAATCTGTTCCTTGGCCAGTTCCAACAGGTAACGATTGATACCTTCCAAGATGTAGTCCACATTGCTGCCGGTCAGTTGAATGTTGTTTTCCAATGCTTTCTTATAGGTCTCAGTATTGATGTGGGGTTCTTTGAGGTAAACAAGGTTTACCCCTTTTTGATACAGCTCTTCATAGGCGGCAAACCCTTCTTTGGCATCTCCGCTCATACGGGAAACACTGTCAAAGACAATCTCATCCCCAGGCTGGATTCTGCGCATCAGTTTCAGCCATTCTGGCCGATCCAGCCGCGTCCTGGTAAAAACCTCCTGCACAATGACAGCATCAGGGTAGGCAACCTTGATATTTCGGATCTGCCTCTCGATGCTCTGCTTGGGTTTCGATGTCCTACAATAACCATATCTCATATGCTTTGTTTCACCCCTGTAATCCGGCAATATCCATATCGCATATTTTCGTTCCTCACGCCCATTGAACTCTAATTAGTAATACGAGAATGCCAGCAAATATGCAACATAACCTTTCCGGATAAGAGTTACTCAGCATCACACTTAATGCGAGGATCCGTTATAATGGCATACACATAGGATGGACCACGCACTTTTGAATGTAATGCTGCCGTGTTCTTTGGATTAAGCGAAGCAGCCTTGACAAAATCACTCCGTGGGATTCCTGCTGAAGTAAGATTGTGATATAACATATCGCCAACTACTTCATACACGAGTTCCTTTTTTCGGACTGTATAAAAGGTTTCACCTTGATGTTGTTGAATTTTAGCCCACAAAATTTCATCATTCACGTTAAGCACCTCCCGGGTTCATTATCGCATCTCCTCCAAGCATCGTCAATCCGTAAGTCGTGGTGTTGTTTGCGTGGTGTGATGTTGTGGTGTGATAAAAGGAGAACTGTAGTTTATAGAAACAGGCCCGGCCTTGCGATAATACGCAGGCGGGCCTGTTTCCTATTTGCTGGAGTATTAGATTAAACCATCGTTTTAACTAGTACTATGATTTACGCCGAGATCGATCTTTCAGCAACAAAGACTGAGACACTTCAAAGGTAGGTTTATTTTGATACTGTGAGGGAGCGATTCAACCAGCAGTTCAATGACAACGAAGCGCGTTCGCGGTATGCTTAACCCATCAAATCGTTCCGTCGGACATGACATAGGGGGTATGATCCATGAACATGAAAGATGCATTCCGTTTTCAAAACAAACTCAAAAACCTGATGTGTGAGGCCACCAGCATCCTGCAGGACCGGCGCAACATTGTCAAAGTCAAAACCACCCATCTGCGCAGTAAGGTCATGTCGGATGCTCTGGATGCCGTGGTGGAGGAAACTGCGCCCAGCGAGTATGCCGGGCACGCCAACGAAGTGGCGGCCTTCATTATGCTTTTGATGGAGGAGCGGGAGAAGCTGAGCAAGGCCATTCATGCGGCCAAGAGCGGACTGGATCTGGATATGGACAACGAGGTCGGCCTGAACCGGCAGCGCCAGGAACTGGCCGAAGTTTTCCGGCATATGACCACGCTCCGCAACAGCGAAAAGACCATCGCCGGCGGCGGATCCGGATTCCGCTTCAATGGTGAGGGCAACCAGGTTTCTTATCGGTGTGACGCCACCCAGGTCACCACCATCGACTTCGACCGGAATAAGATCCGGGGCATGGCCACGGCGCTGAGCAAGAAGGCAGACGAGATCTCCATGGCCTTGGATAAGTGCCTGGTCAATACCGAGGTGGCCTACGAAGCTCCTTTCGATATCAACGACAGCTTTGAGGAGATCCTCAACGACTTCATTGAAAAGGCGGCAGTTGCATAACTTTCAGAACCACACTTTCGGGTGTGGTGGGCGTGGCAGAATGGATAGGTCGTGATGATCGGTTCAGGCGCAGATGAATTATGAGGCTGCGCAACTCCAGCAGATTATGGACAGCATTTGCATGAATGTGAAATGAGCTCATAACTCATGATGAAAGGAACGCCAGGCGTTTCCCTCTGCGTTCAGCGCATTGCCACCATTTCTTCCACACGTTTACCCTTAAATGCAGAATTCAATCTTACGCTCCCTTGGTACACATAGTAATGATGTGAAAATCTTTTTTCAAGTCGCTTGCTCACCTGGGGGAGGCCTGTGACTCAGCTGGGTCGCGGTGGGCCCCAGGTTGGACAAGTGGATAAGGGTCTAAGCGGTTTTGAAGTTCTGCCATGCCCACTGCACCTGAAGAAATCCTCCGATAAAATGACCCGAGCAGCAGACGGCTGCCTGCTGCTCGAAAGAGACGATATGAGAAGTGGGGATGATGATTTCGTTCATTGGCACCTGGAGCAAAGCGCTCAGTGCGTAGAGATTATCTACGCTGGGAAGACTCTGCCCTCGCTGCCATTTGTAGATGGCCTGCGGCTCCTCAAATCCGAAATAGTGCTGGAGATCTCGGACTGTCAGGCCGCGATCCTTTCGGAGCCGGCAAATATTCGCCCCAGTGGCCACAGGATCGATCACAGGGAACTGAATCATGGACATATGGATCGCCTCCATTCATCAGGATGATTTCCGCCGCAGCGGAGTATTTCAGAATACCCGATATATTTCGGAATGGCAAGCGATTTTGAACATTTGTAATGAGATTGTCATATAGGAGGCGTTCGTTGAAACAAACAGACTTTTATCAGGATATTGAGCGGTTCTCACTGCTGAATGC
>NZ_JBMNPX010000024.1:0-37760 GCF_050943825.1 Pseudoflavonifractor sp.
CCGAGGAGGACCAGTACCAGGCCTACCGCCAGGTGCTGGAGGCCATGGACGGCCGCATGGTGGTCATCCGCACCCTGGACATCGGCGCCGACAAGCAGGCCGATTACTTCGAGCTGCCCAAGGAGGAAAACCCCGCCATGGGTCTGCGGGCCATCCGCATCTGCCTGACCCGTCCCCAGGTGTTCCGCACCCAGCTGCGGGCGCTCTACCGTGCCTCCGCCCACGGCAAGCTGGGCATCATGTTCCCCATGATCACCTCGGTGAGCGAGGTGCTGCGGATCAAGGAGATCTGCGCCCAGGTGCGGGAGGAGCTGAAGGCCGAAGGCATCCCCTTTGACGAGAAGGTGGAGCTGGGCATCATGATCGAGACCCCTGCCGCCGCGGTCATCAGCGACCTGCTGGCCAGGGAAGTGGACTTCTTCAGCATCGGCACCAATGACCTGACCCAGTATACCCTGGCCGTGGACCGGCAGAACGCCCAGGTGGAGTCCTTCTGCGACCGGCATCACGAGGCCCTGCTGCGTCTCATCCGCACCACCGTGGAGAACGCCCACGCCGCCGGCATCTGGGCCGGTATCTGCGGCGAGCTGGCTGCCGACACCACCCTCACCGACTTCTTTATGGAGGTGGGCGTGGACGAGCTGTCCATGACGCCCGGCGCCATTCTGGAGACCAAGGCCAAAATTCTGGACCGGTAACACCGTCACCTGCAAGAACCATCACAGGGAGGCAAGTCTTATGAAAAGCGCGCTGCTCAGACTCCGGGAGGCCAGAGATTCTCTCAGCGCCACCGAGCGTTCCATTGCCGATTATCTGCTCTCGCACCCCGAGGAGGCCATGGAGCTGAGCATCCACGAGATGGCGGAGCGGACCTTTTCCTCTCCCTCCACCATGATCCGCATGTGCCACCGCATCGGCTTTGAAGGCTACAAGGAGTTCCGACGGGCGGTGACCTACGAGATGGCCGTGCGCAAGCAGAGCGAGGAGGACCAGCGGAAGGAGATCGCCCGCTCGGACAGCATCGAGGATATCATTGAGAAGATTACCTACAAGAACATCATGTCTCTGGAGGACACCAAGAACCTGCTGGACGCGGACACGCTCCAGCAGTGCGTGGAGCTGCTGCGCAAATGCCGGACTGTGCTGCTGTTCGGCATGGGCGCGTCCCTCTGTGCCGCCCGGGACGCCTACCTCAAGTTTCTGAGGCTCAACAAGCCCTGCATGGTCAACGATGACTGGCACTCCCAGTTCCTTCAGGCCCGGAACGCCACCAAGGACGACCTGGGCATTGTCATCTCCTACTCCGGCGAGACCGTGGAGATGGTGGAGTGTATGAAGGCCATGCGGGAAAATCACACCCCCATCATCGCCATCACCCGCTGCGTCAGCTCCCCCGTGTCCGATCTGGCGGACTATAAGCTCTACACCACCGCCAACGAGTCCACCTTCCGCAGCGGCGCCATGTCCTCCCGCATCTCCCAGCTCAACCTCATTGACATTCTCTACACTGCCTTCGCCAACAGCGAATATGAGTACTGCCTGGAGCAGCTCTCCCGCACCCACATCCGCAAACCCGGCTCCATGCGCAAGCCCATGCTGGACAATGAAGAGAATACAGGTCTGGGTATCTCTGGACATTAAGCACAGATTTTACAGGAGAAATTCCATATTTTCTATTAAAATAGACCAATTCTATCAGTTTAAGAAATTTTGTACCAATGTTCCTCCGATTCCTTGCTCTGTTTTGTTCAGTATGCTATGCTCTCCTCAACTAAGCATACCAAAACAGTATGCATGGAAAAGGAGGAACATTTTTTATGAGAAGCGTATTCAAAAAGGCCTTTGCTCTCATCATGACCGCCGCAGTGGCCTTCTCACTGGCCGCCCCTGCCGCTGCTGCCGGAACGTTTTCCGCGGCGGACGGCCAGCGCCCCACCGCTGCCGCCGACCGCCAGCTGCGCGTCATGACCTACAACATCCACTTTGGTCAGAATGCAGAGAATGTCTACGATCTCCAGGCCATTGCCGATGTAATCACCGCCTCCAAGGCCGACGTGGTCTGCCTCCAGGAGGTGGATGTAAACTGGGGCACACGCAGCAACTACGATAATACCCTCTCCATGCTGGCTCAGATGACCGGTATGAGCTCCTACAATGCCTTTATTTACGACAAGCCCTCCTCCAGAGGCGCCGAGTACCCCAACGAGCGCTTTGGCGTGGCCTTCCTGAGCAAGTACCCTATCATCTCCTCCGCCAACCATGAGATTACCCGTTGGAGCACCCAGGATGGCGACCCCCAGCCCGGCGATGCCAATTTCCCCGGTACCAAGCCCGGCTTCGGTGAAATTGTGGTGGATGTGGACGGCGTGAAGGTCCGTTTCTACAACACCCATCTGGATTACCGGGCCCAGCCCCCCGAGGGATACCCCAGCACCATCCGTCTGGACCAGGTCAACGACATGCTGCGCATTATGGATATTGACAGCTGCCCCACCATTCTGGCCGGCGACATGAATGCCGACGCCGCCGATCCCACTGCCGCTGAGGTCTTTGAGCCTGTACTCAAGAAATTTGTGGACTCCTGGGCCGTTGCCGGCCAGGGCAGCAGCGTCTCCTTCCCCTCCTCCGATGCGGTGAAGGAGCAGGACGGCACCGTCTCCAAGGCCCGCAAGATTGACTACATCTTTACCACCCCCGGCAGCGTGGATGTGATCAGCTCCCATATCATTGACAGCGCCGCCTCCGACCACCGGCCCGTGGTGGCTGACCTGGTGGTCCACGGCTCCGTTTGGGAGAATCCCTACTCTGACGTATCCGAGAGTCTCTGGTCCTACGGCGCCATCCGTTATGTCACTGAGACCGGCCTCCTCCAGAACGCCTCCACCGGCAGCTTTGCTCCCGCCGCAGCCATAACCCGCGCTGAACTGGCTGCCGCGCTCTACCGTTCTGCCGGTTCTCCCGCCGTCACCACCTCCGCCGGCTTCACCGATGTGCCCGCCGGACAGTGGTACAGCGACGCGGTGAACTGGGCCGCCTCCAAGGGCATCGTGGAGGGTGTGGGCAGCAACCGCTTTGCGCCCGATGACACCGTCTCCCGGGAACAGCTGGCTGTCATTCTCTATCAGTACGCCATTGCAAACGGCGAGACCTCCAAGGCGGATACCTCCGCCCTGGCCCCCTACGGCGACAGCGCTTCCGTCCACACCTGGGCCACCGACGGCATGGCTTGGGCCGTGGGCAAAGGAATCATCACTGGTAAGCCCGGCAGCCTGCTGGCTCCTGCCGACAGTACCACCCGTGCAGAGGCTGCCGTCATGCTGATGCGTTTCCTCAGCAAATAAAGCCGTTCCCCGCTTCCTTACCGACTGGAGGAGGACCGTTGTGGTCCTCCTCCAGTCGGCTTTTATATATCCAGCCCACAGAAAAGGGGCCTGTGGGAAAGTGTTTCCCACAGGCCCCTCGCTTATTTTGTTTGTACCGCTCTACCGGCCGCCAAATTCCCGGACCGCTGCGGACATAGCCAGAAGATTCTCCTCCGGCGTACCCTCCTCCAGCAGATCCGATGTGGCCAGAATAAACCGCCGTCCCGCTGTCTTTTCCAGGATTTCCAGCGCCTTTTTCTTCACTTGCTCCGGTGTCGCCTGCTTCAGGAACTGTATCTGATCCATATTCCCCATCAGGGCAATGTCAGGCCGGAACTCTCTCAGGCAGGCGTCCAGGGAGTTGTCCGCAAAGGGCGGCTCCGCCATGGACTCATAACAGTCGGGCCCAAGCTCATTGTAGCAGCCGATCATATTGGCTCCGTCGCCGCAGTTGTGGTAAATCACCCGCACGCCGCCGGCCTGGAGAAATTGAATCAGTTCCTGCTCATAGGGCAGCACATACCGCCGGAAGTAGTCCGGGCCGGCCATGCTGCCGCTGGCCAGATTGCCCGTATAGCTCACAAAATCCGGCCCCGTGCCGCCCAGCAGGGGTGTCAGCGCCTTTTTCAGCCGGTCCAGCGCAAATCCGGCAAGGCGGTGATAGAACTCCGGGTCCTCATAGGGGTCCGCAAGCAGGTCCTCCAGGGAGCGGAGCTGTGCCATATAGTTGAACACACCCCATACCCAGGGCGCAGTAATTCCCTCCTGGCCCACAATCTCCTTTGCCCGGCGGAGCCCGGACAGGTCGGCTATGACCGGCTCAGGGATATATTGCGCAACCAGATCCAGATCCGCTTCCTCTTTTATCGGACATTCTATCTGAGCGTAGACCGTCATGTAGGGTGTCAGGCGGGTCAGGCTCACCACATCCCGCAGCAGGCCGCCCGGCGTCACAATCTCCCGGGTAATCCGCTTCTCCTTCCCTCTGCTCTCCTCCCGGACAGACACCGCCCAGTTCTCCCCGGGCCGGAAATCATCGTGGCGCACATTAAAGTTCCGGTGGATCAGGTCAAAGCCGAAGTGTCTGCAAAACTCGGCCGTCCCGGTGAGAATATCCGCGTCCGGGTCCTGCTTCCACGCCTTCACCGTGCTGATGTGGACAAAGGGCGCCACGGCAGGCCTGTCTGTCTCTCTGCCCTCCATGGCAGCCAGGATTCGCTCCCGTCCTGTCATTCTTACAGCCTCCCGTACCGGATGCCCGCCTCTATGAAGGCCAGGTAATTCTGGATGAGCTGGGGACTGGGCTCGGCGCAGTAGGGTCCCGCCGTGGGCGAGAGGATGAACCGACCTGCCCGCTTGCCCTCCTCTACTGCGTCCCGGACCATCCGCTGGATCTCCTCCGGTGTCCGCCGGTCCAGGTCATCGTACTGGATGTTGCCGATGAGCACGGTGTGGGGCCCCAGAGCCTCTCTGGCCTGGGTGATGGTGCAGTCGCCCACAGGGGGCGCCTCAATGGTGTGGAGTCCGTCAGGGTTGACCTCCCGGAAGCCCTCCAGTACCCGGGCCAGGTTGCCGTGGTAGTGGATGATGGCGATCTTCCCATACTGGTGAATCAGATCCACCACCTGCTTTACGTAGCGGCTGCTCAGGGTGTTGAACAGCGACGGAGACACCAGGGGCGGCCCGGCAAATTCCGCGCCCACGATAAAGTATGCGTCGGCAAGATCCAGCTCCAGATATCGCCGGTACACCTCCAGCACCCGCTCCGCCATAATGTCGGTAAAGCGCAGCAGGCTGTCCAGGTCGGTAAGGGTCCACATGGAGAAGTCCTCCGCGCTGCACAGGTGGTACAGGGGCTCCAGGGGATCGCCCAGGTCCATCATCAGCAGGCCCCGCTCGCCCAGCTCCTCCTTCTCCCGGCGAAGCCGCTCCGCATCGGGACAGTGGGGTACATAGGGGATGTCCGCTACCTTCTCCAGATCATCCGGGTCATCCACATAGAACCGCACCGTGGTACGGCCATGCTCTTTGACAACCGCCTTTTCAAAGGTCAGATCCCGGTAGGTGACCCGGGTCCCCGTCTTGCCCGGCTCCTCAATGGGCGTGCGGATAATATCCGGGTTGGCATTGTAGCAGAAGCCCATATCAGGCCGCCGCCGGTCCATGGTGTCGCAATAGCGCTCGATGGCCTCGGTGACGGGCCGGTAGGCGGGAATGTTGTAGATATCCGCATAGTACTCCAGCCGGTGGTAGGGGGCCAGCAGCCAGATGGGAACACGGTCAATCTCCTGCCCGCTCCACAGGCGGAGAAGTCTCTGCCGCGACGTCAGTTCCATACCTCACAAGTCCTTTCATCCTTCAGCATTTTCTCTGCCCTTTTTTGATATCTTCAAGTTTGGTACAGATTTTTACTGTATATCTCTGCATCAGTAAATTTCTGTTCTCATCTTTTTCCGGTGCAGCGCCATTATATCAGGTACCAGCCGGTATTTCCTTGAATTTTCCGCATAGTTGTCTAGCATTATTCTGAATAATTTCCACCAGAAGCAGCAATCCCGCCGCAGCCGAAGCTGCGGCGGGATTGCTGTGCATTGTATTTTCTTCTGTCGCCCGAGGGCTGCTTATGCCTCTCCGCCTTCCTGCATGCGGAGCAGCATCACCGCGGCCTCGGCTCTGGTCGCGGTGCCCTGGGGATTGAGCTTCCCGTCAGGTGTGCCGGTGAGGATACCCTTCTCCACCGCCCACGCCATGGCGTCGGCCGCCCAGTCGGAGATGTCTCCGCTGTCGGTAAAGTCCAGTGTACCCTCTGCCGCCGGGCTGCCCGCGTAACGGTACAGCATGGCCGCAATCTGCTCCCGGGTCACCACAGCGTCAGGGTTGGTGCCGTCGGACACGTCCTGAGCCACAGCCCAGGCCTGGCCCTTCTCATACCAGCTGCTGCCGCCCTCGGTGTCCGCACCGTCCATCCGGGCCAGGATGGTCCACATGGTGGCACGGGTCACAGTGCCGAAGGGCTGGAACATGCCGCTGCCGGTGCCCTGCATCAGCCCGGCCTCCACCATGGCGCTGACCGCTTCTTCATACCAGCTGCCAGCCTCCACATCGGAGAAGGTAACGGGCTCCACGGGGGCAAACTCGGCGGTGATGGTCACCTCGCCCACGGGCTGGACGAACCGCCAGGTGCCGTCCGCCTGCTCTGTCACCTCCACAGGGTTTCCGTTCCGGTCAGTGACGGTCAGGCTCTCCAGCTCATAGCCCTCCTCGGGCTCGGGGGTGATGGTCACAATCTGACCCTGCCGGGGGAAGAGGCTGCTGACCTCTATCTCGCCATGTCCTTCCTCCTCCACCTCAGGGTGGTAGACGGGGGGCGCATAGGCGTACTCCACAGTCACGGTGCAGATTGCGGTCTTTCCGCCCGCCTCTGCCGTAATGTGGGCCACGCCCGCACCTTCAGCGGTCACCAGACCGTTCTCGTCCACCTGGGCTACCTCCGGATTGTCGCTGCTCCAGGTCACTTCCGCCTGGGCACCCTCGGGCTCCACCTGGGCGGTGAGCTGAACCTGGTTGGGCGTGCTGTTAATCCACAGCACCGCCTCGGTCTGACTGAGGGTAATTCCGGTGACCTCAGGAGGCTCCGGCTGCGCCTCTTCAATTACCACAGGCTCCACAGCAGCCAGCATGGGCAGTGCCATGGGACCGTTGTCCTTCACCAGGCCGGTCACGTCGGGCAGCAGACCGTAGAGGTACCGCAGGGCGCTGCCCTCCTCAGCGGGCTGGGCAAAGGTGAGACGAATGGTGTCGCTGTCCAGACGGACGGCGGTGACAGGCTTGGTCACGCCGCCGTCGGGGGCCACCAGCTCAAAGCCGGTGATGTCCTCCGCCGGTGTGATATCCGTGCCGCCGGTGTGGGCCACGTCCACATCCACCACGGTGCGGCTCTCGTCGGCATACCGGACTGTGGAGATGGAGGCGGGCAGGTAATAGTCGGTCTTGTTGGGGTCGCTGTCGTAGTACCAGAAGATGGTGTTGGCCACCCGCTCGCCGATGACCTCCAGGCTCTGGGTGGTGTAGTGGAGGTTGTCGGCGTTGCGCGCCAGGTCCATCTCCACTGCCGCCAGCAGGATGCCGTTGTCCGGGTCGTGGGCCTGCATCTGAGCGGAGCGGATGCCGGTCATGACGCTGTTCTTGGTGTCGTCCCAGCTGGAGGCATAGGCCGGGCCCAGCTGGCAGTACAGGAAGGGCACATCCCAGCCAAGGTCGGTGCGGTAGTTTTCCACCAGGGTGTTGAGGGCTTCCAGATACTCGGCCTGGGTGGTGTTGCCGGACACGTCGTGCTCACCCTGGTTCATCAGGATGAACTCAATGCCGCCGGCGGCCTTGGCCCGGTAGAGGGAGTTGCCGTACAGGTTGGAGCGGTCATCCGGGTCATCCGGGTTGCGGTCCAGCCAGCGGGGATAGGCGGAGCAGTCGCACACCAGGCCCGCGCCGCTCTTGGCCGCGGGGATGATGCCCACCGGCACGCCGTACTCCTCGATGAGGGCGTTGGCCAGGGCGGGTGTCATGGACGCGCCGTTGTTGTTGCCGTTGCCGGCCACGCTGGTGTCCCCGTTGGCATAGGGGTCCTCCAGGTGAATCCAGCGCTCGTTGAGGAAGTTGGAGGCCAGGTCGTGGGCCTCCACGTAGGGCGCAGGCTTGCCGGTGCCCTGCATGTTGGACTGGCCGATGCACAGGATGTTGATGCCCACGCCCCAGCGGCCGCTGGATGCGCTGACAGTGCTGCCGTCGGCGCTCTCAGCCTTCAGTTCGGTCTTGTACCAGCCGCCCTGGGGGACGGTGATGGCGTGGGAGAAGGTACCGTCAGCGCTGAGAGGCACGTTAAACCAGTCCAGTACGGTCTCACCGCCGTCCCAGGTCACCACCCGGGCCTTAAGGGAAGCCGCCTCCGAGGTGCGGCCGGTGAGGTCCAGGGTACCGGTGCCGGTGGCCACATCCCGCTGGTAGACCTGCCGGTCCGCCATGGAGGTAAAGGTCACGGAGGGCCCGCTGTACACGGACCAGATGATATCGTCCACCTTGGCGGGCAGGGCGTAGGTACGCACACCCACCGCGCCGGAGGTCTTGAGGGCGTCGGTCTGAATCTCGGTGTCAAAGCGGAGAATATTGTCCACCCACACCTTGATATGGCTGCCCTGCACCTGGGCGGTCATCAGGGCGATGCGGTCGCCCACCCGAGGGCACGCCACGGTGTTATCCTGCTTCACCTTTCCATCCACCATCTCCAGCAGGTTCAGACCTTCCTTGGTAAAGCGGATGTGGATATAGGTGTCGTCACTCTGGGCGCGGAGCACCAGGCCGCCGCCGCCGGAGGCGGTGAGCTCCTCCATGGTGATGTGGGCGGTGAGCACGCCGTCGCCGCAGCTCTCCGTTCCCTTTACCAGAGCCAGGACGGAGCCGGTGGCGGAGGCAGGGGTGATCACCAGCTGCTCGCCGTTGATGGCCGCCGTGCCGCCGGTGACGGTCAGCTGGTCCAGCTGACCGCTGCTGTTCAGGTTGAGGGTGGTCTCCGGCATGAAGCAGCTGCTCACGTCGGGGGCCTGGGCGGTGACGCCCTTCTCCTGGGCAAAGAGCCAGTCCATCCACAGCTCGGGCTGCTCAAAGAGCCGCCGCTGGACATAGTGGTCGTCGCCCTCATACTCCAGGTAGGTGATGAGGCTGCCGCCCGCGTCCTTCACCGCCTGCACCATCTCCCGGGAGCCGCTGACGGGCACGGTGGGGTCGGCGGAGCCGTGGAGCACCAGCAGAGGCATATCCGCCACCGCTTCCGCACGGTCCAGGCAGCCCGCGCCGCACATGGGCACCGCCGCGGCAAAGGTCTCCGGATGCCGGGTGATAAGGTCCCAGGTGCCGTAGCCGCCGAAGGACTGCCCCATCAGATAGATCCGGTTTTCATCCACCTGATAGGCCTGCTTCAGCTCGGCAATCAGGCCCATGAGCAGCCTGGCGCTGTTGGACTCGGCCACGCTCTCCTCATAGCTGCCGGCGGCCCAGTCCACGTTGACCCACTTGTCGCTCTCAGGCAGCTGGGGCACCACGATGATGCAGGGGTACTCCTCGTTGTCGATGAGGGGGGTGATGAGGGGGGACAGGTTGGCCAGCTGCTTCTCGTTGTCGGTCCCCCGGCTGCCCGCGCCGTTGAGGTAGATGAGCAGCGGCAGGTCCTCCGCCTGGCCGTGCTTATAGCTGTCCGGGACATAGAGCCGGTAGTTGAGGCCGCCGGCCTGGATGGAGGTGTCCGTATATACCTTTTGATACATCTCGTCCATGGTGTGAATCTTGGGCACCGTCTGGCCGGGCTCCACCGGGTCGGGCTCCTCCCCGCCGCCGCTCAGGGACAGCGTCAGATACACCGGTACCACCGGCCCGCCGTCCTCCGAGACAAAGGTGAAGGTATGCTCCCCTTCCGCCAGGGTGACCTGGCCCAGAGGCACGTCGTGATAGGTGCCGTTTTTCTCCTCGTTGTCAAAGTCAATGGTTCCGCCCACCGCCTGGCCGTCCACCTTGAAGCTCCAGGCGCCGTAGGCCCATTTGTCGCCCATGTACTTGCTGTACAGAACCACATCGTAGGTGCCTGCCGCCAGATTGCCCAGGTCAAAGTCCACGGTGTTGCCCTTGGCATTGCCGGTGAGCTTGAGGCGGTCGCCGCCATAGGCGGCGGTCAGGTCGTCCTTGGTGTTGGCCGCAATGGCCAGTGTGACGCCATCGGCGGTGTACTGGCCCTCATTGTAGAGTGCCATCAGGTCATAGCGCTTGTCAGCGGTGACGGTGACAGCCGCGCTGCCGGTCACTGTTACGCCGTCCACCTGGGCGGAGGCGGTGACGGTGGCCTCACCGGCGGCCAGGGGGGTGATGGCGCCGCCGGCGGTGACGGTCAGGATGCCGGTGTCCTCGGTGGAGAAGGTGGCCTGGGGCAGGTCCTCCGTCCGCTCGGTACCGTCGGAGTAGATGACGGCGGCCACAGCGGCCTGGACCGCGCCCTCAAAGACGGACAGGTCGGCGGGCACGTCCAGCCGCAGTCCGGTGGGGACAGCGGCCGCCACGGTGACGGTGCAGGTGGCAGTGATCTTCGGGTTGGAGACCGACGCGGCAGTGATGACCGCAGTACCCGCGCTCACCGCCTTCACCAGCCCGTCGGCGGTGACAGAGGCGATCTCCGGATGGTCAGAGGTAAAGGTGACCCGGGGATCGGTGGCGGTCTCCGGCTGGACGGCGGCAGTCAGCCGGGCGGTCTGACCGGCGCCCAGGGTCAGCTGGCTGTCCATGGTCAGGCCGGTGACCGGAGTGCCCTGGTAGTCGGACACGGTGATCTCCTCCTCCTGGCGGAAGAGGCCGGAGCCGTAGGACACCACCACATAGGGCAGGTCGGGCAGGGTGTACGTCCCCTCAAAAGCGCTGCTGTCGGTTCCCTTCTCTGTGACGGGGAGCTGCTCCCGGGTCCCGGAGATGGGGTTTTCTATCCACACATAGCCGGTCTCCACGGCGCCGGGGTCCATGTTGAGGGGGGCTGTGAGGGTGATGGTCACCTGGCTGCCCACGGTCCCCTCGTTGAAGGAAACCCTCAGGGACACGGCGTCAGCCGCCGCATAGGCCAGGGAGTCGTTCCAGGCGGTGTTGTAGGCCACCCAGCCCTCGGTATAGCCGGTATCATAGGCCTCAGGATTATAGGGATAGCAGGCCTCGGGGGCGTTGGCGTCGATAACCGCCGTGTGGCCGCCCAGCAGGCCCGCGCCGCCCGGATACTGTTTGTACCAGCCCAGGTCGGCTCCCTCAAAGTCACGGGTGAAGTGGTAGAAGGCCGCCCGGCCGGTGGGGTTGCGGCCGTACAGGTCGTCGATGGCCGCCACGCCCAGCTCAATGAGCCGCTCATTGACCTCCGGATCGTCCAGCACCCGGGCCGCCGCGTAGGTGACGGCCTGGAGGCCCGCCTGGTTGCCCGGCTCGTTCTTGGGCGCGCCGCCGCTGAGGTAGTCCCCCTGCTTATCCGCGTTGGCGTAGGCTGCGCCGGTCCAATAGTCCTGAGTGATCTTCTTTTCTTCGTCACTGAAGTTGGGGTTGTGGAACTCGTACTGCCCGTCCCCCGCCTCTAGGCACACCGCCATGCGGATATCCCACAGGTTGTCGGACCGGGCGATGGTGGTGGCGGCCCAGCGCTCCAGGGCCTCCTTCAGGCCCTTGGGCGCCCGGTCGGGGTACATCTCCAGGAACCAGGCCAGGCCGGGGATGGTGACGTGCTCGCTCATCCGCTGGCCCTTGTTGTAGAAGGGGTCGTTGATGTCAATCTGTGTGATGGTATATTCACAGTTGTCATAGGCCGCCTGGAAGAACCTGTCCGCCACATCCTGGCCCAGGCCGTCCCGGAGGGCCACCTCGTACATCAGCAGGTTGGGCACGATGGAGTGTCCGGGGGGCTGGGAGCCCTTCAGGCCGCCGAAGATGGTCTGGACGCTGTACAGGTCGTGGTTGGAGTTGGCCACCGGGTACCACTGGACGTTGCAGGCGTTCTCGCCCCACACAGAGATGGTGTAGTCCCGGATGGCGGTGTATGTATCCTTATCCACCCACTTACTGATCTCAGGATAGATGTAGAGGAAGTAGGCCAGCTGCTCCTTGGTGAGCATATGGAGCTTTTTACCCTCATTGTGGCCCCAGTCGTAGTACCGCAGGGCGGCGAACTGGATGAGCCAGACGATGTCGGGCTCGTCCTGCACCCGCAGCTCCTCATACTCGCAGCTCTCGGTCTCGATGATGCTGTAGGGCAGGCTGTCGTACAGGGCGGGGTTTGCCATGTACTGGAGGGCCATGCTGGGCAGCTCAAAGGAGAACTGGTGGCTGTCGCGCCAACCGATGCTGTTGGAGCCCACCTTGAAGGTGTCCGACCGGGTCTCGTTCATAAAGGCCAGGGCATTGACCACACTGCGCCGCTGGATAAGGTTCTCACCCACGGTGAAGGTGTAGGACTGAGCCCCGTCGCAGGTGATGTAGTAGTCCGTGTCGGAGGCCGGGACAGGCATATCGGAGAAGTCGGCGATATTCTTCTGCACCTTTCCTGTATACACCGTCTCCTGGGTGGCGGCATTCTTCACCAGGAACTCGGTGCCGTCCGCCGCGTTGGGCACGGTGGCCCGCATGGGCTTGCCGATGTCGTAGCCAATCTGGTTGACCAGCACCGCCACCTCATCGGAGCCGCCGCCGGCCGGGTTATAGGGCTCGTCGGCGTCCGTCCGGGTCTGGGTGAGGCGGATTGCGTCGGCATACAGCCTTCCTTCAGAGGAGGCCGTCACAGTAAAGGCGGTACCCGCCGTGGCGGTGACCACACCCAGGCTGACCCAGCCGGCGGGGGTGCCGGCGGGCAGGTCATACTTCCACATGCCGTTCAGCGTGGAGACGGTGAAGCTCACCGCGCCGCCGTCCGCCGCCGGGACATACCACTCCACGGCGTAGTTCTGCGTACCCTCTGCCGGGGGATAGGTGGAGAAGGTGGCCGCGCCGCCGTCAGCGACCCGGGCGGCGGAACCGTCCTGGCCCAGTTCGGCCGCGTCGGCCCAGTCGCCGGCCGTCTCCTGATAGCCCTCGTTCTCATTGTCGTACACCACAGGCTCAGCCTGGGGGAACACAAAGTCGGAGGCACTCTCGCCGCCCTCGGGCGGAAGCACCGCGCCGCTGTACACGGTCAGGTTGTCAAAGAGAACCTCCGCGTTGTAAACCCGCAGGCCGATGCCGCCGGTCAGGTCGGAGACGGTGCAGGTCTGGGTCTGGACGCCGTCCAGGTAGCAGGTGACAGTCTGGCCGTCCACTACCACCCGCATCCGGTAGGCCCGGCCGTCGGCCAGGTCGGCCACCGGGTAGTCGTCCGCCACGTCCTTTTTGGGCGAGCCGCTGACCCACTGGTAGAGCTGGGCGTTCTTTCCGGTGCCGTTGTCCAGCCGGTAGTGGTAGAAGTTCTTGGCATCCACATGGCCGAAGGTGAGGCCCGCACTGTACCCCGAGCTGCCCACCGGCTCCATCAGAGCCATATCCATAACCAGTGTATAGGATGCGGGCAGGTTCTCCACAGAGGTGAGGGCGGAGAGCATACCGGTGGTGGAGGTATCCGTGCCCTGAAGGGCGTGGCCCTCCGTCAGCTCCACCACTTCCCAGCCCTTGGAGAGCTCACCGGGCAGGGTGTCAAAGGTATTCTCATAGAGCACGGCGCCCACCGGAATCTCCGGCTCCCGCACCTCGTCCCACACGGTGATGTTGTCAAACCGCATGGTGCCGTTGTAGATCCGCAGGCCCAGGCCGTTCCCGGCGGATTCCACAGGGATATCCTCTGCCAGCAGCTGGCCGTCCACATACATCCTGGCCTTGCCCGCCTCGTTGATGAGGCACAGGCTGTGGCTGGTGCCCTCGCCGGTCTGGAAGGGGTAGTCCACCTGAGCCAGGACATGGTTGTTGGGGTCGGGCCACTGTATGACCTGGACATTGCTCACCGCATTGCTTTTGTTAAAGCGGAAATGGTGGAAATTGCTGCCGTCCTGGTACCCGAACACCACGCCGCCGGACCAGCCGTTGGCTGTGGCCGCCTCCACCATGGTGAAGTCGTAGGTGATGGTGTAGGTCTCGGGGAGCTGAACATTCTCCGCCAGGGTCAGCGCGCCGGTGTTCTCCGTCACCCGGCCCTGGAGGGCATGGCCGTCCCCGGTCTCCACTACGGTCCAGTTCTCATCCAGGGCAAAGAGGGCGTCCGCCCCCTCAAAATCCGCCTGGAAGATAGGCTGGCCGGTCTCCGCCGCTGCCGCCGGCAGCATGCCAAGCAGCATGACCGCCGCCAGAAGGGCGGCCAGCATCCGTCTTATGGTTCCTGCTCGTTTCATCGCCGCTAATCTCCTTCCTTTCCTGCTCTCCGAGCCGCGCCCCGGGTTGGGGCGCGGCTCTTGTGAGCTTACCTTATTTCATTCCGTCAAACCGCTGGAGCATCACTGCGGCCTCGGCTCTGGTTGCGGTACCCTGGGAATTGAGCCGCCCGTCGGGTGTGCCGGTGAGTATACCCTCAGCCACCGCCCACGCCATGGCGTCGGCCGCCCAGTCGGAGATGTCTCCGCTGTCAGCAAAGTCCAGAGCATTCTCCGCCGCCGGGCTGCCCGCATAACGGTACAGCATGGCAGCAATCTGCTCCCGGGTTACCACGGCGTCAGGGTTGGTGCCGTCGGACACACCCTCCGCCACGGCCCAGGCCTGGGCCTTCTCATACCAGCTGCTGCCGCCCTCGGTGTCCACACCGTCCATACGGGCCAGGATGGTCCACATGGTGGCGCGGGTCACGGTGCCGAAGGGCTGGAACATGTTGTTGCCGATGCCCTGCATCAGCCCGGCCTCCACCATGGCGTTAACAGCAGCCTCGTACCAGCTGCCGGCCTCCACATCAGAGAAGGTAACGGGCTCCACGGGGGCAAACTCCGCAGTAATGGTCACCTTGCCAGCAGGCTGGGTGAACTTCCAGGTGCCGTCCGCCTGCTCCGTCACCTCCACGGCCTTGCCGTTCTTGTCGGTGACGGTCAGATTCTTCAGCTCATAGCCCTCCTCAGGCTTGGGGGTGATGGTCACAGTCTGGCCCTGCCGGGGGAAGAGAGGACTGACGCTCACGGTGCCGTGCTCGCCTGTCTCCGTCTCAGGCCGGTAGGTGGGGACAGAGGTTCCATCGCTGGTGGGCTCCAGGGCCTCTTCCGCAGCCTCCAGGGCCTCCAGGGCCTCGTCCACCTCGGACTGGCTGGCAAACTCGTCCTCCAGAACTGCCAGCGCCTCATTCAGGCTGTCCTGGAAGGCCTCATAGCTCTCCTCGGTGTAGCCGTCGGCTCCATAGTGCTCACAGTGGTCCACCAGATCCTGGAGCTCTGTCTTGTCGGCATGGGGCCGATCCAGCAGGTAGACCTTCAGGTCGTCCATCTGGGTGTTCGCGGCGTATACACGGTAGCCCGCCTTGCCGCCGCCCTCACCCATATCCAGGATGGTCATGAGCACGTTGTCCAGATAGAAGTACACCAGGCTGCCTGTATCCTCCACCCGGATGTTGTAGGTGTCGTTCCAGGCGCCGGACACCCGCTGGCTGAACAGGTTCACCGCGCTGCCGTTCTCCCAGCGGTAGACCTGGAAGGAGGGGTTGGTGGCTCCCTTGCCCAGATCCAGCCGGGCGTGGCAGAAGTTCTTGTCGTCCTGATAGCGGAAGATAACGCCCGCGCTGACGCCGGTGGACAGATTGTCCTTGTTGACCATCTGCACGTCGCTCTCGATGGTGTAGCCGCTCCAATCCGCCTCGCCGGCAGTAATAATGGGGGCCTCGCTGCCGCTGGCGGTGGTCACCTTGAGCACGCCATCCGCTATCTCATAGGCGCCGCCGCTGCCGCTCTTGGTATAGCGGCCCTCCACGGTCTGGGAGAAGTCATCCGCCAGAAGCAGGGTGCCCTCGCAGACGGTGAGCTCCACCTCACGGCTGGCCAGCACGGTCTCCCCGTCCCGGACGGAGACGGTAAAGGTATACCAGCCCTTTTCCACGTCTCCGGTGAGGGAGACAGGCAGGTTGAAGGAGGCCGAGCCGCCGGCAGGGACGGCAAAGGTCTGTCCGGCGGGGACGGTAATGCCCTCGGGCAGGTTCTCCGCCGTGACGGTGAGTGTCTTTTCAGTATCAAAGGTGCTGGAGGCAGTGACAGTGACGGTTCCTCCGGTCCGGAAGGGACTAAGAGTCAGCTCGCCGGTCTCCACAGCGGCCACCGCCACGTCCTGGCTGCCCGGCTCCGCCGTAACAGCGGATACGGGGGCGGAATATCCGGAGATGACGTCCCCGTTGAGGGCGGCCACGGAGAACCAGTAGGTCCTGCCGGTGTACAGTCCGTCAATGGTGAGCTGCTCCACGGCGGCCCGGTTGATGGTGACGCTGCTGTCCAGATTTTCGGCGTCCTCGCCGTACTTCACCAGATAGCCGGTGGCCTTCCAGGAGGGGTCGATGGTCAGGCTGACGGAGTTCTCGCCTCCGGCAGCGCCCCTGACCACGGGTACCTCACGGGCCTGGTCAGCGGTCTCCACGGTAACGGCTGCCTCCTGGCTCCAGGCGCTGGGCACGCCGCCGGTGATGCTGCGCAGGCGGTAGTAGTAGGTCTGTCCGCCCGCAAGGCCGGATACCTTCACAGAACCCTCCGTGTCAAAGGTCATGGACTGGGTATAATTTCCGCTCTGGGTGCCGTACTCCAGCTCATAGGTGTCGCTGGCGCTCTTCACGGAATAGCCCACGAAGAAGGCGCCCTCAATGGGTTCAGTGTGCCAGATAATGGGAGGAAGCACGGCGCTGTCGGTGGTGGTCACAGTCTCCACGGCGGAGGACGCGGGGCCCTCCCCGGCGCTGTTGGCGGCGGAGACGGACACGGAATAAGTGGCGCCGGGGGTGAGACCGGTGAAATCGGCGTACCGGTTCATCTTGACGGTGGCAGTCTTGCTGACGCCGCCGCCGGTGAGGGTGACGGTGTAGGACTGGGCATGATGCACGCCCTCGAACACCACCCGGACACTGTCGCCGCCGGCAATGACGCCGGTAATCTCCGGGCGCTGATCCGGTGCCTGGAGGTAATAGAAGGTCTCGGCGATCTCATAGCCCTGGGCGTCAATCACAGTGGCCCGGATGGCTCCCAGGCCGCCGGCGGGGATAGCGTCCAACACGGCGGCGGTCTGCCAGGTGCTGCCGTCGGGCTCCATGTCGGGGATGGACACCAGGGCGGAATCCACCACATTGCCGGAGGCGTCCAGGGCCTCCCACTTCAGGGCCGCGCCCCGGATGGGGTAGGAGGGCAGCTCCGCGGCGCCGTCCCGGCTCTCCACGGACAGAATGAGCAGGGCGCTGCCGCCCTCAGAGGCCGTGTCGCCGCTGGCGGTGACGGTCAGGCTCTTCACAGGGGAGGCGGCCTTCTGCAGGGTCTCAAAGCCGATCTTCTTGTCGCCCCACACAGTGGTGACGCCCCACACACGGTTCTGGCCCAGAGGGGTGCCGCTGTAGTTGGAGCGGTAGTCGTTCAGTGTCCAGATGGACGCGCCGAACACATAGTCCAGGTCGCCCCACTGGTTCAGGATATTGGCGGGGTTGATGACCGCCTTGTCGGGGATTTCAGAGGTCTGGCCGTTTCCGTATTCGGACACAAAAATGGCCTTATCCGGGTAGGTGTTGTGAATCTTCTGCACATTGGCCCGGAAGCCGCCGTAGAAATTGCAGCAGATGAAGTCGGAGTAGTAGACCGAGTCGCCCATGGGATTTTCCGGGTTGTTGGGGTTCTGGGCGGACAGGCTTACCTCGGTGACGTACCGGGTGGAGTCCAGCTCGGTCTTGATGTAGTTGACCATGTACTGGGCGTAGTCCTTGACGATCTGCTGTCCGCCGGACAGCTCATTGCCGATGGACCAGGCGAAGATGGAGGGGTGGTTGAAGTCCCGCTCGATCATCTCCTTGTACCACAGGCAGGTGCGGTAGGGGTACTCGCTGCCTGCCGGGTTGGTGACCTGGGCCACGCCGCTGCCGCCCCACAGGTTGCCCTCACAGATGAGGAGGAAGCCCACCTGGTCGCAGTAGTCCAGCAGATTCTCGCTCATGGGCACGTGGCTCATGCGGGCGCAGTTCATGCCCATGCTCTTCATGTAGTCGATGTCCCGCATGATGACATAGTCGGGCTCGGTCTGGCCGTTGGCCCGGTCGTCCCACACACGGTTGGCGCCGGTGAGGCGTACCTGTTCGCCGTTGAGGTAGAACTTGGTGTCTTTGATCTCAATCTTGCGGATGCCGATGTCATCCTCGGCGGTGTGGAGGACAGTATTACCGTCCATCAGCCGGGTTCTGACGGTGTACAGGTTGGGGTCCTCAAAGTGCCACAGCTTCACAGCGCTGAGGGTGAGGACAGCGCTGTCAAACCGCTGGTCATCATCCTGAGCCGTGGGATGAACGGTGACCTGGGTGGTCTGGGTGCCCACCAGAGCGCCGGTGGCGCGGTCGTACACCTCGCTGATCACGGTGTAGGACTTGTCAACCGCAGCCTGGTTGTTGATCTTGTACTGGAAGGTGACGGCGGCGGTACCATCCTCCAGGTTGGGCTCGGAGGTGATGTGCTGCCACTCAATCTTGGAGGCGTTGTTTACCCGCAGCAGGGCGTCCCCCGAGATGCCGCCCCACTTCCACCAGGCGCCGTAGGAGAACTCGTTGTTCACCTGGATGGCAATGGTGTTCTCGCCGCCGTAGTTCAGGTAGGAATCCACCCGGAACTCAAAGGTGGTGTAGCCGCCGTCGTGGCTGCCCACCTCACGGCCGTTGATCCAGATGCGGCTGTCGTGGTACACGGCGGTCAGGTTCAGGTAGGCGGGGTAGCCCTCGTACTCAGCGGGCATGGTAAAGGTGCGGCCGTACCAGCCGGTGCCCTTGTAGTTGGCGTAGTCGTTCTCCAGGTCCCAGTTGCCGGGCACGGGCAGGCTGTCCCAACCCTCAGTGTTCTCCAGGGTGTACCAACCCTGAGCCTGGCCCACATCCTGGGGATCTGCGGCAAAGTCCCACATGCCGTTGAGGGACAGCTCCACCTGGCCCTGGTCGTTCTCAAGCGCAGGCAGGGCGTTGATGTCCTTCTGGGTGCGGAAGGAGAGGGTGATAGCCTCACCCACGGTATTGTTCATCACGTCAGCCACGGTGGCCGCGACCACCACTTCATAGACGCTGTCGGCGGTCATGGGGCTCTCCGGGGTGAGGAGCACGGTGCGGCCGTCCGGGTCAGCGGGGTCCATGGCAGCGGTGGAGGCCACAGCCTGGCCGTCCTTGGCCAGGGTAACGCCGGTGATGGTGACGGCGTCCACAGGCGCGCTGAACACCACCCGCACCGGGCCGGACATGGGCACCCGGGCATCCTGCTCCAGGGCCGCCGTCAGGGTTGCGGGGGCCAACGCTACCTCAAAGGACGCACTGGTCACCGGCTGGGAGACGCCGTGTCCTCCGGCGCTCACTGCGGTGACTTCAGCGGTGTAGGTGCCGGTGGGCAGGTAGGTCTCACAGGACCAGGCGCCGTCTGCCACCGGGGCGGTGAGGGTGCGCACGGTCTCTTCACCGGCTTTGACCTCGATTGTAACCTCAGACGCGCCCCCGGCGGTGCCGGTGATGGCCATGGGCATGGCGGTCACCGTCTCCTCCGGGACTGCGACAGTAACGTCGGGGCCGCTCACCGGACCCACCGCCAGGTTGTCAAACAGGGCGGTGCAGTTTACCAGCCGCACGCCTGCCTGTCCCGGGATCTCCGGTGTCTCATAGCCGGAGTCCACATAGGTGAAGAGCTCCTGCCCGTCGGCCAGGCAGGTGAGGTAGGGCCCGTCGGCCTCCACGGCCAGCTCCACCTGCTGGCCGGCGGTCCAGCCAATTTCAGTGCTGGCCCGGGAGACCCAGCTGCCCCGGTCGTTTTCCCACAGGGCTGCCACGCCGCCGCCCTGCAGACGGAAATACCAGTAGGAATCGCCCTCCGTCTCATCAGCAGCCGCGGTGTAGCGGAACACAATACCGGCGCAGGTATAGCTGCTGCTGGTGATCTTGACCTCAGAGGAGATGCGGTAGCTGTCCGCCTCCAGCAGGGCTGGGGAGAGCAGCAGGGCGCTGGATCCGTTCTGGCCCTGGAGCGCCATATTTCCGCCCTCATCCACAATGGAGTAGCTGCCCGTGTCTCCGGTCCAGTCATCCAGGGAGCCGTCCTCAAAGGTATAAGCCCCCTCGGGCGCCTCAGACGCCACCCGGAAGGTGCGCTCCGCCGAGGCGGTGCGGTCGTCCTCCGCCGTGACGGTCACGGCCACGGTGTATTTTCCTGCCGTCAGGCCGTTGAGGGTATGGGTGAAGGCTCCGCCCTCATCCAGGGTCAGCGCAACCGGCTCCCCGCCGTTGACCTGGAGCGCCGCAGACACGGCATTGGCCGTAGTGCCGGACACCGTGACCTCCGTGGTGCCCGCAGGCAGCAGGATTCCGTCCTCGGGGGCGGTCAGTTCCACCGCCGGAGCGGTTGCGTCAGGCTCAGGAAGGGCACTGACGGTCAGATCGTCAAGGCTGACGCCACAGCCCCAGATGCGGAAGCCCACACCGGCGGCAGCGGTCTCCCCGCTGTAATTGGGGTCGGTATAATCAATGACCAGGGCATCGCCCACATAGCAGAGGATGCGCCCCTCCTCTGCCGAGGCGGTTAGGGTGTAGGCCCGTCCCGCCTCCCAGTCAAAGGGGGTCTCGGTCTGTTTGGCCATGGAACCGCCGGAGCTCTTGTAGAGCTGGGCGTCCTCCCCATCCTGGTTGCTGGCGTTGAGGCGGAAATGGAGGAAGTCCTTGTCCCCTGCCGCCCGGAGCACCAGCCCGGCGCTGGAGCCTTTCTCCATGTCAATTGCGTCCACAGTCACCTTGGCGGACACCACATAGTCCCCGCCGGTCACTTCAGCAGGGGTGGTAAAGCACAGGGCGCCCTGGGCGTTTTCCGCCCGGAGCACGTCATTTTCTACGGTATAATTTCCTGGGTTGGTCCAGCTTTCAATGGTCTTGGGATCTTCAAAGCCGTTCCGGTACAGGACGTTCCCTGTCTCCGGTCCGGCGGCGGCGGCCGGGACACCGCCCAGCCATGAGAGAACCATGGCCATGGCCAGCAGGCCGCTGATCATCCGTTTTTTCCTTCTTAACATCCGTCCGCAGCTCCTTTCATTTCCCTTTTGATTCCATTTTTTACCTGATTTAAGTGCAAAAATCCCCCGGCAAGGAGATCACGCGTATGAGCACACGTTTTCAGCCCCTGCCGGGGGACCATGGTCCGGTATCAGCCCTTGACAGCGCCCGCCGTCAGGCCCTGGATGAAGTAGCGCTGGAGGAAAACAAAGATGATGGTAACCGGGATGGCGGACACTACGGAAGCGGCCATCATATAACCCCAGTTGGTGGAGGCCTCACCCAGGAAGGTCATCACCAGTCCGGAGGCCAGGGTACGCTTGGCGGTGTCGGTGACCAGCGTCATGGAGTAGAGCAGGTCGTTCCAGCTCCACACAAAGCCATAGATCGCGATGGAGATCATGCCGGGCACCGCCATGGGGAACACGATGCGGGTCATAATGCGCCAGTGGCCCGCGCCGTCAATCTTGGCGCTCTCGATAAGGGAGTCAGGGATATTGTCAAAGTAGCTCTTCAGGGTCCAGGTGCCCACGGGAAGGGTAAACACCACGTAGCTGATGAGCAGGGCCCAGTAGCTGCCCAGCAGTCCCATCTTGTTCATCAGGTTGTAGATGGACAGCAGCAGGATGGCCTGGGGGAAGGCCTGGCTCATCATGAACATACCCATGAAGAACTTGCGGCCACGGTAGCGGAACTTGGAGAAGCTGTACCCGGCAAAGGCGCACACCACGGTGGCCATAAAGCTGGAGCCGAAGGATACGATGAGGCTGTTGCGCAGATAACCCATGATTTTGGGGTCGGTGACAATATGGATGATGTTATCCAGGGTGAGGGGACCGGCGAAGAAGTAGGTGCTGAAGGTCTCGCTGGTGGGCTTCAGTGCGGTGTTGATCATCCACAGCAGGGGGAAGAACACGAAGAAGCCGATGAGGATGGCGGAGACCCAGAAGAAGGTCCGGAATGCCCTTGTCTTTTGAAACATCTCTTCTCCCTCCTTTAGTCGGACTCGTTGACCCGGCGCAGATACACAAAGCTGAAGCAGGCCAGCAGAACCGCCCAGATGGTGCCCACGGTGGCCGCCTTGCCCATGTTCCAGTTCTTGAAGGCGGTGGTGTACACCTCGATGGACAATGTGGTGGTGGCCCGGGCGGGGCCGCCCTGGGTCATGGTCCAGGGCAGGTCGAAGTGCTGCAGGTTGCCGATGAGGCCCAGAATGAACACCAGCACGGCGGTCTGCTTCATGCCGGGCAGGATAACCTTCCAGAAGGTCTGCCAGTTGTTGGCGCCGTCAATGTGGGCGGCCTCTACCTGGTCCAGAGACACGCTCTGCAGTCCGCCCAGCAGGAAGGCCATGTACCAGGGCAGCATCTGCCAGGTACGGGCAATGACCACGCACAGCAGGGCGGTGTTGGTCTGTCCCAGCCAGGGTATGCCGGTCTCCAGAATACCCAATGTCTCCAGGATGCTGTTGAGGATGCCGTACTGGCCGTTGAAGATCCAGCTCCAGAGGAAGCCGATGGCGGTGCCGGGGACAATCCAGTTCACCAGGGTAACGCCACGGAGGAACTCAGCCCCACGGAAGCCCTGGTTGAGGATGATGGCCCAGATCAGGCCCAGGGTGAAGGGCAGGATGGTGCTGCCCAGCACAAAGAGCAGGGTAGTTATCAGAGTCTTGGTAAAGTAAGGGTCCTTGAACACCTTGACATAGTTATCAAGCTGCACCCACTCATAGTTGGGGGTAAGCATGGAGCGGTTGGTGAAGCTCATGAGAATGGCGTCAATAAAGGGGTAGAGGATGATAGCCGCGAACACAGCCAGACCGGGGATGATGAGCAGCACGCCTACCTGACTGTTGGTAAGCCTGCCTCCGTTTCTGAGTTTATTCATGACAACCTCCCTGCGCCTGACGGCGCACAACCAGAATGGAACACTCCTTATTCGGTACGCTTCTCTTTGGGTGCGTGCCGAAGAGGGTATGTCTGAAAAATCGGGACGCCCTGCGGTCTCTGGACCGCAGGGCAGACGGCCCGGGCCGTCTGCATGGGTGTACCGACTTTTCAGATACACCCTACGATGGGTGTGGACACACACAGGGAAAAGCTGCGGGTCCCCGGCCCCCTTTCGGCTGCCGGGGACCCGCGCTTGTTCACATGGGTTTATGACAGGATTGCGTCAGAGCCTTACAGAGCCTCCAGGCGGGCGGCCATGTCGGACACGGCCTGCTCAGCGGTCTTCTGGCCCAGCAGAGCGTACTGCAGCTCCTCGGTGATGATGCTCTTGATCTCGCTGGCATTGGTCAGACGGGCGGTCTCGTCCAGGCGGGCGGTGGAGGTGGACTCCAGGAAGCCGTTGAGGTAAGCGTCGTTCTTCACCTCGTCCAGAGCAGCGGCGCTCTTGGTGACGGGAGGCATACCGTTGTTGGTGAAGTAGTCCATGGCGACCTCGTCGCTGACCAGGGTCTTGGCCATCTCGCCGGCCTGCTCCTTGTACTCGGAGTTCTCAAACGCCAGCAGCATGTGGCCCCACATGGTGGACTGGGGATCGTCGCCCTCATTGAGGACGGGGCGCTTCATAGCGGAGCAGACGTTGACCACGTCCTCGGGAGCAACGCCGTTGCTGACGGCCTGGCCCTTGGCGACCACGGCGTCATCATAGAAGGCCACCTGGCCCTGAGCGAACATCTGGCGGGCCTCGCCGCGGCCGGTGTCCATGGCGATGTAGCCCTTGTCCATCAGGCCCTGGTACCACTCAACGCAGGCCACAGCGGCGTCGCTGTTGATGGCCACGGAGCCGTCCTCATTGAAGATGGCGCCGCCGAAGGTCCACAGCCAGGGCATGAAGTCGCCGGCGCAGGTGTCGTCCTTGGTGGACACGGCGTAAGGCACGATGTCGGGGTTGTAGGCCTTGATGTCGGCCAGGCACTGCTCGAACTCAGCAATGGTCACAGGAGGAGTATCCCAGCCGGCAGCGGCGAGGATCTCGGGGTTGTAGACCATGGTGATAGCGGCCATGCTCCAGGGCAGAGCCAGCTGCTTGCCGTCGATGTTGCCCACTTCCAGGGCGGACGCCTCGAAGTTCTCCTTCAGATAGTCCTCACCCAGGATCTCGTTCCAGTCGGCCAGGACGCCGGCCTGGGCAACGGTATTGAAGATGCCGATATCCGCCTGAGCCAGATCCAGCTGCTCGCTGCTGTTCTGAGAGCGGATGAGGAGCTGCTGGGCGGTGTCGGCCCAGGTCCAGCCCACCCAGGTGACGGTGTTGCCGGACTGCTGCTCATAGGTGTCCATCATGCGCTGGAAGATGTCCTTGGTGGCCTCCTCTTCACCGGACCAGCCGGCAAAGACGATGTTCACGCTCTCGGAGGAGGGCTCGGTAGCGGGGGCGCCGCTCTGAGTGGGAGCGGGCTGGCTGCCGCTGGGGGCGGGGCTGTTTTCAGAGGCGGTGGGGCCGCAGCCGGCCAGGAGAGAAAGGGACAGGACGCCTGCGAGGGCAGCTGCAAGAAGTCTGCTTTTCTTCATGTTCATTCTTCCTTTCTATCACTTGTCTGGTTCTTCATTTCAAAACAGCAGCATCGCTGTTGTTTCCTTACCTGTACGCCCGGATTTCAAAAACCGCGGCGCTCTGCTCGCCCCAGGTCCGGTCGGCCCACAGCCGCAGGGCGGAGGTGGTGTCCCCGGGCAGTCTGACCGTCAGCAGGCGCTGGCAGTTATCCTTCCAGGTCTGTACCGTCTCCCAGCTGCCGTCCGGACGGCGGACCGCCAGGCGCAGATCCCGCAGAAGCTGGTCCGGCATGGCGGTGCGGGGTGTGAAGTGGTGGCTCTCGTCCCAATGTCTGGCCCGGCTGCTGGGCAGCTCCATGGCCAGGTCCGGGTCAAGATAAATCCTCACCTCACGCAGCTCCACCGGCTCGTTCCACTCCAGATCCAGCCAGGGCGCCGGGTCCTCCGGCGCGGCCCGCCACTGATTGGGTGCGCCCCAGGGCCGGTCACAGCCGTTGACAACCTGCTCCGCTCCATAGAACCGCGCACCGGCGCCGGCCTTGTACTCCGCCATAGGCTCATTATACCGGGGGCTGTCCCGGCGGCCGCAGAGGAAGCCGGTGCGGCCAGGCCTGCACAGCAGAAGCTCCGCTCCCGCCGCGGGCTCAAAGACCAGCGTGCAGAACATATCGCCACTCCCGGCCGGAAGCTGATACTCCAGGGTGTGCTCTCCCGGCTCCAGGGTCCACTCAGCTGTTCCCGCCTCCCGGCCGGGACAGAACCGGCTGGGCAGCTGGGACAGGTAGGCCGCAGCCCGAAGGGTAACTGCCTCACGGCAGGCTGTCCGCAGGGTGATGGTCTCCCCCTCCAGGGCCGGGAAGGTGACAAATCCGCCCAGCTCCAGGGACCGTCTGCCCGTCTCTTCGCCGCAGGCGCCGGTGTGGACGCTGCTGGCCGAGGCTCTGGCCTTGGCGGCCAGGTTGGCCGGATCGGCAGAGGCTACACCGGGGATAAACATATCCTCCTTCATCAGGGTCTCCCGGATGGCCTCGATATGCTCCGCCTCCAGTTCTCCGGGTGTCCGTCCGCTTTCAATGCACTTGGCGGCCAGGGTTCCGGCCGCCTGGCCGGAGAGGGCGCAGGTGTTCATTACACGGCTGGAGACGAATGCGTCCCGCTCGGTGCCGATGTCCCGGCCCGCCAGAATCAGGTTGGGTACCTGCCGGTTGTAAAGGCACCGCAGGGGTACCTGGTACACATTCAGCGGAATCTGGATGCAGTTGTCCTCGCCTGTGTCGTGCATACCCCCTGCGGGGTGGAAGTCCATGTACCAGCCGCCGTAAAAGGCGCCGTCGGGGAAGGTTTTTCCCGTCTGCAGGTCCTCGCCCCGGAGGAGGTAATCTGTGACCATCCGGCGGCTCTCCCGCTTGCCGGGCAGGCTGCCCAGCCACTCCAAGGTGTAGCAGTCGGCGTCAAACTTCCCGCTGTTCTTGATGTAGTTCCACACGCCCAGCACCAGCCGTTTGAGCTCCAGGGCGATGTCCTGGGCGTCGCCGATGGTGTCCCGGATGCCTCCGTACTCAAACCACCAGCAGTCGCTGCCGCTGGACTTCTCTGTGATGACCCGTCCGCCGCGGCCCAGGATTTCCTCAATCTTTTCCATGCTGTATGCATAGTCGGGAGGAATAAAGGTCACGGGGTGGTCTTCTTTTCTTGTGTAATAGAGAATACTGCTGCCCTGCACCTGGGCATCGGGACGGCGTTCATCGTACCGCTCCATCCGCTGATCCCCGATGTAGAAGGGCAGGCCCGCTTTGGCGGCCAGGGTTCCGTCGCCCGTAGCGTCGATAAAGCAGTCTGCCAGGAAACGCAGCCGCCGCTCGGTGCCCTGCTGGATACCCTCCATCCACACAATCCGGTTGCCCTCCATACGCAGGTCAAATAGCTCTGTGTTCAGGAAAAACTCCAGATTCTGCTGCCCCAGCACCGCGTCCAGGAGGGTCTCGCTCCAGAAGATGGGGTTCCCGTCAGGATTTCGGTAGAAGTTCGTCAGCTTCAGTCCGCCCCAGACTCCCATCTCCTCTGCAAACAGGCTTCCGGCGCCGGTGGCTCCCCGGGTCCATACCCGGATCTCGCTGCTGGAGTTGCCGCCCAGCACCGGGCGGTCTCCTACCAGCACAGTGTCTATCCCCAGGCGGGCCGCCGCCAGCGCCGCGCAGATTCCGGCCGGGCCGCCGCCCGCCACCACCAGACGCTTTCTGATTTCCTGCATACACTCCCACCTTACTTTTTATTCCGCAAAATTCGTCCGGAAAAATCCGCACAGAAATAGTGCGATTTTTTTCAGGCGTCTCTCCGCATACCATTTTTACACAGTGTATATGAACGATTTAAACAATTTTGCCTCCTTCATTTCAGACTTTTTTCCTGTTTCGCATTAATCATAGCAGGCACGACGCTGCTGTGCAATGATTATTCTATACAACTTCTGGATTATTCTGCTCTATATGTTGACTTAAGGACGGGATCGTCCTATCATGAAAACCGAACAAATTCGCTGCTCACGCGGAGGTGTCTATGAGTATTTCCTACAAATCGGTAAATGCCTATCTCCGCTTCCTTCGTGACAGAATGGGGCTGCATATCTGCATCAAGGATTTCTGCGGTTTTATCCCCATCAACAAGGAACTGGATGAGGCATTGCGGCCCTTTCTCGCCCATACCAACCCCTTCTGCATGTATATGAAGTCGGACCAGGACCACTACCGGGTGTGCCTGTCCATGATTCGGCTGATGTACAACAAGTGCGGCCGGACGCCCGGAACCTACTTTGGCATGTGCCATGCGGGACTTGGGGAGTATGTGGTGCCCATCCGCAGCGAGGGCACGCTGCTGGGCTCCATCAACGCTGGATTTTTCCAGATTGACGAGGGCCGCAGTATGGCCCGTATCCGCCGGACCTGCGCCAAGCACACCCCTCTGAACGCCCAGGAGGCCCTGCGGCTCTATCACTCCTGTATCCACACGCCGGAGGGTGTGACGGGAGAGGATATCCTGCCCGGCCTGGAGCTGCTGGCCGACTTTCTGGGGCAGACCTACCGGATGCTCCGCCCCACCCACAACACTCCCAACCAGGCCCGCCGCTATCACAACTCCAGCGAGGACACCATCCTCACCCACGCCATCGAGTACATCCGTCTCAACGCCAGCGGCCACATCACCATGGCGGACCTGGCCCGTTTCTGCCACTGCAGCGAGTCCTATCTCAGCCGGATTTTCAAGCGGCGCACAGGTGTGAACATCAATGTATATGTCAACAAGGTGCGCATTGAGCTGGCCAAGAACCATCTGCTCCTCTCCAGTGAGAATATTGCGGAGATCGCGGCAGGTGTGGGCTTCAACGACCCCAACTACTTCTCCCGGGTGTTCACCAACATCATCGGTATCTCCCCCACCGAGTTCCGCCGCCGGTTCCAGGATCAGATGCCGCCCGGGACGGAGGATGAGGAGGAGCCGCCTCAGCTCCGCCGCGGACCGGCACACAACGGACCGGCTATGCTTTCAGGCAAAAAACGCCGTGGAACCGGCTGAACCGATTCCGCGGCATCCGCTGTCCCATCTCTTTGCGGGGGGCGCACAATGTGCGCCCCCCGCAAAGCTTCATCGGGCTCCGCCCCTCAGCCGGGAAATGATATGCCCCACGTGCAGTCGGTCTCTGCGGCTGTCCGCGGCAAACTGCGCCGCAGCAGGGGTATAAAATAAGTATCCTAAGCTTTTTGGGAATTTATGGACGATCCAAAACCACCGTGCTATACTCTAAGCATCTTAACGGTTCAGGAGGTGCTCCCATGAAAAAGCACGCATTGCGCTCACGTCTGTCGTTGCTGCTCTCCCTGCTCCTATGTCTCAGTCTGTTCTGTATCCCATCCTCTGCCGCCGGGGAGATCTCGGTCTATCTGGACGGGAATCGTCTTTCCTTCGATCAGCCGCCGGTGGCCATGAACGGGCGGGTTCTGGTGCCTGTCCGGGCCATTTTTGAGGCCCTTGGCGCACAGGTGGAATGGCATCAGGACACCCAGACGGTGACCGCCCAGAAGGGCGATACGCTGGTGGTGATGGTGCTGGGCAACAGCCGCTTTGCCAGGGATGTCAACGGTGTTCAGGAGTATTTCCAGCTGGATCAGCCGCCCATCGGCCTCAACGGCCGTACGCTGGTGCCCGTCCGGGCCGTCTCTGAGGCCTTTGACTGCGATGTCCAGTGGGACGGAGCCGCCCAACAGGTAACCATTACCTCAAACCGATGGGTCCGCGGCTCCAACGCTGCCACAAACGGCTGTTTTTACAACGGTGTGTTCTATTACGCCTTTATCTATCAGCCCTATATTTACGCCTATGACGGCCAGACCACCAGGACCTATGCCGCCGGCGGCACTCCCGCTGGCATTGTGGTAAGCAGGAATAAAATCTACTACATCAACAAGAGCAACCAGACCATTACCGCCATCGACATGGCCAGCGGCGAACGAGAAACCGTTTTTGCCCGTCTGAGTCAGATCTCCGACTTTTCCATTTGCGGTCAGAACATGGTCATCATCGGATCTGACGGCAAAACCCAGACGGCCTACCGGCTGGATCTTGCCACAGGCTCCGCGCAGGCCATCTATACCCGCCCGGAGGTCAGCGGTCTCATTGCTGAAAAGGGCAGCCAATTTGCGCTCTGGCGGAACTATCTCTTTGTGGTGGAAAGCTTCTCTCCCCTGCTCAGCGGGGATTCCAGCTGTAAAATCCGCGCCATCGATGTCAATACCGGTACCTGCCGTGATCTTCTGAATCTCACCGGCACAGTGACCCCGATCGGCCTCAAGGACAGCAGCTATACACGCCGGTTCTCCAATGTCGCCGCCAAGTTCGATCAGGATAACGCCTACTTTAACCTGGGTTTTTCCAGCTGTACAGACACCGGCTCCAGCAGCCCGGTCCCCTTCCGTGAGTATTATCAGATCGATCTGGACACTCTCGCCCTCTCGGAGAGCTCCCAGGCGGAGTTTGACCGTGTTTCCGACCTCGCCACCCCCAGGACCGGCGAATGGATTTACGGCAGCAACGGCTCCGGTGTGTACCGCACCAATGTCGGGACCGGCATCACGGAGACCCTGCTGTCCGGCAGCCATTACTACTATATCGCCAACGACGGCCAGTGGGTGGTCGCACTCCGTGCGGAGAGCAGAGGCGCCGCAACGCCCACCGCCACCATCGGCTACAAATATGCCGAGCTTACCGTGATGGATCCTCAGGGAAACCATCTTCGTACCATCAACTCCTACACCAGCGGCTCCGACACCTCCGATCCCGCGGGAGAACTGGACGTCAACGGACTGCCGCAGATGTCCTGCGCCGTCTGCGGCGGCGACGGCAGGGTGACCTGCCCCTATTGCCGGGGCACCGGCCAGGGCCAGTCCATCTATGTCCTTGGCATGGAGACCCCCCAGAGCTGCACCTACTGCGGCGGCACCGGCGAGCGGATCTGCTCCGGCTGCAACGGCTCCGGCGCCCGCTCTCCCCGACGCTGATCCCCTTTCCCGCAACAGCAGACGCCCCCGGACCGGTTCGGTCCGGGGGCGTCTCAATCCCCGTCTATTCTCCCAGCTTCTCCACCTGCCGGACGGTGAGCACATCGTCCCGAACGGAAAAACGGACGTTCAGCCCGGCAAACTCCATGCCGTATACCCGCTCGGGATCCTGCTGGTAGGCCGGCCGGGGGTCGTGGGCCAGCACGCCGGTGAGGGCAGCCAGCTTGTCCGGCGGCACCAGCGCCTGAAGCTCCGGCGGAAAGTCCACCTCCAGCACCTTGCCGCCGTCGTGTCCTGCAAAGCCGCCGGAGGCCTCCGGATGGCTGTCGGCGTAGGGCAGGTAGGGCTTGATGTCGAAAATGGGGGTGCCGTCCATCAGGTCGGCTCCCGCCACCCGCAGGATGTGACCGTACTCCGGGTGGTGCTCCACACCCAGCAGCTTCACCGACGACAGACCGATGGGGTTGGGCCGGAAGGGGGAACGGGTGGCGAACACCCCCATGCGGGTATTGCCCCCCAGCCGGGGCGGCCGCACCGTGGGCGACCAGCTCTCCCGCACCGCCTTGTGGAACCCCCAGATGAGCCACAGGTGGCTGAAGTCCTCAATGCCCCGCAGGGCGTCCTCCCGGCGGTACTCCGGCTCAAACACCACCGCCGACTCCAGCTCCTCCACCAGCCCGCTCTGGCGTGGAATCCCGAATTTGCCGGAAAAATCGCTGTGAATCTTGGCGATTACCTTCAGTTCCGGCACTTCTTTCTCCTTCATGGCGGCTCCTCTCCGGCCCCGGTCCCTGCGGCTCCGGCGGCCTCCGGCGTTATACTTCATGCCCCATTATAGCATATCCCCCACCGCCCTGAAACCCCTCGGGGGTCAGGGTTTTTAGACATTTGGGCATTTTGTACAAAAATTAACAATCTATTTTCTCCGTCCGTTTTTCACTTTCCACTTGTGTCCGGCGCACAAATCGATTATGATTCTCTTGGGCTAAAAAATAGTTTTCCCTAAAAAATTTTTGTTTTGTGAGGCGATGTGTAATGGCACAGAACACGGAAAACCGCGCCGACCTGGTGTTCTCCTACCAGGGCATCCCCCCTGCGGGACAGCTGATCCCCCTGGGTCTCCAGCACGTTGTGGCCGCCGTGGTGGGCGTTATCACCCCCGCCATGATTGTGTCGGGCACCTGCGGGCTCTCCGCTGAGGAGAAAACCCTGCTGATCCAGGTGTCCCTGGTGGTCACCGCACTGGCCACCCTGCTGCAGCTCTTCCCCATCTTCGGCCGTATCGGCTCCCGTCTGCCGGTCATCATGGGTATCAGCTTCGCCTACGTCCCCACCCTCCAGGCCATCGGCGCCGACTTCGGTCTGCCCGCCATCCTGGGCGCAGAATTGGTGGGCGGTTTTGTAGCCATTCTCTTCGGCATCTTTGTCCGCCCCATCCGTAAGCTCTTCCCGCCCCTGGTCACCGGCACCGTTATCTTCACCATCGGTCTTTCCCTGTATCCCACCGCCGTGAAGTACATGGCCGGCGGCAGCCCCGACAGCGAGTGGTTCGGCGGCGTGCGTAGCTGGGTGGTGGCCCTCATCACCTTCGCCATCGTCATCTTCCTGCAGAACTACACCAAGGGTATCTGGAAGCTGGGCGCCCTCCTCTTCGGTATGATTGTGGGCTACATCGTGGCCTTCCTCTTCAGCATCGTAGACCTGTCCTCTGTGGCCTCCGCCTCCTGGTTCGCCCTGCCCAAGTTCATGCCCTTCGAGATCGCCTTTGAGCCCGCCGCCATCGCCTCCCTGGCCATCGTGTATGTGGTCAACTCGGTGCAGACCATCGGCGACCTGTCCTCCACCACCATGGGCGGTATGGACCGGATGCCCACCGACAAGGAGCTCTCCGGCGGCATCATCGGCCAGGGCATCATGAGCGTGCTGGGCTCCTTCTTCGGCGGCCTGCCCGTGGCCTCCTACAGCCAGAACGTGGGCATTGTCACCGTCAACAAGGTCATCAACCGGGCGGTGTTCGCTCTGGCCGCCCTCATCATGCTGGTGGCCGGCTTCATTCCCAAGTTCGCCTCCGTCCTCTCCACCATTCCCCAGTGCGTGGTGGGCGGCGCCACCATCTCCGTGTTCGCCACCATCACCATGACCGGTATCCGCATGATCACCGACGGCGGCTTCACCGCCCGCAAGAGCACTGTGGTGGGTCTGTCCGTGGCCCTGGGCGTTGGTATCACCCAGGTGTCCGGCTGCCTGAGCGGCAACGGCTTCCCCGACTGGGTTGCCACCGTGTTCGGCTCCTCCTCCGTGGTTGTGGCCACTCTGATGGCCATCCTGCTCAACCTGATCCTCCCCAAGGAGAAGGCCCCCGCCGAGACCGCCGCGAAGTAATTCCATACGATACAAACCGCCCCGGAGCACTGCTCCGGGGCGGTTCTTTTCTTACTTCTATTCTCCTGTAAAGTCCCAGTCCGCCGGGTCACTGGAGTAGTCCTCCGTAATGTCGGTATACTCAACAAATTCCTCCTCCGGGTTGTAAACCGCCGGGGTACCATGCACCACCCACTGCCGACCGTACTCGTCGGTGACCAGAGCGGCCATGCAGTAGGCATACCCGGGCTCCAGGGCGATGGTCTCCGGGCCCTCAAAGAACCGGGCGTTCTCCCAGTCCCCCTGGTAGCTCTCCGGCTGCTCACAGGGCGTATACCGGGCCACCAGCTTCCGGTCCCGGAACAGGCCCACTTGGATGTCCGCTATCTTGGCACACGGGCCGCTTGTAAACTCCTCGTTCACCGTGAGGAAGGTATACTGGGCGCGGCGGAGCACGCCGCCGTTCTCGGTGCTGCCCCACAGCTCAGAGCCGTCACAGCTCACGTAAGGATAGGTGTCGGATAGGAGGTAGGTAAACACGTCCAGCATCTGGGTCTCCCGCCGCTCTCCGTTCACAAAGACCACCGAGAGGGTGATGGAGTCGGTGAGGGGCACGGTAATCTCCGCCGAGAAGGACTGCCCCTCCCCCAGAACACCGGGGAACTCCAGGGGGCCGTCCCCACAGTCGGCCAAAAAGACCGCCTCCATGCCCTCCACATAGGTCTTGGGCACCGCCTCCAGGGCGAAGCTGGCGGTCCCCGCCTCCGGGTCGGAGGAGAGATATTCCGCGCTGTAGCTGGCAGTCAGCTGGTTCTGGGACTTGAGAATCTCCTCCACCCGGCTGGTGATGGAGCCAATCTGGCTGTTTACGTTGGAGGATACGTTGGCAATCGAGTTTTGCAGATTGCCGTAATCCTGGCTCACCCGGTCCAGCTGGCTGAACAGGTTGAGAAAGAGGGCTGCTGCCACCACTGCCGCTCCGCATCCCACCAGCACGGGCCAGCGCCGCCGTTTCACGGGGGCTTGAGGCGGCTGAGCAGCTTGGGCGGCCAGATACCGGTCCGCAATCTCCTGGACCATTTTAATCTGGGCCTCGGTCAGCTCCGCGGGTTGGCTGTCTGTCTGACCGGAGGGATGCTCCTCCTCTCCCAGCAGCCAGCCCACCGGCACGGAGAAAATCCGGCTCAGTGCCACCAGCTTCTCCACCTCGGGCAGGCTGGCGTCCGACTCCCACTTATAGATGGCCTGCCGGGATACCCCCAGCTTATCTCCCAGCCCCTCCTGAGAGAGGCCCAGCTCCTTTCGTTTCTGCGCGATGCGCTGTCCCACTGTCATGGCGAGCGCCTCCTTTCCGCCTCCACCTTAGCACAGGAACATGCCCCAAAACCACCAACTGAGGGGTGGATTTTTGTCAACCAGCGGTTTACATGGCCGGATTTGAGGGCTGTCCCCGCCTGGGGAGGTCAGGATTTGGCCTCGTCGATGTAGCTGTACAGGGTGTACTTGGAGATGCCGAAGAACTTGCACACCTTGTCTCCCGACTTGGTGATGAGGAAGGCGCCGGTATCGTTGAGGAACTGGACCGCCTTCACCTTGTCCTCCTTGGTCATCATGGCCACCGGCTTGCCCACCAGGGCCACACTCTGGTCGATGAGCTCATCCAGCAGGTCGGCCACGTTGCGGGAAATCCGCTCCGGCTCCTGCTGGGGGGTGTCGGTGTTGGTAAACTTGTGGAGCTGCTCCTCCATGGCCAGCATGAAGGTGATGTCGTAGTTAACGCCGAAGATGCCGATGGCCTTGCCGTCGTCGTCCCGGAGGTAGATGGTGCTGGACTTGAGGATCTTCCCGTCCTTGGTGCGGGTCAGGTAGCTCAGGTGGTCCTCCAGGTCCTCCCGGCCGCTGTGGAGGGCCTCCAGCACCACGTGGGAGGGACCGTCTCCCACCTTCCGCCCGGTCACCTGGCCATTCTCAATGGCCACAATGGAGCTGTCCGGGTCGTTGGAGTCCAGGTCGTGGACCACCACCTCACAGTTGGGCCCGAATTGTCTGGCCAGGCCCTTGGCCAGCTGAAACATAAATTGGAGCACTGACGCGTCCATAGTTCCACCCTCTTTCCAGAAAATTGTCCCAGCAGTTCTTTCCGCCGTTTTACACAATTTGCCGCCGGGAACACAGTTCAATAAACATTATTTTAACATAAACGCCTGTAATTTCAAGAAAAATTGTTTGACCTAAAAATTTTTTAGTCACTCTGAAAATTCACCTTGAAATACAAGCATTGTTATGGTAGAATAGAGCCATCGAGAGAGCTTTTCTGTATATAGTATACAAAATTTTATGAAGCAAGGCTGCAACGGAGTGCTGCGCGCACGGGCTGAATGGACATGAAATTCCCGCCCCGCCGCGCCGGGGCAGAGAAGGACTGCGTCCATTCCGCCGGAATGGACGTTTTTTGTTATACAAAAGCGGATTAATCCGCCTTCAAAGTGTTATGTTTTTATGCTCAAAAGGAGGAATTACCATGCTTCTGGTGGGAAACGGCAAACTGATTACCCGGGACAGCGCCCTGCCCTATCTGGCTGACGGCGCTGTGGTGCTGGACGGCGACGTGGTCAAGGAGGTCGGCGCCTTCGCCGACCTGAAGGCCAAATACCCGGATGCGGAATTTGTGGACGCCAAGGGCGGCGTCATCATGCCCGGCCTCATCAACGCCCACACCCATATCTACTCCGGCCTGGCCCGTGGTCTGGCCATTGACGGCAACAACCCCACCAACTTCCTGGAGGTTCTGGAGGGCATGTGGTGGAATATCGACCGCCACCTGACCCTGGACGGCACCAAGGCCTCCGCCTATGCCACCGTGCTGGACTGCATCCGGGACGGCGTAACCACCATCTTTGACCACCACGCCTCCTTCTGTGAGATTCCCGGCTCCCTGTTCGCCATTAAGGACGTGTGCCAGGAGCTTGGCATGCGCGCCTGCCTGTGCTACGAGGTCTCCGACCGGGACGGCGAGGAGAAGTGCGACCAGGCCATCCAGGAGAACGCCGACTTTGCCAAGTGGGCCAAGGAGGCCGACGACGACATGATCAAGGCCATGTTCGGCGGCCACGCCCTGTTCACCATGTCGGACAAGACCTTTGAGAAGATGGTCAAGGCCAACGACGGCATGACCGGCTTCCACATCCACGTGGCCGAGGGCATGAACGACGTGTACGACTCCCTGCGCAACTACGGCTGCCGCCCGGTGAACCGCCTCCTGAACCACGGCATCCTGGGCGACCGCACCATCCTGGGCCACTGCATCCACATCAACCCCGCCGAGATGGACATCATCAAGGAGACGGGCACCATGGTGGTCAACAACCCCGAGTCCAACATGGGCAATGCGGTTGGCTGCTCCCCGGTGCTCCAGATGATGGCCAAGGGCATCACCGTGGGCATGGGCACCGACGCCTACACCCACGACATGCTGGAGAGCCTGAAGGTGTTCCTCATCATCCAGCGGCACAACGCCTGCCTGCCCAATGTGGCCTGGTGCGAGGCCATGGACATGCTCTTCAAGAACAACGCCGCCATCGGCGCCAAGTACTTCAAGAAGCCTCTGGGCGTCCTCAAGCCCGGCGCCGCCGCCGATGTCATCGTCATGGACTACAAGCCCTTCACCCCCTTCTCTGACGAGAACATCGACGGCCACATGCTCTTCGGCATGATGGGCAAGAACTGCCGCACCACCATCATCAACGGCAAGGTGCTCTACAAGGACCGCGAGTTCGTGGGCATTGACGAGGACAAGATTAATGCCTGGACCATGGAACAGTCCAAGAAGCTGTGGGGTGAGCTGAACCACCGCACCTATTAATTTCCGGCCAATTCCGACAACAAGTCGTAATCTGAACAGTTATAAATAACTGGAGGTTTTCACTATGAGCGATATTATGCGCCCCATTCCCTTTGCCCAGCTGATGACCTGGGTGCTGGAGGAGTACCAGAAGGAGGGCAGCGTGTTCGGTGTGTCCAAGCTGGTGCGCCACGAGAACGGCCAGGCTCTGCCCATCTTTGAGGAGAAGATTGAGTCTCCCTACGGCCCCGCCGCCGGCCCCCACACCCAGCTGGCCCAGAACATCATCGCCGCCTACGCCGCCGGCTCCCGCTTCTTCGAGCTGAAGACCGTCCAGGTCATGGACGGCGAGGCCCTGAGCAAGTGCGTGCCCAAGCCCTGCATCACCGCCGCCGATGAGTGCTACAACTGCGAGTGGTCCACCGAGCTGACCGTGGAGCAGGCCTTTGCTGAGTACGTCAAGGCCTGGTTTGCCTGCAAGCTGATGGCCAGGGAGCTGGGTCTGGGCGACCCGGACGCCTTTGTGTTCAACATGTCCGTTGGCTACGACCTGGAAGGCATCAAGAGCCCCAAGGTGGACGCCTACATCGAGGGCATGAAGAACGCTGAAGGCTCCGCCGTGTGGGCTGAGTGCATGGACTGGACTCTGGCCAACCTGGACAAGTTCCAGAAGGTGGACGAGGCCTATGTGAAGGCCATCTCCCCCGTGGTGTCCCGCTCCATTACCGAGTCCACCCTCCACGGCTGCCCCCCCGACGAGATCGAGCGCATCGCCACCTACCTCATCACCGAGAAGGGGCTCAACACCTACATCAAGTGCAACCCCACCCTGCTGGGTTACGAGTACGCCCGCAAGCGTCTGGACAGCCTGGGCTTTGACTACATCGTCTTTGACGACCACCACTTTGTGGAGGACCTCCAGTGGGCCGACGCGGTGCCCATGCTGCGCCGCCTTATCGCCCTGTGCCAGGAGCGTGGCCTGGAGTTCGGCGTCAAGCTGACCAACACCTTCCCCGTGGACGTGGCCGGCGGCGAGCTGCCCAGCCAGGAGATGTACATGTCCGGCCGCTCCCTGTTCCCCCTGACCATCGCCCTGGCTGCCAAGGTCTCCACCGAGTTTGACGGCAAGCTGCGCATCTCCTACTCCGGCGGCGCCGACTACACCAACATCAAGGACCTGTTCGACGCGGGTATCTGGCCCATCACCATGGCCACCACCATCCTCAAGCCCGGCGGCTATCAGCGCCTGAGCCAGATCGGCGAGCTGCTGATGGACTGCGGCAGCGAACCCTTCTCCGGCGTGGACGTGGCCAAGGTCAACGCCCTGAGCGACAACGTGCCCGTCAATCCCCACTACCGCAAGCCCATCAAGCCCCTGCCCAACCGGAAGAACGGCAAGCAGGTGCCCCTGGTGGACTGCTT
>NZ_JBMNPX010000025.1:0-32682 GCF_050943825.1 Pseudoflavonifractor sp.
CTTCCGGCCGCGGAAGTGGAACCGGGACAGGCAGTAGGCCGCGGGCAGGGCCACAACCAGCAGGATGGCCAGAGCCAGCACGGTCACAATCACGGAGTTGAGCATGTAGTCGCCCATCTTGGCCGTGCCAGTGGAAGCCCAGAGGCAGGGACCAGGGATTGCCGTAGAACTCGCTGTTCTGCTTGATGGACGCCATGAACACCCACGCCACAGGCACCAGGATGCACACGGCCAGCGCAATCAGCACAACATAGATAAAGATTTTATAGATTCTCTCGCCAGCACTTTTTTCTTTCATCACAGTCCCTCCTCTCTTAGAATTCCAGCGGCTTACGCTTGGTGGCCTTATTCACCAGGGCCGACAGGGCGAAGGAGAACAGGAAGACCACCACGCCGATGGCCATGGAGTAGCCATACAGGCCGGCGTCCTTCTGTCCGTACATATAGCTCAGGGCCACCTCGCTGGCGCCGTTGGGGCCGCCGGAGGTCATGGCCTTGACGAACAGGAAGGCCATGTTGATGGTGGAGATGATGAAGAAGGTCAGGGTAGTGCGGATGTTGGTCCAGATGAGAGGTATGGTGATCTGGAAGAACTGCTTGACCCGGCCGGCGCCGTCCAGGCTGGCCGACTCATACAGGCTCTGAGGCACGCTGGCCATGGAGGCCATGTACATGACCATGTAGTAGCCGATGGCCTGCCACACCATGGCGATGATGATACTCACCATAACCAGGGGGGCGTCCTTCCAGAGAACAGTCACGGTTTGACCGGTAATCATGGACAGCAGGCTGTTGAGCATACCGTTCTCGGGCTTGTAGATAGCGGAGAAGATACCGGAGATAACGACCACGGAGAGGATGTTGGGGATGTAGAAGATCACGCGGAAGACATTCTTGCCCTTGACATTCTCACGGGTGAGGATTCCAGCGAACACCAGCGCGAAGGCGAAGGTCACCATGGTAACCACCACAATGAGGAGGATGGTGTTCTGCATGGAGCGGATGAACAGGGAGTCGTTGATGAGGGCCTTGAAGTTGGCCAGACCCACAAAGGTCTCGGTGGGGGAATAGGCGCCTCTCTCAAAGAGAGACATGCGGAAGACGTTGATGGTGGGGATAATCATGAAGATGACGAAGAGGATCACTGCGGGGGCCACGCACAGCGCAACAAAGCGGCTGCGCCCCTTATTCTTTTTCACACGCTCAGCTCCTTTCTGCGCCGGCTTTGGCCGGATACGCGGGGACACACACAGATATCAGGGAGCAAAAGGGACGATGAGCAGCCTGCTACTCATCGTCCCCCCTGCTGTCCTGAATACTGGTTATTCAGTTTATGACTTCAGGTCTTAATTACTGGAGATTGGCGCGCATCTGGTCGCTGGCGGCCTTGATGCTGTCGATCCACTCCTGCTCGGTCATGGAGCCGGAGACCAGGGAGTTCACGGGGTCGAAGAAGACCTCGCGGACGGTGCCCAGACCGGCCACGGACTTGTAGGAGGCGAAGGAGCCCAGAGCGGCCTTGGCGCCGTCATCATAGATGCCGTAGAAGATCTGGTTGTCGCCGGTCAGCTGGTCCACGATGCCGGTGACAGGCTGAGCGGCGCCGGCGGCGGCGAACAGGTCAGCGGCGGTGTCGCTGTACATGAAGGCGATGAACTGCTTGGCGGCGTCGATGTGCTCAGCGCCGGCGGGGATCCACATCTGCTCGAAGAAGGTGTAGCTGTAGCGGTCGCCGCCCTCGGTCAGAGCGGGCAGAGCGGTCATGCCCCACTCGAAGCCGTCAGCGCGGGGAGCCTCAGCCATCTCGCCCACGATCCAGGTGCCGTTGGGCATGAACAGGGCCTTGTTGTCCAGCACCAGCTGCTGGTTCTGGGTGAAGTCCTGGTCGTTGGCCTGGGCGGGAGTGATGGGGTTGGTGTAGGTGGCCAGCTTGGCAACGGTGTCGAAGGCCAGCTTGGCCTCGGGGGTGTCCCAGATGCCCTCGGCGTAGTGGGTGGCGTCAAAGAAGAACTGCTCGCCGCCGGCCTCGTACATCAGAGCATAGAAGAAGGCGTCAAAGTAACCGGTGGTGGGGTAAGTAAACAGGGAGATGCCCTCAGCAGCGGCCTTGTCGCCCAGCTCCCACATCTCGTCCCAGGTGGTGGGAACCTCCCAGCCCTTCTCCTCGAACAGGCCCTTGTTGTAGAACAGGCCGCAGGGGGAGTAGAACATGGGGGCCAGATAGGTCTTGCCGTCGGCGTAGGGGTTGGTGATAGAGCTGTCGTTGACGAAGCCGGGGATAATCTTGTCGGCCACGGTGGCGCTCTCGCCGGGCACGGTCATGGAGAGCACGTCGGTAATCTCGGCGATGTTGTGGTCCTTGATGAACTGCTCGGTCAGGCCGGCCTCACGGCCGGTGGCCAGGTGAATCACGTCGGGGTACTCGCCGCCCTGCATGGCAGGGCCGATAACGTCCTCCAGCTTCTTGTCAGTCACCAGGTCGACCTGGATACCGGTCTGATCGGTGAAGGCATCGGCAACCTGCTGCCACACCTCAGTGCCGTAGCTGGTCTCAATGGCGGCCACCTTGATGGTCTCGCCGGTGGTCTCGCCGCCGGACTGGCTGCCGCTGGGAGCGGGAGAGTTGGCGTCGCCGCCGGGGGTGCTGTTGGCGCAGCCGGCGAGGAGCGAAGCGGAGAGCGCGAGGGTCAGGCCGAGAGCTGTGAGCTTCTTCAGTTTCATTTCCTTGTAACCTCCTAATAAAGTTTCCGTTTTCACCGTTTGTGAGGCATTTGACCGCCTCTGCATGGTTCTAGTATACCGCTTCCCGGCGGGATATCAATGTTATTCTTGTCCTCAATTTTATAGATATTGCTTTTTAATCTATTTTTGATAGTAAGCTCAAAAATAGGACAGCATTTTTGTGCACAAACAAAATTCGATATCAATCACCTCCAATGTGCTTCAAAAATCTTAACATTCCACCCCCTTAAAGAAAAAAGTGTTTTTTTCACATTGCACAATTTTGCTCCATGCTTTATAATGATAGGCGGTCTTCTGGCTTTCCCCGCGCAATATCTATAAAATTGCATTAAAGTGCTGAAGTGAGATGGTTTTCTTGAGCAACAGCCGATACGACCTGGGTCAGGGCGGTGTGGCCCCCCTGGACCGTTCCTCCACCCGGTTGCTATATGTGAGCACCGCGAAATACGGCGGCGACTGGCACAGCCTGCCCCACACCCACACCTGTACGGAGATTTTTTATGTGGTGGGCGGCATGGGAAAATTTCAGATTGAGGAGCTCACCCTCTCGGTGGCAGTGGATGACATGGTCATCGTCAATCCCAATGTGGAGCACACCGAGGTCAGCTTCAACGCCAGCCCGCTGGAGTATATCGTCATGGGTGTGGAGGGGCTGGAGTTTGCCGCCGGGGAAAATGGAGACGACCGCTACCGCTTCATCAACTGCGGCGGCGGACGTGAAGACACCCTTTATTATCTCCGGGCCATGCTCAGCGAGATTGAGACCAAGGCCAGCGGATACGACCTGGTGTGCCAGGACCTTCTGGAGGTGCTGGTGGTGCGGCTGATGCGCCGCACCGACTTCTCCCTCACGCCTGCCGCTCCCGGCGCCCGCTCCAGCAAGGAGTGCGCCGTTGTCCGCCGGTACATTGATAGTCATTTCAAGGAGAGCCTCTCCCTGGATATACTGGCCGAGGTGGCCCATGTGAACAAGTACTATCTGGTGCACACCTTTTCCCGGGAGTACGGCATCTCCCCCATCAACTACCTCATTTCCAGGAGAATTTCCGAGAGCAAGCACCTGCTGGGTGAGACCGACCACTCTTTGAGTCAGATCTCCCACATGCTGGGCTTCTCCTCCCCCAGCTACTTCTCCCAGAGCTTCCGCAAGCTGGAGGGAATCAGCCCCATGGAGTACCGCAGGCAGTCCAAACAGCAGCGTCCTTCATAACAACATCTGCCGGGAGGTGATGTTCCATGATGTTTCATCCCGTCGTGCTGAACCGGCCCATCCAGGTGGACCGGGTGGTGACCGTACATTACTTTGAATACTCCAGCGACTACTACTTTGAAGGTGAGCGCCACGACTTTTGGGAGTTCCTCTATGTGGACAAGGGCGAGCTGGACGTGCTGGCAGGGGATCGCCAGCTGCGTATGACCCGGGGGCAGCTTATCTTTCACGCCCCCGGTGAGTTTCACGCGCTCCGGGCCACCGGCACCTCGGCGCCCAACCTGGTGGTGGTCAGCTTCTACTGTGACGGACCGGACATGTCTCGTTTTGAGGGACGGGTGGACACCGCCGGCGACGTGGAGCGGGCCCTTATGGCCCGCATTGTGGAGGAGGGGGCCGCAGCCTTCTCCACCCCGCTGAATGACCCCACCACCACCGCCATGGAGCGCAGTCCGGACGCCCCCTTCGGCGCCGAGCAGCTGCTGGGCGCCGCCATTGAGGAGCTGCTCATCTCCCTGCTACGCCGGGACGGCGCCGCCGCTCCCCCGCCCGCCAGCCTGATCCGCACCCGCGGCCGTGAGGAGCTCTTCGGCAAGGTCACGGATTATCTGCGGGACAACCTGGGCCGCAGCCTCACCCTGGAGGAGGTCTGCCGGGACAATCTGGTAGGCCGCAGCCGGCTGCAGCAGATTTTCCGGGAGCGCACCGGCGGCGGTGCCATGGAATACTTCGGCAAGCTGAAGATTGAGCGCGCCAAGGAGATGATCCGGGAGGGCAGCCGCAATTTCACCGAGATTGCCGCCGCCCTGGGCTACCAGTCCATCTACTACTTCTCCCGCCACTTCAAGAAGGTCACCGGCATGACCCCCAGCGAGTACGCCTCCAGCGTGAAAATCCTGGCGGGCAAGACCCGCCCCGGCGGCAGCGGACGGTAACATCAGCGGCTTCACCGGACGATTCTGCAAATATCGTGCACTCCGTCAGAAAGTGCAACCCTTTTGTGTAAATATTGTGGGGAACTGTCTATTTCATTTCAGCCGTCCCCCGATTACAATGTGGACAGTGAAACAATTATAAATGAAAAGGAGCGTTTTTTATGTCTATTCTGGTCAGCGGCGGCGCCGGCTACATCGGCAGCCACACCTGTGTTGAGCTCATCGAGGCCGGCTACGATATCGTGGTGGCCGACAACCTGTGCAACTCCAGCGAGGAGGCCGTCCGCCGTGTGGAGAAGATTGTGGGCAAGAAGATCCCCTTCGTCAAGGCTGAGCTGTGCAACCCCGACGAGGTGGAGGCCCTCTTCACCCAGTACCCCGACATTGACGCCGTGATTCATTTCGCCGGCCTGAAGGCTGTGGGCGAGAGCGTGGCCAAGCCCCTGGAGTACTACACCAACAACCTGGTCAACTCCCTGGTGCTCCTCAATGCCATGCGCCGCCACGGCGTGAAGAACTTCGTGTTCTCCTCCTCCGCCACCGTGTACGGCGACCCCGCCACCGTGCCCATCCGTGAGGATTTCCCCACCGGCGGCACCACCAATCCCTACGGCACCACCAAGCTCTTCCTGGAGCGCATCCTCACCGATATCTGCGCCGCCGACCCCACCCTGAACGTGGCCCTGCTGCGGTACTTCAACCCCATCGGCGCCCACGAGTCCGGCCTTATCGGCGAGGACCCCAACGACATCCCCAACAATCTGGTGCCCTACATCGCCCAGGTGGCTGTGGGCAAGCTGGAGAAGCTCCACGTCTTCGGCAATGACTATCCCACCCCCGACGGCACCGGCGTGCGGGATTACATCCACGTGGTGGACCTGGCCCGGGGTCATGTGGCCGCGCTGAAGAAGCTGGCCACCAACTGCGGACTGTTCGTGTGCAACCTGGGCACCGGCAAGGGCTACTCCGTGCTGGAGGTGCTCCACGCCTATGAGAAGGCCTGCGGCAGGACTCTGCCCTATGTGATGGACCCCCGCCGGCCCGGCGACATCGCCACCTGCTATGCCGACCCCGCCAAGGCCCGGGATGAGCTGGGCTGGGTGGCCCAGTACGGCATCGAGGACATGTGCGCCTCCAGCTGGAAGTGGCAGTCCATGAACCCCAACGGCTACAAGGGCTGAGCGCCCTTTCTCCCCCCAGGGGAGCTATCGCTGAGGAGCAAACCTGATTGAGGAGCATTGAGGAGGCTTTTTGATTATGAACAAACCTGTTCTTGTGGTCATGGCCGCCGGCATGGGCAGCCGGTACGGCGGTCTCAAGCAGCTGGACCCCGTGGGCGCCCACGGCGAGCTCATCATTGACTACTCCATCTACGACGCCAAGCGGGCCGGCTTTGAGACCGTGGTCTTTGTCATCAAGCCGGAGATTGAAGCGGACTTCAAGGCCGGCATCGGCGACCGCCTGAGCAAGGTGATGGACGTGAAGTACGCCTACCAGCTCAGGGAGGACCTGCCCGAGGGTTACTCCGTCCCCGAGGGCCGAGTGAAGCCCTGGGGCACCGCCCAGGCCGCCCTGGCTGCCCGGCATGTGGTGGACGGTCCCTTCGCCGTCATCAACGCCGACGACTACTACGGCCCCGAGGGCTTCCGTGAGATCTACAACTACCTGGTGGACCACCCCGACAAGGACGGCGTGTACCAGTACGCCATGGTGGGCTACCTGCTGGAGAACACCGTCACCGAGAACGGCCACGTGGCCCGGGGCGTGTGCGTGGAGAACGAGAACCACGAGCTGCTCAGCGTTACCGAGCGTACCCGCATCGAGAAGGGCGAGACCTGCCCCCGGTATACCGAGGACGACGGTAAGACCTGGACCGACCTGCCCGGCGACACCATCGTGTCCATGAACCTGTGGGGCTTCACCCGCAGCTACCTGGACGAGGCCTGGAAGCGCTTCCCCGCCTTCCTGGACGACGCCCTCAGGAACAACCCCATCAAGGGCGAGTATTTCCTGCCCAGCGTGGTGAGCCAGCTCATCGCCGAGGGCAAGGCCCGTGTTGAGGTGCTCCGCAGCCGTGACAAGTGGTACGGCGTGACCTACAAGGAGGACAAGCCCGTTGTTGTGGCCGCCATCCATGCCATGACCGAGTCCGGCCTGTACCCCGAGAAACTTTGGGAGGAATAAGAGACCATGTCCAATACCGCTGAGCTGCATCTTCAGGAGGCCCTGGCCGCCTATGACTTCGGCGCGCCCCTGGTGGGAGCCGTCCGTTTCGGCAAGGGCCACATCAACGATACCTTCTGCGTCCACACCCAGCCCCCCGAGGGCGACTGCGTGCGCTTCATCCTCCAGCGGGTGTCCAACGCCGCCTTCTCCCGTCCCGACCAGCTGATGGCCAATGTGGTGGGCGTCACCGACTACCTGCGCAAGGTCATCGCCGCCGAGGGCGGCGACCCCGACCGGGAGACCCTCACCGTGCTGCGCACCCGCACCGGCGAGAGCTATTTCACCGACAGTGAGGGCCGTGCCTGGCGCGTGTTCCCCTTCATCGAGGACACCGTCTGCCTCCAGGCCGCCGAGACCCCCGAGCTCTTCGAGGCCTCTGCCCTGGCCTTCGGCCGCTTCCAGCATCAGCTGAAGGACTACCCCGCCGACACCCTGTACGAGACCATCGCCCGCTTCCACGACACCGAGAACCGGCTGGCCAACTTCAAGAAGGCCCTGGAGGCCGACGTGATGGGCCGGGCCAAGGACGTGCAGCCCGAGATCGACTTTGTCATGGCCCACGAGGCCGACTGCTCCGTGGCCATGTCCGCCCTGCGGGAGGGCAAGCTGCCCCTGCGGGTCACCCACAACGACACCAAGCTCAACAACGTGCTCATCGACCGGGAGACCGGCAAGGGCATCTGCGTCATCGACCTGGACACCGTCATGCCCGGTCTGGCCATCAACGACTTTGGCGACTCCATCCGCTTCGGCGCCAACCACTCCGCCGAGGATGAGCGGGACCTGTCCAAGGTCAACTTTGACCTGGATCTCTTCGAGGCCTACACCCGCGGCTTCCTCACCGGCTGCGCCGGCAGCCTGACCCCCGCCGAGCTGGAGTACCTGCCCTGGGGCGCCAAGCTGATGACCCTGGAGTGCGGCATCCGTTTCCTCACCGACTACCTGGAGGGCGACCACTACTTCGCCACCCACCGGGAGGGTCAGAACCTGGACCGCTGCCGGACTCAGTTCAAGCTGGTGTCCGACATGGAGAAGGCTTGGGACGACATGGCCGCTGTGGTCAAGAAGTACGCCTGAGGGCGGCTCACACATCAGAATACATAAAAAAGCCTTCCGGGAACCTGTGTTCCCGGAAGGCTTTTTTTGCAGTCTGTTACGCCAGCATCTGAGCGGCGGCAGCGGCGGCGCTGGCCGCGTCGGCGGTGTAGCAATCAGCGCCGATGGACTGGCAGAATTTCTCGGTCACGGGGGCGCCGCCCACCATGATCTTCACTTTATCCCGGATACCGGCCTCGCTGGCCCGGCGCACCACTTCCTCCATGACGGGCATGGTGGTGGTCAGCAGGGCGGAGCAGGCGATGATATCACAGTGCTGCTCAATGGCGGTCTGGACAAAGGTATCGGCGTCCACATCCACGCCCAGGTCAATGACCTCAATGCCCTTACCCTCAAACATCATGCGCACCAGATTCTTGCCGATGTCGTGGAGATCGCCCTTTACGGTGCCCATACAGGCACGGCCCAGAGGCTCCGCATCGTTGCCGGACAGGAGGGGCTTGAGAATTTCAGTGCCCGCATTCATGGCACGTGCGGCGATGAGCACCTCAGGCACAAAAATTTCATTGTTCTGGAACCGCTCGCCCACAATATTCATACCCGCCAGCAGCCCCTCCTCCAGGATCTCCTTGGCGGAATAGCCCTCCTCCAGCGCCTGGGGCACCATCTGCTTGACCAGCTTGGCCTTGCCCTTCTGCATGGCCTCGGAAATGTCGTTAAGAATGCTCATAATGATGATCTCCCTTTCTTTCTTTGGTTATGTTCCCCACCGTCCGGCCAGGCACTGCGCTCCTTTTCTGTCTCCAGCCTGCCGCGCCGCTCCCGGAACCGGCCCGGCGTCACACCGGTATACTTTTTGAACACCTTGGTAAAATAGCTCTGATCGTCAAACCCGCACCGGTCGCAGATCTCCGCGATGGATGCGTTTGTGGTGAGCAGCATGGCCTTGCTCTTGGAGATGCGCAGCTCACTGAGATAGCTGTTGAAGGTCTCCCCCATCTCCTCCTTGAATACCTTGCTGAAGTAGGAGGAGGACAGGCCCACATATCCGGCGGTCTCCTCCAGCGTCACCTTACCCTGACAGTTGCGTTTGAGATACTCAATGGCTTTATAGATAACGTCCTTGTGCTTGACATCCACCAGGCAGAACACGGAGCTCACAAACCGCTCGGTCACCCGTGTCAGCCACAGCACCAGATCCTCCGCCGTGCGCAGGTGGTCAATCTCGTTGAGATGGCGGAAGTTCATATCGAAAATCATGTTCTGGTCGCTTCCGCCGTCCACCGCCGCCCGGGAGAGCACCACCATCAGCTCCAACGCCCTGGCCCGTATGAGCCGGAAGTCGCCGCCGGTGGAAAAGAGGATATGTCCCAGCAGCTCATTGAGCAGCCTCCGGGCGGTGGACTGGTCTCCTTCGGTGATGGCGTGGACCAGCTCCCGTTCCTTGGCCAGCGGGTAATCCCGCTCCGCCCGCTCCAGCTTGAGCTGCTGGATATAGACGCCGATGTCCTGCTGCTGGGCGGTCTCCTCCCGGTGGGCCAGAAGGGCCGCGCTGTTGTCCCCCACATAGACCGAGGCCGCAAAGAGCAGCGCCGACATATGGGAGAGCCGGGCGGGTTCCATGGCCGGGGAGCTCTCCAGCGCCGTACACAGCGAGGATACTTCTTCCGCCGCAAGCCCCTGCCACGCCTTGGGCTCGCCTGCCAGATAGTCCTCCACATCCATAATCAGCGCCGGGCCGCCCACCAGCGCCCCCGCCGCCTGTCCTCCCACCATGACGGGAGAGGCAAAATAGGCCAGACCGGAGGGGCAGAAGTAGATGTACCGCCCGCCGAACCGCTCGGCCTGGGCAGCGCCGTACAGATGGAGCTTGCCGCAGCGGAAGGGCAGACCATGGCTGGCCATGATGGCGCGGCAGGCGCTGCATCCCTCGCTGCCCACGCTGGTTTTGAACAGCACCTCCCCTTCCCGGTTCAGTACTGCGCAGCTGACGCCGCAGGCAGCGGAAAAGGACTCCACTGTCTCACGCGCCACGTTGAAATCGAACAGGCACGCCTTCTCCCGGCCCGTATGTCTCTCCATCTCAACTCCCCCGCATCTGTCTTGCTCCGACTTTCCTCTTGCCGCGGTAATTTTTTCTTCTTTTTTGTACAGATTTATTATAGTTCCATCCTTTCGGCTGTGCCATAATTATTCCATTTTAATTGGTACTTTTTTGTGATGGAACTTTCTCCCATTACCAAGCGGCCGTTTTTATCTATACCATTGTAATTCAATTTGTCAGCCGCCGCAATGCGCGTTTCGTCCCGCCGGGGTACGGGCCGCTTTCTGGAATTTTTACAGAAGCTGGCCGTATGCCGTCGCCCATGCCCGAAACGGCAGGCTCTGGAATTTTCCGGCATCCAGCGCTGTGTGACTTTGGCAGTGACGGCGGGATGTTTTTGCGGAAAAAGCGGTCATATTAAAAGAGGCGCAGCATGGGTCGGGACGGTCCATATGCGCATAAACTTCATGCGCCGCAGGTCTTTGCCTGTTTTGGTGGTACGCTCTTGGCGCATGAAGTTTTATTCTTTTTTCAGAGAGGTGGTTTTATGAAGGAGGAAGAACGGGGACAGCGCGGGACGGCTGCGCTGCGGCTCCTGGCGGTCTGCCTGGCGGCGGCAGGGCTGCTCTCTCTTGCTCCGGCGCCCGCGGCGGCGGCGGGACCAGAGGGGACGGCCCTGGAGGCCTGGAGCTTTGGCGGCGGAGCGCAGCCGTCCGCAGAAACGGAGCAAACTGTGATTCCGCTGGGCCGGGCAGTTGGCATTAAACTCTTCTCCGACGGCGTTCTGGTGGTGGGCCTGTCGGAGATCTCCACGCAGCAGGGTTCCCAGACCCCTGCCAAGGACTGCGGCCTTCAGGAGGGGGACATCATCACCCATATCAACAGCGAGGAAGTGGACACCATTGAGGAGGTCCAGGAGATACTCCAGGAGGTAGGAGACCGCCAGATGAGCATCCGCTGCCTGCGTGGAGAACAGCAGCTCCAGATGACCGTCCAGGCCGCCCAGTGCAGCGCAGACGGCACCTATAAGCTGGGCGCCTGGATCCGTGACTCCATGGCGGGCATCGGCACCATGACCTTCTACGACCCGGAATCCGGTGTCTTCGGCGCCCTGGGCCACGGCATCAGCGACATCGACACCGCCCTGCTGATGCCGCTGTCCTCCGGCTCCATCATGTACGCCGAAGTGACCGATGTGAAGAAGGGTGAATCGGGCAATCCCGGTGAGCTCCACGGCGCCTTTCAGGTGTCCCAGGACATGGGCGACCTGTACGCCAACACCCAGAGCGGCATTTTCGGCCACCTGACCGACGAGAGCCTGGCAGCGGGCCTTGAGCCGGTGGAGGTAGCCACCCGTGACCAGGTCCAGCTGGGTGAGGCCACCATTCTCTCCAACATCGCCGGGGACGCGGTGGAGGAGTACACGGTGGAGATTACCCGCATCTATCCCCAGAACGACGACGACCCGAGAAATATGATGATTAAGGTGACGGACCCCCGCTTGCTGGAGGCCACGGGGGGCATTGTCCAGGGTATGAGCGGCAGCCCCATTCTGCAGAACGGCAGACTGGTGGGCGCGGTAACCCATGTGCTGGTCAATGACCCCACCCAGGGCTACGGTATTCTGGCGGAGAACATGCTGAATACCTCAGCAGACGCTCTGACCTGACTGTAAAGATGGGCCCGGCGGAGCACTCCGCCGGGCCCATCTCTTTTCCTCCCGCAATTGACCGAATTGCAGACATATGTTATAATATGGGAAAATATTATGTCAATTAAAGCCGCAGGAGGGAACCGACATGAATCAGACCAAGCTATCCATCTATCTCTGCCGCCTGCTGCGGCACGCCCCCGAGGACGCCGGGCTGGATATGGACCGCCACGGCTGGGTCAGCACCGCACAGCTGATTGAGAATATCAACAAGGCCGGGCGGTACCACCTCACCATGCCCGATCTGGAGCAGCTTGTGGCCACGGACAACAAGGGCCGCTACCGCTTCAGCCCGGACAAGCGCAGAATCAAGGCCTGCCAGGGCCACTCCATCCCCTGGGTGGAGCCTGAGCTTACCCCCGCCGCTCCGCCCGCCTACCTGTACCACGGCACTACGGAGCGTGCCTGGAGCGCCATCCAGGACAGCGGATCCATCTCCAGAATGTCCCGCCACGCGGTCCACATGCAGGCGGAGGAGTCCAAGGCCTGGCAGTCCGCCTGCCGCTGGCGGCAGGCGCCGGTGGTGCTGAAAATTGACGCCCAGGCCATGGCAGCCGACGGGATCGCCTTTGGTGTGTCAGACAACGGCGTGTGGTGCACAGAACAGGTGGATACCCGCTATGTATGCGCTGTTCTGCGGCCCTGTTCCTGAGGAGTCCCCCTCCTTTTTCTGACATCCATTCCCCCGATTCGACCTTCATGGTCGAGAATAGTCGAATCCTTTTTATCCATTTATTTCCATTTTCCTCTTGCGCTCGCTGTCTATTTATGGTAAATTATAGCCAACCGGTAATGACATCTGGCCCGCGGCGCTATCTCAACAAGCATACGCTTGGAAAGGACGAGGACATGGAGAACAAAATCAGAATTTTGACTGCGGACGCGGGAGAGGAATTCCGCAGCCTGCTCAACGACGCGCTCAGTGAGGAGCCCGATATGGAGGTTATCGCCTCCACCGGTGACGGACAGGAGGCCATTCGTCTGGCAAAGGAGCTTGGGCCGGACGTTGTGGCCATGGATCTTGTTCTCACTCGGATGGACGGGCTGGAGGTCCTCGCCGAGCTGGCAGCACTGACGCCCCGCCCCCGGGTTCTGGTAATTTCCAGCTTTGCCAGCGGCGCTGTGGCCGCCCATGCCGCCTCCGCCGGTGCGGATTATTACCTGATGAAGCCCTGCCGCATGACCACCGCTGCCGAGCGCATCCGGCAGCTCTCCGCCCTGAGCCAGTCCGGTCAGGAGGAGGAGGCCCGTCCCGCTGTCCGGGAGCAGAGCCTGGAGAGCACCGTCACCTCCATCATACATGAAATCGGCGTTCCCGCCCACATCAAGGGCTACCAGTACCTGCGGGAGGCCATTATCATCGCCGTCCAGGACATGGACGTGATCAACGCCGTCACCAAGGTGCTCTACCCCGAGGTGGCCAAGCGGTTCAATACCACTGCCTCCCGGGTGGAGCGTGCCATCCGTCACGCCATCGAGGTGGCCTGGGACCGGGGCGACCTGGATCCAGAAGTATTTCGGCTACACCGTCTCCAACGCCAAGGGCAAGCCCACCAACAGCGAGTTTATCGCCATGATCGCTGACCGGCTCCAGCTCCAGCAGCGGGAAAAATAAACGCCCTGTCGATTGCCGCCGTATTCCTTATTTCGGCAGCAAATACTCCCAGCTTATCGGATCGCATGCTCCGATAAGCTGGGAGTATTTTGCTATGCAAAAGCATAGCAAAAATAGCCATGTGCCGCTTCCAGCGGTATGGCCATAAAATCACAGCGCGTGGTTACAGCAGCTCCAGCGCGCCGAAAAACTGCGGCGCGTGGAAGTCAGGCTTGGGCAGGTCGATGGGGCTCCAGCTGATGAAGTGGGGCTGGGGCGTATCGTCCCCGCACTTGTAGAAATTGGCGTACAGCACGCCGCCGGGGGCCAGTTCCAGGTTCCACAGGCCCTTCAGCGTCTCGGCCGGAATCTCCAGACAGGCCTCCCACCACGCCTTGTTCACCCGGCTGCGCAGGACAGGCCTGGGCAGGCCGCTCTCCGCCAGCCGCAGACGGTTGTGCCGCCCTTCCCCGACACAGCACAGCAGCGCACCCGCACTGTTGCACTCCAGGTTCATATAGCTCCCCTGCCGGTCAGCGGCCAAAAACGCCTCCATACAGCTGTCCTTCCACACCGGGCCGTCCTGTTCCCGGCAGCGGACCGTAGGGTCTGCCTCCCGGCACTCCATACGGATATAAAGTGCCTTTCCCGGCGTGTATGCGCACTGAAAGATAGTCTCCGGAGTATATGTGGTGCCCCAGCAGGCGCAGGCCGCCTGCTCCCGGGGAATGGCGTCCCAGTTGGGCTCCCCCTCTGTTCTGGTGACGCCGTATCGCTTTTCCATAACCAACGCTCCTTCTCCCCTGCCGGGGCATCCCTGATCAGTTTACGCCCAGAGGGCGCTGTCCGCCGGTATTATAGCACGCAGTCCCTCCGTCTGAAAAGGGGAAGACCGCTTTTGCACATTGTGTATAACTCATTTGGAAAAAATGTTTCAATTCTTGGTTTGACAAACGCTTTCAAAGGTCTTAGAATCAAAAACCGGGTTCCGACCATATTCGGAAATACACAACGCCCGGAGGCGAATGCTGTGAAAATTATCTGTCAGATCGCCATTATCTTCACCATCTGCTGGATCAGCCAGATTGTGGAGGCTATTCTGCCCTTTCCCTTCCCCGCCAGCGTCATCGGCATGGTGCTGCTGCTCATCCTGCTGCTGGTCCGGGCGCTGAAGGTGGACCACATCCGTGAGAAGTCCGACTTTCTGCTGTCCAATATGGCCTTTTTCTTCATCCCGGCCGGCGTGAGCATCATCAACTACTTTGACATTCTGGCCAGCAATCTGATTCCCCTGCTGGTCATCTGCCTGGTGAGCACTCTGCTTACCTTCGCCGTCACAGCCTGGGCCGTGCGGCTGACAAGATATCTCATGGATCGGAGGAAGAAATGATGGCTGAACTCTTTGCCTCTCCCTTTTTCGGCATCGCCCTGAGTGTTATCGCCTTCTGGGTGGGCGTCCGCATCCAGAAAAAGACCGGACTGGTGCTGTGCAACCCGCTGCTCATCGCCATCGTTCTGGTGTCCGCCGTGCTGCTGGTGTGCCGCATCCCCTATGAATCCTACAACCAGGGCGGTGCCATCATCAATATGTTCCTGGCCCCCGCCACCGCCTGTCTTGCCGTGTCCATCTACACTCAGATCAACCTGCTCAAGGAGAACTGGCTGCCCATCCTGGTGGGCTGTACCGCCGGTTCCATCACCTCCATGGGCAGTATCTATCTCATGTGCCGCCTCTTCCGGCTGGACGAGGCCGTCTCCGCCTCCCTGATCCCCAAGTCGGTGACCACCCCCATCGCCGTCAGCATCTCTGAGAATCTGGGCGGCATCCAGGCCATTACTGTGGTGGCCGTCATCATCACCGGCATCCTGGGCAGTATCCTGGCCCCTGTGCTCATCAAGCTCTTCCGGGTCAAGGACCCGGTAGCTGCCGGTCTGGCCATCGGCGCCTGCTCCCATGCCGTGGGCACCTCCAAGGCTCTGGAGCTGGGTGAGACTGAGGGCGCCATGAGCGGCCTGGCCATCGGCATCTGCGGTATCCTCACGGTCATCTTCTCCCTGTTTCTGATGTAAGGCCGATACATATATAACAAAGAGGTATCCCTGTGGGCTTGTCCCACAGGGATACCTCTTTGTTGCTTTCAATCCCTCAGGCCGTCTTGGAGGCGACCTCCATGGCCCGGAGAAGCATGGCCGCCGCGCTGCCGCGGTCCACGCCCTCATTGGGGGCAAAGGTTCCGTCCGGCTTGCCGGTGATGATACCCAGCTCAGTGGCCTTGGCGATGTAGTAGAAATCCTCTGTCACATCGGGATAGACGGTACTGGTGACGGTGCCGTCGTCCTCATACCCCAATGCCCGGACCAGGAGCTTGACCACTTCCGCCCGGGGCATGGGGTCAGCAGGAAAAAAACCGTCGGCATAGTCCTCCTGTTCCAGATATCCATAGGCGCACAGCGCGCTGATATACCATTCCGCCCAGGTGCCCGCCGTGCCGATCAGGGGTGTATCCGCGCCGCCCACAGGCAGGGTCTTGCCGTTGAGGTAGGGCATGGCCCCCCACACCAGCTTGCTCATGGAGGCCCGGTCCACCTGCTCGTCGGGGGAGTAGGTGCCGTCCGGCTTACCGGTGACCACCCCCATGGCCCCCAGGACGCCGTAGTACTGGGCGGCCCAGTGGGTCTGCTCCTCCTGGGGCAGGCGGGAGAGGAAGGCCGCCGTCTCCGCCGCCAGAGGGTCGTCTATGGACTGGCTGTACCAGGTCTCGTAGAGCTTCTTCAGGTTGGAGTTGACCGCCAGGAACTTATAGCGGAAGTGGACCTCGCCGGATACGCCCAGTTCCCGGTTCAGGGTCAGCTGCTGGGTGATGGCATCCAGCCCGTTCCAGGGGGAACCCTCGGTGCCATCGTCGGCCAGGTAATCCGCCATGCCGATATACAGCTTGACGCCTGTCCCCTTCACCGTATCGCTCCACCAGCGGGCGATGGTCTCATAGTCCATGGTGGGGTGGCCGATGTACCAGTAGATCTGGGGGCATATGTAGTCCACCCAGCCCTCCTTCACCCACTTGCGGCTGTCGGCGTAGGCGGCGTAGTAGCTCTCATAGTTGCCGGTGGTGGCGGAGCCGGCGCTCTGGTGGGTACTGTCCGCCCACACGCCGGAGGGAGACACGCCGAAGGACAGCTCCGGGTCCAGAGCGTGGAGCCGCTCATCCAGGCCCTGAATCAGCTGGTTGACGTTATCCCGCCGCCAGTCGCCGATATTGTCGAAATCCCCACCGTACTGCTTGAAGGTCTCCTCGTCGTTGAAGCTGCGGCTGGGGTAGAAGTAGTCGTCCAGGTGGACGCCGTCCACATCGTAATTGCGGACCAGCTCCTCCGCCCCCTGGATCACCAGCTCCCGCACTTCGGGCAGGCCCGGGTCCAGGTAGTAGTTGCCGTCACACTCCACCACCCACTCGGGATGCTGTACGGCGGGAGATTTGGCGTCCAGCGCGGCAAGCTCACTCTCGCCGCCCTTGGTGATGCGGAAGGGGTTGATCCAGGCGTGGAGCTCCAGCCCCAGGGCGTGGGCCTTCTCCACCCAGTAGGCCAGGGGGTCAAAGTTGTCCTCAGGCGCCAGGCCGGAGGCACCGGTCAGGTACTTGCTCCAGGGGAACAGCTCTGAGGGATAGAGGGCGTCCCCCGAGGGACGCACCTGGAGGATCACCGCGTTCATCCCCATGTCTACGCAGTTCTCCAGAATCTCATCCGCCTGGGCCTTGAGGGCGTCGGCGTCGGTGGTGGCGGCGTTGGGGTAGTCCAGGTTGTACACCGTGGCCACCCAAACGGCCCGGAAGTCATCCCGGGCGGCGCTGGGGGCATTGGCCGCCTGGGCCTCCCGCTCGCCGCCGGAAGCAGGCCCGCAGCCTGCCGGAAGCGCCAGCAGCAGTGCCGCCAAAGCCAGCAGCGCCACCATTCTCCGTTTCAGCTTCATGGTCTCTTTCTCCGTTTCCAATCAGATTTCCTCTGCCCGACTGGGTTGAGGAAGGAATATACGGGTAACATTATATCATATCCGGCCCAAAATGGTAGACATAATTTCTTGAAAAATGACAACCTTTTTCCTCCTTTTCGTTTTTTCCAATCACGGACGCGCTTTTCTTTGATTATTTGTTGAAAAATTCTGATTTAATTTGATTGAAACTGCTTGACACTTTTTAGAAGTGGTGCTATATTCTCCTCAGAAATAATAAAAACGCGCAAAAAGGAGCCATAACATGCTGACACAGGAGCGATATCAGCAAATTCTTCAGATGCTTGCCCGGAAGCGGACCGTGACCGTGGCGGAACTTACCCAGACGCTGGGCGCCTCAGAGGCCACGATACGCCGGGACCTGAATGCGCTCCATGAGATGGGCCGGCTGAACAAGGTACACGGCGGCGCCACCGCCCTCTCCTCCCCCTTCGCCACGTCGGAGGCCGACGTGCGCACCAAGTCCGCCCTCAATGTGGAGGAGAAGGTCCTCATCGGCCGGTATGCCGCCACACTGATAGAAGATGACGATTTTGTCTACATCGACGCGGGCAGCACAACGGAAAAGCTGGTGGAGGCCATCGGCGAGAGCCGGGCCACCTTTGTCACCAACGGCATCGCCCACGCCCAGCACCTGGCCCGTAAGGGGCTCAAGGCCTACATCCTGGGCGGGGAGCTCAAGCCGGCCACCGAGGCGGTGGTGGGCGCCGTGGCCGCCCGGAACCTCCAGAAATACAATTTCACCAAGTGCTTCATGGGCGCCAACGGCATCTCCGCCAAGGCCGGCTTCACTACGCCGGATGCCGAGGAGGGCATGCTCAAGAGCGAGGCCTTCGGCCGGTCCTACATGGCCTACGTGCTGGCCGACCACACCAAATTCGACTGGGTCTCCCCCGTCAGCTTTGCTCCCATCGAGAAGGCCTGCATCATCACCGACTACCTGCCCGACGAGAGCTACCGTTCCTTCACCATTATCGAGGAGGTCTCGAAACCGTGATTTATACCGTTACCTTTAACCCCGCTCTGGACTATGCCGTCTATCTGGACCATCTGGAGATGGGCGCGCTCAACCGCACCCGCGGAGAAGAGCTGCGCTGCGGCGGAAAGGGTATCAACGTCTCCATTGTCCTGCGCAACCTGGGCATGGATACCGTGGCGCTGGGCTTTCTGGCCGGATTCACCGGTCAGTGCATTGCCGCCTGGCTGGACCAGCTGTCTGTCCAGAGCGACTTTATTATGCTTCCCTCCGGCATGAGCCGCATCAATATCAAGCTGAAAACCGGCCTGGAGACCGAGATCAACGGTCAGGGCCCGGACATTCCACCTCAGGCTCTGGAGGAGCTGCTGGTGAAGCTGGACCGCATTTCCAGGGGCGACACCCTTGTCCTTGCGGGCAGCATTCCCGCCTCCCTTCCTGTTGACATATATGAGCGCATTCTCTCCCGCCTCTCCGGGCGGGGCATCCGCTGCGTGGTGGACGCCTCCGGCCCCCTGCTGCGCAACGTGCTCCAGTACCACCCCTTCCTGATTAAACCCAACCACACCGAGCTGTCCGAGCTGTGCGGCGTATCCCTGGCAGCTGACGATTTTGCCGGCGTCAGGGCCTGTGCCGCCCAGCTCCAGGAGCAGGGCGCACGGAACGTGCTGGTCTCCCTGGGGCCCAACGGTGCCCTCCTCCTTACCGAGGACGGACAGGTCCTCCACCAGGAGGCCGCCGCCGGTACGGTGCGCAACTCGGTGGGCGCCGGCGACTCCATGGTGGCCGGTTTCCTCACCGGGCTGCACCTGACGGGCAGCTACCGGGAAGCGCTCCAGATGGGCGCTGCCGCCGGTGCCGCCACCGCCTTCTCCGACCACCTGGCCACCCGCCGGGATGTGGAGGCCCTGCTCAACACCCTGTAACCCCAGGCTATTTCCCTGTTTCCCTTCATATAACTGTATTCAATCGTAGAAAGGATGATTATCATGCGTATTACTGATCTGCTTACTGAGGACGGTATCCTCATCGGCGCCGCTGCCACCACCAAGGAGGAGGCCATCACCATGCTGGTCTCCGGTCCCGACCGCTTCGGCTGTGTCACCGACCCCGCCGTGTGCCGGGCCGACGTTCTGGCCCGCGAGAGCCTGGGCACCACCGCCCTGTCCCACGGTGTGGCCGTGCCCCACGCCAAGAGCCGCGGCGTGAAGGAGCGGGGCGTCACTGTTATGACCGTGCCCAACGGCGTTGACTTCGGCGCTGTGGACGGCCCCTCCCGCCTCATCTTCCTGCTGGTCGGCCCCGAGAACGACCCCGGCGCCTACCTGGAGATGCTCTCCAGCCTGCTCCAGGTGCTGATGAAGAACCCCGGCCTGGCCGAGAAGCTGGCCGAGTGCAAGTCCTCCTCCGAGTTCCTCCAGCTCCTGCGGGAGGCCGAGTCCAACTAATCCCAGCCCGGCAGCGCCTGATGCGCTGTCCGGCCCCACCCAAGTAAGCCCAACTTCTCACCATATCTGGACGGAAAGGATGAGAGCATTGCGTATCACGGACCTTCTCCAGGAGCAGGGGATTCTGCTTCACGCCGCCCCCGCGGACAAGTCTGCCGCTGTGGAGCTGCTGGTCTCTCTCCAGTCCGTCCAGGGTATCCTCTCCAATCCCGCCCAGTTCCGGGAGGCCCTGCTGGAGCGGGAGGCACAGAGCTCCACCGCCATCGGCTCCGGCATCGCTGTGCCCCACGCCAGAAGCTCCGGCGTCCTCCGCCCCGGTCTCTCCGCCATAACAGTCCCCGGCGGAGTGGACTGGGGCGCGCCGGACGGCAGCCTCTCCCATCTGATTTTCCTCATCGCCGCCCCCGAAGGGGAGGACGGACTCCACCTGGAGCTGCTCTCCCGCCTGATGCGGCTGCTGATGGGGGAACAGTTCCGCGCACAGCTTATGGCGGCGGCCACACCCGCCGCCTTTCGTGCTGTCATCGACCAGGCGGAGCGGACGGAATTCCCCGATGATTTCCCCGCCGCCGCCCCCGCCTCCCTTCCCCGGGTGCTGGCCGTCACCGCCTGCCCCACTGGAATTGCCCACACCTATATGGCCGCCGAGGCGCTGGAGCAGGCGGCCAGAGCCATGGGCTGCCCCATCCAGGTGGAGACCAACGGCGCCTCCGGCGCCGCCCGGGTACTCACAGATGAGGAGATCGCCGCCTGCGACGGCATCATCGTGGCTGCTGACCGGGAGGTGGATATGGCCCGGTTTGACGGCCGCCCGGTGCTCCGGGTCCCGGTGTCTGCCGGTATCAGCCGCCCGGCCGCGCTGATTCAGGAGGTGCTGGACGGCAAGGCCCCGATCTACCACCACAAGGAGGCCGTCGTCGCCAGGCCCCGTCCGGCACAGGGCGGAGAAAATCTGTGCCGCACCCTCTACAAGCAGCTGATGAACGGCGTGAGCCATATGCTGCCCTTTGTCATCGCCGGCGGTATCTTTATCGCCATCTCCTTCCTGCTGGACGACCCCTCCCTGGGCTACGAAACCTTTGGAACCAATACCCAGCTGGCCGCCTGGTTCAATACGGTGGGCAACGCCGCCTTCCGTTTCATGCTGCCGGTGCTGTCGGCCTATATCGCCGTGGCCATCGGGGACCGGCCTGCGCTGATGGCCGGTTTTGTGGGCGGCGCCCTGGCCGTCTCCGGCTACACCTTCCCCTTCTTCTCCGCCGAGGCGGTCTCCGCCGGATTCCTGGGCGCCCTGGTGGCCGGCTTTGCCGCCGGATACCTGATGCGCCTGCTTCAGCGTCTTCTGTCCGGCCTGCCCGCCCCCCTGGAGGGGCTCAAGCCCGTGCTCCTCTACCCCCTGGCAGGGCTGCTGCTGACCGGGCTCTTTCTCTGCGCCGTCAACCCTTTTGTGGGGATGCTCAACACCGCCCTGGACAGCGCCCTGGCCTCCATGGACGAGGGCCGCAGAATCGCCCTGGGCGCAGCTGTGGCCGCACTGATGGCCGTGGACATGGGCGGCCCCTTCAACAAGGCCGCCTATGTGTTCGCCACCTCCACCCTGGCCGCCGCCTCACCCGCTGTGGGCTCTGTGGTCATGGCCTGCGCCATGGCGGGCGGCATGGTGCCGCCCCTGGCCGTCGCCCTGTGCTGCACCTTCTTCCCCAGCCGGTTTTACCCGGAGGAGCGCCGGTCCGGCCTGGTTAACTATATTATGGGTCTGTGCTTCATCACCGAGGGGGCCATTCCCTTTGCGGCCTCCGACCCTGTGCGGGTCATTCCCGCCTGCGTCACCGGCTCCGCCCTGGCAGGCGGACTGGCCGCCTTCTTCAACTGTACCCTGCCCGCCCCTCATGGCGGTATCTTTGTCTTCCCTGTTATCCGGAATGTGCCGGGCTACCTCATCGCCCTGGCCGCCGGAGCCCTGGCCGGCATGCTGGTGCTGGCCGTGCTGCGGAAAAAGCGGGTATGAATCCGCTGGAATACATCATTTTTGGAGGTTATCATTATGGTCAGCGAGCAGCTCACTGTTATCAACAAGGCCGGATTCCACATGCGTCCCGCCAATATCTTTGTCCAGGCCATGACCAAGTTCCAGTCCAACATCACCATCGTCTTCAACGGCCGTGAGATTGACGGCAAGAGCATTATGAACGTGATGGCCGCCTGCATGAAGCAGGGCGCCGAGATTGAGATCCGCTGTGAGGGTCCCGACGAGGTGGAGATGCTCCGCACTGCCGCCGATCTGGTGCGCTCCGGTCTGGGCGAGGAGTAAGGCTTCCCCTTTCCGTCCTTGATTCTGCCGCCGGGCGGCACTGGGAGGTTCAGGTTATGAAGTGTGAGGGAATTCCCGCCTCGGGCGGCATCGGCATCGGCACCGCCGTGCTGGTGGCCGAGCCCGACCTGGGGTATGGAGACGTGGTATTCTCCGGCGTGGAGGCGGAAAAGGCCCGGCTGACCGGCGCCGTGGCCGCCTTTATCCGGGAGACCTCCGCCATGGCGGAGGAGCTTCGGACCCGCGTAGGGGACAAGCAGGCGGAGATCCTGTCCGGACAGGCCATGATGATCTCCGACCCCTATATGACCAGCCAGATGAACGCCGCCATTGAAAACGGCGTATGCGCCGAGGCTGCGGCGGACAGTGTGTGCGGCATGTATGTGGAGCTGTTCTCCTCCATGGAGGACGAGCTGATGCGCCAGCGGGCCGGGGACGTGGAGGATCTGCGCCGCCGCCTGCTGTGTATTCTGCTGGGCCGCCCCCGGGTGGAGCTGAGTACCATTCCCTCCGGCTCCGTGCTGGTGGCCCGGGACTTCACCCCCTCCATGACCGCCGGCCTCCGGCGGGAGAATGTGGCCGCCATTGTGACGGAGAGCGGCGGGATCACCTCCCACTCCGCCATTCTGGCGCGCACCATGGCCCTGCCCGCCGTGCTGTCGGTCCCCAATATTACGGATATTCTCTCCGGCGGCGAGACTCTGGTGGTGGACGGCAGCGCCGGAACCGTCCTCGTCAATCCGGACGAGGAGGTCCTCCGGGACTGCCGCGCCCGCCAGGGAGAGGAGATGGCCCGTCAGGCCGATCTGATCCGCTTCCGCGCCCGCCCCACCCACACCGCCGACGGCGAGGCCGTGTCCCTGTGCTGCAACATCGCCAGCCCCAGGGATGTGCCCGGTGTGCTGGAGCACACCGGCGAGGGCGTGGGTCTGTTCCGCACGGAATTTCTCTTCATGAACCGCGCCGCACCTCCCAGCGAGGAGGAGCAGTTCCGCATCTATCAGGACGCCGCCCGGCGGCTGGAGGGCCGGGAGATCATCATCCGTACCCTGGACATCGGCGGAGACAAGGACATCGCCTGTCTGGACACAGCGCCTGAGGAAAACCCCTTCCTGGGCTTCCGCGCCATCCGGTACTGTCTGAGCAAGCCCGACCTCTTCAAAACCCAGCTGTCCGCCATCCTCCGTGCTTCCGCCTACGGCAGCATCCGGATTCTCCTTCCCTTTGTCTCCTGCGTGGATGAGATCCGCTCCGCCCGGGTGCTGCTGGAGGAGACCAAGTCCCGCCTGGCCCAGGAGGGCGTCCCCTTCAACCGGGACATCCCGCTGGGTGTGATGGTGGAGACCCCCGCCGCCGTTTTCCTGGCCGACACCCTGGCCCGTGAGGCCGACTTCTTCTCCATCGGCACCAACGACCTGACCCAGTACACCCTGGCCGCCGACCGGGGCAATAACCAGGTCTCCTACCTCTGCTCCTACTTCCAGCCCGCCCTGCTCCGGGCCGTCCGCATGGCCGCCTCTCAGGCCAAGCGGGCGGGCATCCCCGTGGGCATGTGCGGCGAGTCCGCCGGGGACCCCCTCATGACCCCCCTGCTGCTGGCCTTCGGGCTGGACGAGTTCTCCGTCTCCCCCACCGCCGTGCTGCCCATCCGCCAGGCCATCTCCCGCTGGACCAGGGAGGAGGCCCGCGCCCTGGCCGACCAGGTGATGGGCCTGTCCACCGCCGACGAGGTGTACGCCTGCCTCAAGGCCAACGTCCGCTGAACCACACCGCTGATACAGGAGGTCTCCCCATGCTCTTTGTCTGCTACCCCAAGTGCTCCACCTGCCGCAAGGCCCAGGCCTGGCTGGACAGCCACGGTCTCACCTACACCCTCCGGGACATCAAGGAGGAAAACCCCACCCGAGAGGAGCTGGCTGAGTGGCACGGCCGCAGCGGCCTGCCTCTGCGCAAGCTCTTCAACACCAGCGGCCTGCTCTACAAGTCCCTGGCTCTGAAGGACCGTCTGCCCGGTATGAGCGAGGATGAGCAGCTTGACCTGCTCGCATCCGACGGCATGCTGGTCAAGCGCCCCATCCTGGTGACCGAAACAGCCGTCCTGGTGGGCTTCCGTGAGGCCGACTGGGCCGCCGCCCTGCTCTGATATTGCTCCGCCTGCCGGAAAATTTCCGGCAGGCGGATTTTTTTGTAACCATCTTCACGCCATTGGCGACTATATGGGTGAAAGGACCTTTCAGACGGAAGGAGGCGCTGTCATGGAGGACAGCCGGATTGTGGCGCTGTACTGGGCGAGAAATGAGGACGCCATCGCGGAGACCGACCGGAAATACGGCGGCTACTGCCGCGCCATCGCCATGAACATTCTCTCCGACCATGGGGACGCGGAGGAGTGCGTAAACGACACCTGGCTCCAGACCTGGAACGCCATTCCGCCCCACCGGCCTGCTGTCCTCTCCGCCTTTCTGGGGGCCATCACTCGGCGGCTCAGCCTGGACCGCTGGCGCAGGAACACACGGAAAAAACGGGGCGGCGGCCAGGTGCCCCTGGCCCTGGAGGAGCTGTCCCAGTGCGTCCCGGCCTCCGGCGGACCGGAGGAGGCCGCCCGGCTGTCCGAGCTGACGCACGCCCTGGAGGTCTTTCTGAAGGGACTGTCCAGCCGGGACCGGGACCTGTTCCTCTGCCGGTACTGGTATCTGGCCTCCATCCGGGAGATTGCCCAGGCCTTCCGGCTCCCGGAGAGCCGGGTCAAGGTCATCCTCTTCCGCACACGAAACAAGCTGAAAATCTATCTGGAACAGGAGGGATTTCTTTGACGCCTGATATGCTCTTGGACGCCCTGGGCGGCGTGGACCCCGCCCTGCTCTCCGGCGCCCGGGCCCGGCTCATGCCGGGCGAATCCATACCTGCAAAACGGCGGGGCGGTCTGAGCCTCCGGCTTTTGGCTGCGGCCGCCGCTGCTGCGGTGCTGCTGGGGGCTCTGGCGGCCGCCATGGCAGGCAATGTGGAATTTCGCACCGCTGTCTTTTCCTTCCTCCATCTCTCCGTCCCCGAGCAGGTTCCCCCGGCGGGAGACGCCTCCTCCGGTGCACAGCTGGGGGATGCCGTCCAGGTCCAGTACCTACCCCTGTCTCTGGAGGGCTGGCAGACCGGCGGCACGGCGCTGTGGCAGGCGGAGCGGGACCAGGACGGCACGGTGGATTCCGTCCGCTTTGCCGCCCTGGAAGACGGCACACTCCGGGACATTCCGGCGGAGGTCACACCCTTCCGCTTTGCCGACAGCGGCGGGACTCTGACCGGCCAGGTCTTCTGGTGCGTGAGAAACGGCGGACTGACCGCAGTGGGCGAGGGCTCCCTGCCCGACGGCGGGGGACGCTGGGAGGCCCAGACTATCCCCGGACGGAGTGACGCCGTGGTGCTGCTGCTGCGGGGCGGTCTGCTGAGGGAGTTTGACTTCCGGGCTGTGCTGCTGGATCTCGGCAGCGGGGAGAGCCGCCTGCTGACCGAGCAGCACCCGGCGGACGGCCTGCGCGGCATCACCGGCTTCTCTCTCACCTCCGACCTGCGTCACGCCCTACTGACAGGCCATGTACGGGGCGAGACCGGTCAGCACCCCTATCTGCTGGACCTGGAGCACGGCACGCTGACCGCTCTGGAGGAGACCCTTGGCGCCTCTCTGGACCGGGCGGTCTTTCTGGACAGCGGCATCCTGCTGCTCACCGGCGGCGAAGATACCTGCTCCGCCTGGGTGTGGGACCTGTCCTCCGGAGCGGTGGAGCAGACCGTCAATTCTCTTCCCCGCTATGACAGCGCAGGCAGCCAGGGTGTGCTGGACTTGGGCGGCCGGTACGCCCTGGAGATTGACAGCAACGGCCAGGCAGCCGTCCTGGACTGGAAAACCGGTACCCGATCCGCTCCTATCGAAGGCTTCACCTTTGTGTCCGGCACCCAGTTCCTCCTCTCCCCCAGCGGAGACCGTGCCTGCTGCTTCCTGTCGGGGAAGAAAGACAGCAGTCTGGATGTAACCCAACTGGGGGTTCTGGACTTTGCCGCCGGCCAGCTCGTTCTCTTTGACCGGGTGGGGACGGAGCAAAATCAGGAGCGCTCCCTGGGCTGGCTGGATGACAGCCGGGTGTTTCTCTCCGCCCAAGGAGCTGATTCCGGCCTGTTTCTGTATACGTTCCGTTAATTTTTTATCTTAAATTACAAAAAGGAGGGCTTTCTATGCGGTTTTCCCGTATTGCTTCCCTGCTGATGACATTTCTGCTGGCCCTGACTCTGGCCGCCTGTGCCTCCCCTTCGTCTCCTTCGCCCGCACCCTCCCCCTCTGCGGACAGCGGCATGCTGGAGCGGGGGTCGGCCTGGCTGGCAGACACCTATGGCGAGGACTGCGTGCTCTTACAGAGCACTGCCTACGGGGAACAGCCGGTCCTGCTGGCCGGCAACCGGAATCCCGGCACCGAGGCCTTCGGCTCCCTGGAGGTCTTTGTTCTGGAGGAGGCGGAGGACGGCTTTACGCTGCTGGCCTCCAAGGAGGGAGAGATGGGCATCTCCGCCGGATTCTCCGCTGCGGTGCTGTCCACTGACAGCATGACCGTCCTCTTCGGTGACCTGACCGACAGCATCTTTGACTTTGTCAACGGCCAGCGTCTCCCCGCTGATTTTACCCAGGTCACCATTGTGCTCCGGGACGGCACTGAGCTGGTGCGGGCACTCACCAGCGCGGAGGACTATGTCCTTGCCCTGGAGCCCGGACTGGACATCGCTGACGTGATCTTTGGGGGTGGAGCACTCACTGTGCGCTACTCCGACTTTTTCGGCCAGGACTTGATGGAGGATTCTGCTCCGGACTCCATCGCCTGATTGCCTGACCTCCACGCCTCCGCACTCCCCCTCAAATGACGCGCTGGGGTGCGGAGGAAATTTTTTTATTTTTTTCGGCAAAGGCATTGACAGATAGGGTTGTCCGTGGTAATATATCAAGGCTGACATTCAGTTTGTCGCGTCCCATGCGGGTGTAGTTCAATGGTAGAATCCCAGCCTTCCAAGCTGGTCGCGTGGGTTCGATTCCCATCACCCGCTCCATACGCGCCTGTAGCTCAGGTGGATAGAGCAACTGCCTTCTAAGCAGTGGGTCAGGGGTTCGAGTCCCTTCAGGCGTGCCAGTTTTCCCTTCCATATGGTGGGTGTAGTTCAGTTGGTAGAGCATCGGATTGTGGTTCCGAGTGTCGCGGGTTCGAGTCCCGTCACCCACCCCATATAGTCTCAAGGCGGAAGGCCCGGAGCGTCCGCTCCGGGCCTTCCCTTTTTTGAACCTGCGATACTGGGGTGTAGCCAAGTGGTAAGGCACGGGACTTTGACTCCCGCATTCGCTGGTTCGAGTCCAGCCATCCCAGCCAATTTTATTCGACCTAGTAGCTCAGTTGGTAGAGCAACGCCCTTTTAAGGCGAAGGTCCGGGGTTCGAGTCCCCGCTGGGTCACCAAAGTAGACAAAACCTGCGTATAACTATAGTTATACGCAGGTTTTGCTTTTTCTCGTCAGTTTGCACCAGAAACACCACTGCTGGATTGTTCATTATTCCATAAATACTATTTCAAAACGCAGGTTTGGGCGGAGAGAATTCCGTTTCTAAACCTGCGTATATTATTGTTTTAGTAAAGGAGATATGTAAACATGCGTATTCCTTATGGTTATCAGATGGAAAACAATGCATTTATCATTTGCCAGGAGAAAGCGGAAGTCATCCGTATGATTTTTGACTACTATCTTTCCGGAGCCAGCCTTGGCAAAGTTGCAGACATACTTTCCGAGAAAAGGATTCCTTCCCCTACTGGAAAAGAACGCTGGACAAGAGCGGCCATTGATAAGCTCTTGTCCAATGCAAAGTATATCCCCATCGTTGGAACTAAGGCATATATGAATGTCCAATTTGAAAAGGAGCATAGATGCAATATCGACTATGACAAGGCCGGCAGCCCCAGAAAAGCTACTCGGTACCAATCTCCGGCATTATAATTTTGCAAGGCACTATCTAACCCTCATCTTCTGTGTTATACTGAAGCAAAAAGCGGAGGATACAGTATGACAGAGAAAGAACTCAGCGAACTGTATGCGCGGCTTGCACTTCAATTTGAGTCCGTGCTGGGGACACTTGTTTCAAAGAACTTGGTTTTCCCGGATTTTGTACCCGGGATCAGAAAAGATTTTTACGACTCCCTCAACGAGGAAAAGGGAAAAGACTTTGAAAGAATCTCTACCTACACCGAAATCATAAAGCGTTACATAAGAGAGAATGCAGATAATGGCCCAATATCGTTGACTCTACTGGCCAAAAAGTATTCTGAAGAATCGCCTGGGTATGTGATTCAAAGCTGGATGCGCAGCAGAAATACATTGGAGTTCTTACGCCAGTGGGAAATAGCGGAGAACCCAGATTTTGATGATACTGCATGTGAGGAACTAATCCGGCAGGCCCGTTCCTCATCCCTGACAATCACGCCGAGCCTTTGGGTGAAAAGGACACAAGCGATAGGGATGACCGTAAAGCAAGGCAAAGGTGGCGGCGTGACCGCACACTCAGAAATTGCCTTGGACTTTCACCTCTGGTTAGATTCTGCAATGCGGGTTACAATGGTGAGGCTGGCTGATCAAAAGTAGCAATAAACGATAACTCACTGTTGAACCACAATTGTTGATATGATATTATAAAAGTAACACAAATCCAATTTCAGATATAAGGAGAGAAAAATATGATAGTTTCTCCTATAAATGATTCCAATCGAAAAGCGATGGAAAATGCACTTTCTAATTTGGAGCGCATTTTAAATGCAGATGTATTTGTTTATTATGGTGAACTCATTGATGGTGTTGAAGCCAATGTAAAACAAATCATTGAGCAAATTTGCTCTGATGGTCAAAAGCACGAAGAACTCTATGTGCTTTTGACTACAACAGGCGGTAGTTTGAACCCTGTGAAGCGCATAGTAAATATATTTAGAAATTTTTACAAAGAAGTCAGTTTTATTATCCCCGACTACGCTTATAGCGCAGGGACCGTAATGTGCTGTAGCGGAGATAAAATCTACATGGATTATTACAGTGTACTTGGACCAATTGATCCTCAAGTAAGAAATAAAGATGGTAAATTTGTGGCGGCACTTGGTTATTTAGATAAAATTAATGAACTTATCGAAAAAGCTAAGCGGAATGAGCTTACCAATGCAGAATTTATAATACTGAAAGATTTTGACTTAGCTGAGTTACGCGCTTATGAACAGGCTCGCGATTTAGCTGTTGATTTATTGGTCGAATGGTTGCCGAAATATAAGTTTAAAAATTGGAATATACATAGTTCCTCACAGACTCCAGTTACGGACGAAGATAAGAGAAACCGCGCAATAGAGATTGCACAAAATTTGAGCGACAATAAAGAACGGAAGTCGCATGGACGCCCTATAAGTAGAGTTGAGCTGGGAAGACTAAAATTACAAATTGACAAATTAGAAGATGATCAGGAAGCATACAAAGCAGTAACCGCATATCATGAACTGATGACTGATTATGTGCAAAAATATAGCATGCAACGGTTCATCCATACACGGAGGTTTTTGTAATGTCAATTTGCGATGAATTATTGACAGTATTAATGGATAAAACGCCAAAGCAAGAACTCGATAGAGATATTTGTGAAGGATATGAATCTGCAAATAGATTGTTCGAGAATCTTTTGCAACAAAAGCTAACAGTGAGGCGAGGATATCAACTGTTGCCAATAGAAAACAGAATATGCCAGAACACAGAAATTAACCACAGTGCAAAGCCCTGATTAAAGGGATGGCATCTATAGTGTTGCGATGTTCCACGTCGGAGCAAGCGACATATCGCTTGCTCCGACTTTTTTACAAAAGTCAGAGCGCGCTCATTTTGCTGCTCCTCCTTTCCAAACCGGACCCGCTGCACTGGGCTCCGTTTTGGTTTTAGCTGAAGACCTGAAAGGCGTCCTCGAAACTGTCCACCCGTTCCAAAAAGAAGGACACGCTTAGGCATGTCCTTCTTTTTGGATTTCGCCGCCCAGAGGGCGGCTCCATCCTTTTGATTGAAATGCTCGGGCAAAATGAATTCACCCTGTGCCAAGGTTTTGGGCCAACGGCCCAAAACGCTTGTACGGCGCATAAGCGCCGCCCCACCATGTGGGGCCCCGGGGGCCTGCGTGTCTTCAAAACTGTTCAGCAGTTCCAAACCGCTATTCATTATGATGTATAGATGTTGACTTTATACTCAGAGAGCCCCCGCCGGAATACTCCGGCGGGGGCTCTCGCATTGCGCATTCTTTTTATCAGCCAGGACGATATTCTCTGCACACTTCCACGTAGGCGCGGATATTTTCCCAGGGCACTTCCGGCTCCAGCAGATGGGTGGGCGCCACAAACAGTCCGCCCTTCGGACCTGCAATGTCCAGATTTTTCTTTACCACAGCCTTAACCTCTTCCGGGGTACCAAAGGGCATCACACTCTGTGTGCCGACCGTTCCGTGGAATGCAACCTGGTCGCCGTACTTCTCGAAAATCTCCTCAAAGTCCATGCACTCAGGCTGAATGGGATTGAGCACATCGATTCCAGCCTCAATCAGGTGGGGAATGAGCGGCTCTACAAAGCCGCAGGAATGGTAGAACACAATGATGTCAGGTTTGATGGCCTTGGCTGCCTCAATCACCTGCTTCAGTCGGGGTTTTATCCAGGTAACATACAGCTCTTCACTCATCATCAGACTGTTCTGCATCCCCACGTCGTCGCCCAGATAGAGGATATCCACCCCAGCCTCTGCATAGAGTTTCGCTCTCTGGATGGACATCTGCGTCACCCGATCCAGAATGACCTCTGCCATCTCCTCGTCGCACATCATATCCATCATCAGAGGCTCCATGCCCCGGATATACCATGAGGTCTCCCAGACAGTGCATTGCATATTGCCTACTGATGCCAGTCCGCGGGCATGGATGGCGTCTGCATATGCTCTCAGGTCCGGATTCTTTTCCTTTGAGTAAGTAGGCAGTGGATACTGCTCCAATACATCCGAAGACTCCACATCCCGCAGAGGGCAAAACATCTGCGTCATATGCATGGAACTGGGCGTAGCCCTGTGACCTACACCCCACTCGTCAAGTTCCTCACATTGAATATGGTTCTTCTCTGCATGATAGGGCAGAAAACGGCTCCGGTCGTCATAGTCGGGAACCAAATCCGGCAGTCGTCTCCAGGGCATGGAAAAGTAGTCCATATAATTGATATCTTCTCCCACATCCTTATGAAACTGTTCCTCCAGACTCTGACACAGAAAAAATTCACATGGAACCCAGTCGTATCCCTGTTTTCTGAGCAGCCCCAACAGATTTTCTCTCGGCGTTTTCATATCGGTTTCCTTTCTTCCAACAGCCTTTATTTTAAAAATTTTAATGAAAATATCTTATTATCTGACAGTCTGGCAGCTAAGGTGCTATTCCCAATTCGGTCAATCTGGCCCGCAGCTTCTTCACATCCAGCCGACGAGGCAGAATCAGCTCTCTGGCACAGATGGCTGCTGCCACACCCATGGATTGTCCTGTTCTAATGCAGGCAGACATGGCATAGCAGCTGTACTGGGCCATATTCCCGTCCCTAAAATTCTGCTCCGCCAAAATCAGTCCATCTGCCTTCTCCGTCACCAAGCAGCCCCATGGGATGGCGCGTTTTCCTTTTGAACGGGACTTTTGCCAACAGCCCGCCTCGTCCAAACCAGCGCCAGTGATAATACTGTTATCACCAGTGCAGTCAATGACGATTTTCGCCAATATCGCCTGTCTGCCATTCTTGTTCTCTATAATGACGCCGCGAAGCAGTTCACCATGCATAATAGGAGCACAGGCCGTATTGCTGAGCAAGACTTCAGCATTCTCCTCCGTAGCTCCCATTCCGGAAGCAGAATTTTTCGCCCGTCTGCAGGTAACAGAGTTTCTCCCGGCCTTTGAATCCTTTTGATTCATCCGGCGCGTCCATTTCAGCAGCTCCTCATAGAATCCAGCAGAACTGCCCGTCATATACCTGCCAAAGCGCTCAGCCACAGCAGCTGTGCCGTCCACATCGCTCTTCTGCCTGATAAGCAAGGTTTTGGCTCCTTCCAGACTGGCGGCAGCAGCGGCACAGATGCCAGTCGGTCCAGAACCCAATATTACCACATCTGCCTTTCTTATGATAGGCAGATTATGTATCATTTCTTTATAGAGTTCCACATCAACACGATCCTGACTGTACCTTAGAGCTCGTACCACTTGATCTCGTTGGCGGCCAGGTCCAGGTGGAAGCTGGAGCCGTCGCCCTTGTAGACCGTGGTGCTCTGGGGCTCGTAGGTGTTGTTGACCACGCAGTACTTGCCGTTGGCCACGAAG
>NZ_JBMNPX010000026.1:0-29333 GCF_050943825.1 Pseudoflavonifractor sp.
GCTCCCGGTCTACGGCGTCGATCTGGTCTCGGTACTCCTCCAGCTGAGACATAGAAAGGTCACTCCTGTTGATGAAATGGGGAGCCGCGGGCCCCCGTGAATTGGCGTATCAGATGCCCAGCAGCTCACAGGCCGCCAGGGCCGCCGCCGCCTCAATGACGGGCACCGCCCGGTGGACGATGCAGGGGTCATGCCGGCCCTCGATGACCAGCTTGGCGTCCCTGCCGGTGGACAGGTCCACCGTGTCCTGCTCCCGGGCGATGGAGGGGGTGGGCCGGATGGCCACCTCAAAAACTACCGGCATGCCGTTGGTGATACCGCCATTGACGCCGCCGGTGTGGTTGGTGCGGGTGCGGACGGTGGTGCCGTCCATGTAGAAGGGGTCGTTGGCCTGGCTGCCCCGCATGGCGACGAAGCCGAAGCCTGCGCCGAAGGCCACCGCCTTTACTGCCGGGACGGCGTACAGCTGCTGGGAGAAGATGCCCTCCACGTTGCGGCCATAGTCCGGGGCGCCCAGTCCGGCGGGCAGGCCGTCCACGGTGCAGCGGATGGCGCCGCCCACGCTGTCCAGATCCCCCTTGGCGGCCAGGACAATTTCCTCCACCTGCTCCGGGGTGGGATCAGCCACACCGCCCACGTTGGAGATGACGGCGGACACGGTGACGCCCCGCTCCTTCAAAATCAGCTTGGCCAGAGCTCCGGCAAAGACCAGGGGCGCGGTGAGACGGCCGGAGAAGTGTCCGCCGCCCCGGTAGTCGTTGCAGCCCTCGTACCGGACATGTCCGGAATAGTCGGCGTGACCGGGCCGGGGCAGGTCCTTCAGCTTGGCGTAATCCTTTGAGCGGGTGTCCGTGTTTTCAATCACCGCGCACAGGGGGGTTCCGGTGGTTTTACCCTCAAAGACCCCCGAGAGGATGTGGGGCTCGTCGGCCTCCCGCCGGGCGGTGGACATGGGACTCTTGCCGGGGGCACGGCGGGCCATCTCAGCGCGGATAAAGTCCATATCCACCGCAATGCCCGAGGGCACGTGCTCCAGCACCACGCCAATGGCGGGGCCGTGGGACTCGCCGAAGATAATATGCTTCATGGAATCGCACTTCCTTTCGGTGGGGCGTCATTCACTGACCGCAATCTGTCCACCCAGCCGGGCATACTCATCCCAGAAGCTGGGGTAGGACTTGCGCACGCACTCCGCGCCGGTGATGGTGACAGGGGCGGCGCAGTTGGTGGCGGCGATGGCGGCCATCATGGCGATGCGGTGGTCGTTGTGGCCGGAGACGGTGACGCCGCCGGGCAGACTGTCCTTTCCGGTGATGACCAGGTGGTCGGCGTGCTCCTCCACCTCCGCCCCCAGGGCGGTGAGCACCTCCGTCACGGTGGAGAGCCGGTCGCTCTCCTTGATGCGCAGCCGGGCGGCGTTCACCAGCCGGGTGACCCGGCGCTCTCCCCGGAGGGCGGCCATGGCCGCCAGCGGGGGCACCAGGTCGGGGCAGCCGGACACGTCAATCTCCGCCTCGCCCGGCCTGGCGATGGTCCAGTACAGCATGCCGATGCAGGCGTCCCCTTGGGCGGACTGATAGTTCAGACCCTGAATGTCCAGCTTGCTGTCCAGATAGGCGGCGGCATACCAGAAGGCGGCGTTGGACCAGTCGGCCTCTACGGTCATATCAGCGGGATGGCCGGTCTGGTTCCCGGGTACCCGGAAGGTGCGGTCGCCGTCGTACTCCGCCGCCACGCCGAACTGCGCCAGGGCGTCTATGGTCATGCGGACATAGTCCGCGCTCTCCAGGGGGGTGGTGAGATGTATTTCCGAGTCGCCGGGCAGCAGGGGCAGAGCGTAGAGCAGGCCGGTGACAAACTGGGAGGACACATTCCCCGGCAGGGTGTACACCCCGGGGGTGAGCTGCCCCTTGACGGTGAGAGTGCCGTCCTGCTGCTCATAGGAGATGCCCTTCTCCCGGAAGATATCAAAGTAGGGCTCCTGGGGCCGCTCCATCAGGCGTCCGTGGCCGGTAAACACGCCGCCGCCCCGGACGGCCAGAGCCACCGGGATGAGAAAGCGGAGGGTAGAGCCGCTCTCACCACAGTCCAGCTCAGGCAGTTCTTTGCCGCAGGCCGTCTGACCTGCCAGGCCGGTGACTGCCAGCCGGTCCTCCTCCTGCCGGACACTAGCCCCCAGGGCCTCCAGGCAGCGGACCGTGGCCTGGATATCCTGGGAAAAGGCCACGTTGGAGAGGGTGCTGGTGCCGTGGGCCAGAGCGGCGGCTAGGAGCAGCCGGTGGGCCTGGGATTTGGAGGGCGGCGGAGTGACAGAACCATGGAGAAGAGCGGGTGTTATGGTGACATTCATTTCAGTTCCTCCAGCAGCTTGGCCTTGGGCATGGGGTGGGCCACAGCCTTGCCCGCCTCCTCCAGCAGGATGACCGAGATGGAATCCCCGGCCCCCTTCTTGTCCAGTCCAATAGCGGCGGCGTAGTCGGCGTGGGTACAGGGGATGGACACCGGCAGGCCGAAGCAGCCCAGCAGCACACCGATGCGCTCGGGCAGGCCGGTCGGGGTTATCCCCATGGCGACGCCCAGCTCCGCCGCCTTCACCATGCCGGCGGCTACCGCCTGGCCGTGGGTCCAGGTCTGATAGTGTCCCGCCAGCTCGTAGGCGTGGCCCAGGGTGTGGCCGAAATTGAGCACCATCCGTGCGCCGGTGTCCCGCTCATCCTCCACAACAACAGAACGTTTAATATCACAGCAGGTATACAAAACGTGTTCAATGTCCGCCATAATCTCCTGCCGTGAGGGGTGCTGCTCCAGCCAGGAGAGAAAGGCGGCGTCCCGGATGCAGCCGTACTTGATGACCTCGGCCATGCCGTCGGCAAAGGTCTTGTCGTCCAGGGTGCCCAGCACCGCCGGGTCCATCAGCACCAGTCTGGGCTGCCAGAAGGCACCGGTCAGGTTCTTGCCGTGCTGGAGGTCAATGGCCACCTTGCCGCCCACGGAGGAGTCCACCTGGGCTAGGAGGGTGGTGGGAATCTGGACAAAGTCCACGCCCCGGAGAATGGTGGCGGCGGCGAAGCCAGCCAGGTCTCCCACTACGCCGCCGCCCAGGGCCACCACGGCATCGGTGCGGGTGAGACCGAAGTCCATCATGCACTCCCACAGCCGGGAGAGCTGCTCCACGCACTTGGAGGCCTCTCCGGCGGGAATCTCGCAGATGGCGGTCTCAAATCCGACGTTCTCCAGGGAGGGGATAATCCGGTTCAGGTACAGAGGGCCAACTGTGGAGTCGGTCACCACGAAGAGGCGGCTGGCCTTGGGCAGGGCCGCCCGGCACAGCTCCCCCGCCCGGGAGAGGAGCCCCCGCTCCATGAGAATATCATAGGAGCGGCCGGGCAGATTCACGTTCAGCGTTTTCATACCAGCGTCTTCCCCATCATGTTCACCAGAGCGCCCACCTTGCCCATGAGCTCATCGAACTTCTTGGGGGTGAGGGACTGCTGGCCGTCGCACTTGGCGTGGGCCGGGTCGTTGTGGACCTCGATGATGAGGCCGTCGGCCCCGGCGGCCACCGCCGCCATGGCCAGAGGCTCCACCATCCAGTACATGCCCGCGGCGTGGGAGGGGTCCACGATGACGGGCAGGTGGCTCATCTGCTTGACGGCGGGGATGGCGGACACGTCCAGGGTGTTGCGGGTGTAGGTCTCAAAGGTGCGGATGCCCCGCTCACAGAGGATGACGTTCTCATTGCCGCCGGCCATGATGTACTCGGCGGACATGATCCACTCCTCGTAGCTGTTGGACAGGCCCCGCTTCAGGAGGACGGGCTTGGACATCTTGCCAACCTCCTTGAGCAGCTCGAAGTTCTGCATGTTCCGGGCGCCGATCTGGACCACGTCCACCTTCTCCTCGAAGAGCTCCACGTACCGGGGGGCCATAATCTCGGAGACGATGGGCAGGCCGGTGGCCTTGCGGGCCTCCACCAGCAGGTCCAGGCCCGGGGTGCCCATGCCCTGGAAGGCGTAGGGGGAGGTGCGGGGCTTGAAGGCGCCGCCCCGGAGCATGGACGCGCCGGAGGCCTTCACAGCCTGGGCCACCTCCACAATCTGCTCCTCGCTCTCAACGGAGCAGGGGCCGGCGATGACGCCGAAGCTGCCGCCGCCGATTTTGGCATTGCCCACGGTGACCACCGTATCCTCGGGGTGGAACTTCCGGTTGGCCAGCTTGTAGGGCTCCTGAACCCGCATGACACGCTCCACGTTGGGCTCAATGGAGATCTTGTCCATGTCCACGGCGGTGGTGTCGCCCACCAGGCCCAGGATGGTGCAGCCCACGCCGTTGGTGATGCCGACCCGAAGACCCTGGGCCTCAAAGCTGGCAGCCAGGGCGTCAATATCCTCTTTCCGCGTACCGGGCTTCATAATAACAACCATGGTGAAACATCCTTTCTTTTCCAAACAAAATGAAAAGGGAGCACATTGATGAAATCAATGTGCTCCCCGTAATGGATACGAAGATACGCGCGATCCGTACAATCCGGACCTGCGCCATTCATTTCATCCCTCTTATTTACCCAACACAAAATAGCCGGTGCTCATAAATCGAGCCCAGCCGTAGGTAAAGAAGAAGGATGCAGTTGTGAGGGCAGATCGGTTCATGGAATACCTCACATTTTATGGATGGGGCTATTATAAACCTGTTGTCCGGGAATTGCAACCGGAAATTTTCAACCGGGCCGCTCCGGACGGCGGGGGTAGGGGGTGCGCTCATCGGTCAGGCCCAGGAGATAATCCACGCTGGTATTGTAAAAGCCGGCCAGCGCCACAACAACCTCCAGCGGATAATTCAGTGTGCCGGTTTCATACTGGGAATAGGTATTCTGCTTGATGTGGAGAAAGCTGGCCACTGTCTCCTGGGTCAAATCACGGTCAATCCGAAGATTTCGAATCCGCTCATAGCGCAGAGGTTCCATTTTCATACTATCACCGGTGTCATCTTAAAATATCTGGTTTTAAGATATTGTGTTTTATCTGAAAATCAGATATTCTCTAAGGGAGGTGATAACGATGGAACTATACAAGGAAATTCTGATAGAAGTCCTGTCCAGACAGGAAGTGGAGGTCCGCTTTCCACATTTTGCAGTGAATCCTGCGGAAATTGCAGAAGGAGTCTGCTATCGCGCATTGGAACGAATCCGGGACATTCTTCGGGACGATACACTCTCTGATGAGGCGTGCTTTTTGAAAATGGAAGAGATTGTCCGGGTTCTGGAAGAATTGGGCAGTCATGGCGGCACACGCCACGATTTTTGATATAAAAAGAGGGACCAGCCCATGGCTGGTCCCTCTTGTATTTCCGAAAAAGGCGCTTAGTAGGCCACACCCCAGTAGATCATGTGCTTGGCGGGCTTGCCGCAGACGGGGCACACGTCGCCCAGGTGCTCCTGCTCCAGAGGCATGCACCGGGAGGTGACGCCGGCCTCCTCCTTCATGCGGATCTCGCAGGCCTCGTCGCCGCACCACATGGTCTTGGCAAAGCCGCCCCGCTCCTTCATCTTCTCCCGGACTTCCTCCAGGCTGGAGCAGGCGTAGGTGTTGTCCTCCAGGTTCTTCTTGGCGCGGGCATACAGGCCGTCGTGGATGGAGTCCAGCATGGCGGCCACGGTCTCCTCGATGCCGTCCAGGGAGACAAAGCTCTTCTCGCCGCTGTCCCGGCGGACCAGCACGCACTGGTTCTTCTCCATATCCTTGGGGCCCAGCTCCAGGCGCAGAGGCACGCCCTTCATCTCGTACTCGGCGAACTTCCAGCCGGCGGACTGGTCGGAGTCGTCCATCTTCACCCGGAAGCCGGCCTTGACCAGCCGGTCCATGACGGCCTGGTTGGCCTCAATGACGCCGGGCTTGTGCTGGGCCACGGGGATAATGATGACCTGGATGGGGGCGATGCGGGGAGGCAGCACCAGGCCGTTGTTGTCGCCGTGGGTCATGATGATGCCGCCGATCATACGGGTGGACACGCCCCAGGAGGTCTGGTGGGGGTGGTGGAGCTGGTTGTCCTTACCGGTGAAGGTGATGTCAAAGGCCTTGGCAAAGCCGTCACCGAAGTAGTGGCTGGTGCCGGCCTGGAGGGCCTTCTTGTCGTGCATCATGCACTCCACGGTGTAGGTCTCCTCGGCGCCGTTGAACTTCTCCTTGTCGGTCTTGCGGCCCTTGACCACGGGCATGGCCAGCACGTTCTCCAGGAAGTCGGCGTAGATGTTGAGCATCTGCTTGGTCTCCTCGCGGGCCTCTTCCTCAGTGGCGTGCATGGTGTGGCCCTCCTGCCAGAGGAACTCACGGTGGCGCAGGAAGGGACGGGAGGTCTTCTCCCAGCGCAGCACGGAGCACCACTGGTTGTACAGCTTGGGCAGGTCACGCCAGGAGTGAATGATGTTCTTGTAGTGCTCGCAGAACAGCGTCTCACTGGTGGGGCGGATGCAGTAGCGCTCCTCCAGCTTCTCGCTGCCGCCCATGGTCACCCAGGCGCACTCGGGGGCAAAGCCCTCCACGTGGTCCTTCTCCTTCTGGAGCAGGCTCTCGGGGATGAGCATGGGCAGGGACACGTTCTCATGGCCGGTGGCCTTGAACTTGGCGTCCAGCTCCTTCTGAATGTTCTCCCAGATGGCGTAGCCATAGGGACGGTAGATAAACATGCCCTTGATGGAGGAGTAGTCGATGAGCTCCGCCTTCTTGCACACGTCGGTGTACCACTGGGCGAAGTCTACCTCCATATCGGTGATCTGCTCCACCTGCTTTTTATCCTGTGCCATATCGGTCGTTCAATCCTTTACAGAAATATTTGAGTATCGAACACCATTTTATGCACAAACCCTTGAAAAGTCAAGGGCTGCGGGGGGTATAAGACAAAGAAAACTCCATAAACTCTCCCTGAGGTGTTGCGGTATGACGCGGGTTGGAATCTGGGAGAAGCAGGAAAGCGTATCGGGCGCTGTGCGCCGCTCTCTGGGGCGGCGGATGGAGGAGATTCAGCTGGTGCGGGGACGGCATCCGGCAGAGTTCGCCGGAGCGCCGGTGGACCTGCTGTGCATCGGTCCGGAGTCGGCGGGCTGGGCGGGGGTGCGGGCGGCGGAGTGCGGCGCGCTGCTGCTGCCGGGGGCGGCCGGGCCGCTGGCCCGGGGGCTGAGGTGCCGCAGCGCCGTCAGCTATGGCACCTCCCCCAAGGATACACTCACCTTTTCCAGCCTGGAGGGGGATAAGATCTGCCTGGCCCTTCAGCGGGAGATCGTCAGCCTGGCGGGGCACGTGGTGGAGCGGCAGGAGTTCGTGCTCCCCTTTCCGGCGGGAGAGGACCCCATGACCTTCCTGGCCGCTGCCGGGGTGCTGCTGCTGCTGGGGGTGACACCGGAAGAAAATAGCCCTTTCGTTTCGGGGATTCTGTGATAAAATGAAAGCATAAAACTCCTGCGCAGCAGAAACTCAGGTGAAGCATATGCCCAATTATTTTACCCATCTTCAGTTCGGCACCCGGGTCCTGGCCGCCCTGCCGGAGTCCCTGCGGACCCGGATTGAGGCCCAGCGGGCCGCCTTTGACGCGGGCTGCTACGGCCCGGACCCCCTCTTTTTTTATGACCTGTTCCACAACAACCCGGTGCGTCAGGTGGGACTGCGGATGCACAAGGTGTCCGCCCTGCCCGTATTCCGGCGGCTGGTCGGAATCATCGCGGAGGACCGGCCCGGCGGCGCAGGCTACGCCGCCGGATTTCTCTGTCACTTCGCCCTGGACAGCGGCTGCCACGGGTACATAGAGGCCCGGGCTGCCGGGGGCCAGACCAGTCATCTGCGGATGGAGGGGGAGTACGACCGGCTGCTCATGGAGCGCGCCGGCATCGACCCCCTCCGGGAGACACCCATGCCCCGGCACAGGCTCACGCCCGGGGAGCTGGAGACCGCCGCCCTGGTCTATCCCGGCGTGACGGCGCGGCAGTATGAGACATCGCTGGGTGCCTACCGGCGGGTGTGCCGCTTCCAGACCATGGCCTCCCGGATTGGCCTGAGCGGAGTTGTGGACGCCATCTCCCAGCGCACGCCGGACAAGCCGGACTTCCGGGGCGCGGTGCTGGGCCGCCGGGCGGCGGGTGAGTGCGCCGTCAGCAGCACGGTGCTGGACCGGCTGGTGGATCAGGCGGTGCCCCGGGCAGCGGAGAAAATCGGCATCCTGTTCCGGGCGGCAGCGGGGGAGGGCAGCCTGGACAGCTGGTTTGACCGGAATTTCAGTGGGAGATAGGTGTGGAAAACCTGTGGAAAATGTGGAAAACCATTTGGTAAAATAAAAACCAGGAGGGAAAGATGGGGAAAAAGTATACCAGACTGAAACTGAAAATGCTTCTGCTGGTGGTGCTGGGCGCCGCGGCGGCCGGGGCAGTGGGGATATTTCTGCTGGAGGTTGTGGTGGACGGCCTGCTTCAGGACCCCTTTGCCAGAGGCTTTGTCTGGGTGGCACAGGAGATTTTCGGAAACAGCCAGGAGGAGGCCCTGGATCTCTACCAGACCTTGATCCGGAACAACAAAACCATGATTCTCAACTGTGCCATGATGGTGCTCATGCTGGTGGCCTTCTATCTGGCCATGGGCCGGTTTACTAAATGGCTGGACCAGATTGGCCGGGCCACCCGCCGCCTGGTGAACGACACAGAGAAGGAGATCAGCCTGCCCCGGGAGCTCTCTCCGGTGGAGGAGGACCTGCGGGCCATCCAGCGCCAGCTCCGGGGCCGAGAGGCGGAGGCAAGGGAGAATGAGGAGCGCAAGCGGGATCTGGTGGCCTTTCTGGCCCACGACCTGAAGACCCCTCTCACCTCGGTGGTGGGCTATCTCACCCTCCTGCGGGACCGGCCTGAGATGGAGCCGGAGCAGCGGGCCAAGTACACCGGCATCGCCCTGGACAAGGCGGAGCGGCTGGAGGAGCTGCTGGGGGAGTTCTTCGATATCACCCGCATGGACCTGGAGGGCACGGCGGACAGCGGCGAGACCGTCCAGCTGACCCTGCTGCTGGAGCAGCTGGCAGACGAGTTCTATCCCCTCTTTGCGGAGAAAAATCTGACCTGCGAAGCGCAGCTGGAGCCCCAGCTCACCGTGGCAGGCGATCCGGACAAGCTGGCCCGGGTGTTTGACAACGTGTTGCGCAACGCGGTGAGCTACTCCATCCCCGGCGGCGAGGTGGGCATCACCGCCCGGCGGCAGGGCGGGCTGGTAGAGGTGGTCATCAGCAATGAGGGCCTGGAGATCCCCGAGGGGGAGCTGGCCCGGATTTTTGAGAAGTTCTACCGGCTGGACGCCGCCCGTTCCACCCGCACCGGCGGGGCCGGACTGGGCCTGGCCATCGCCAAGGAGATTGTGGAGCTCCACGGCGGCACCATTCGGGCCGAGAGCACGGGAAAGCACACCAGCTTTGTCATCAGCCTGCCCGCACAGGGGGAGGAGCATACATAAGGAGCACAGATATGAAGGAAGTTGAGATGGCGGCGGACTATCTGGCCCGGCAGGGCCTGCGCTGCGTGGATATGCTGGAGCTGCTCCGCCGGGACGGCGGCGCGGTGCGCTATGCCGGGGACGAGGGGATGCTGCTCTGGGACAAGGAGAGCGGCGCCTGGTTTCTCAGCGCCCAGAGTGAGGAGGCACTGGGACGGGCTCTGCCCCTGATTCCGCCGGAGGCTAGGCTGGCCACCTGCCACGAGGACTGGTATCTGCCGCAGCTGGAGGCCCGGCTGGGCCTGAAGGGGCGGGCGTTCTTCCAGTCGGTCTGGACAAAGCCTCAGCCGCCTGAGCTGCCGCCCTTTCAGGGAGTACTGCGGCGGCTGGGTCCCGAGTGGGCGGAGACGGTGGCGGAGGCCTACTGTCAGACTTTTGGGGACATCGATTATATCCGGGGAGCCATTGACCGGGGGATGCTGGGCATCTTTGACGGGGAGGAATTGGCCGGGTTCATCGGCGTCCACGACGAGGGCAGCCTGGGCATGCTGGAGGTGCTGACTCCATACCGCCGCAGAGGATACGGTCTGGTGCTCCAGCTAGCCATTATCCGGGCGGCTCTGGCGGAGGGGCGGTACGCCTACGGCCAGGTGGCGGAGCACAACGCAGCCTCCCTGGCTCTCCAGCAGAAGGCGGGGATGACGGTATGTCCGGAGAAAATCTACTGGCTCATGGAGTAATCCACAAAAAACGCGGGACCACCCGAAGGTGGTCCCGCGTTTTTGCATCTGTGTGTCAGCCCCGCTGGTCCAGAGGCACAAAGGGCCGGGCGGGGGCCACGGCCTTGTAGGCAGGGCGGATGATCTTGTTGCCGGGGTTGTAGACCTCCTCAATGCGGTGGGCGCACCAGCCCACCACACGGGCCACGGCAAACAGGGGGGTGTACAGCTCCTGGGGAATGCCCATCATCTTGTACACCAGGCCGGAGTACAGGTCCACGTTGGCGCAGACCACCTTCCGCTGGCCGGAGGCGGACAGCACCTCGGGGGTGAGCCGCTCCACCGCCTCGTAGAGCTCGAACTCCTCCAGCATACCCTTCTTGGCGGCCAGAGACTTGGCGAACTTCTTCAGCAGTACGGCACGGGGGTCGGACAGGGTGTAGATGGCGTGGCCCATGCCGTAGATAAGGCCGGAGCCGTCGCCGGCCTCCTTGCGGAGAATCCGGCTGAGATAGGCGCGGATCTCGTCCTCGTCCCCCCAGTCCTTCACGCCGTCCTCGATGTACCCGAACATCTCCATGACCTTCTTGTTGGCGCCGCCGTGGCGGGGGCCCTTCAGAGAGCCGATGGCGGCGGCGATGGCGGAGTAGATGTCGGTGCCCGAGGAGGACAGCACACGGCAGGCGAAGGCGGAGTTGTTGCCGCCGCCGTGCTCGGCGTGGAGCACCAGACACAGGTCCAGCAGCCGGGCCTCCTCCTCAGTGAACTGGTTGTCGTGCCGGACGGAGTAGAGGAAGTTCTCCGCCACGCCCAGCCCCTCCTGGGGCCGGTGGAGGTAGAGACTCTCGTTGTCATAGTAGTGCCGCTTGGCAGCGTAGGCGTGGGCGGCGATGGTGGGCAGCCGGGCGATGAGGGCAATGGCCTTGCCCAGCTCGCTCTCCAGGGAGCGGTCCTCCGGCGCGTCGTCATAGGAGTAGAGGGACAGCACCGAGCGGGCCAGTTTGTTCATCACGTCGGCGCTGGGGGCCCGGAGAATCATGTCCTCGGTAAACATGGCGGGCAGGGGCTGGTGGACCGACAGGGCCCGCTGGAACAGCGTCAGCTGCTCCCGGGTGGGCAGGGCGCCGAAGAGCAGCAGATAGGCCGTCTCCTCAAAGCCGAACCGCTTCTCGCTCATAAAGCCGTCCACCAGGTCGTTGAGGTCAATGCCCCGGTAGATGAGCTTGCCCTCCATGGGGAAGCGCTCACCGTCCTGCACATAGTAGCCCAGCACGTTGCCGATCTGGGTGATGCCGGCCAGAACGCCGGTGCCGTCGGCATTGCGCAGGCCACGCTTCACGTCCCACTTTTCGTAGTAAGCCGGGTCAATACGGTTATGCTTCTGGAACTCGCCGCATAGACTTTTAATAAAATCCATGGAGCCGTCAGTGTGCACGGACTGCATGAGGACTCCTCCTTTGCTCCTGTTTGAATATCCCATTTTACTACGGATTTTCATGCAAGTCAACGGCGGAGGGAGAACGGAGCCGGGGAGCGGAAGGTGAGAGCGGTGCGGAACAGAGAAGGAAATGACATGAGACGGGCGGCGGCGGTGGGACTGGCTCTGCTGGTCCTGCTGTTTCTGATGCCTCTGCTTTTTCTGGGAAGCGAGGGGGAAGCGGAGGACACGCCCGAGCCCACCGGCACCCTGCCCCTGGACCGGACTGTGGTGTCCCCGCCGCCGGCGGAGGGGGCAGGGGCGGACGAGACGGCAGCCGTCCGGGTAAAGCTGTCCGACGGCACGGTGACCGAGATGACCATGGCCGACTACCTGTGGCGGGTGGTGGCGGCGGAGATGTCCGCCTCCTTTGAGCCGGAGGCGCTGAAGGCCCAGGCGGTGGCGGCCCGCACCTATGCGGCGGCCAAGATGACAGCGGGGGAGGCCAACCACCCGGATGCGGATATGTGCACCGATATCAGCTGCTGCCAGGCCTACATCACACCCCAGGAGGCGGCGGAGAACTGGGGGGAGTCGGCAGCGGACTATGAGGCCAAGGTATCCGCTGCTGTGGCGGGCACCGACGGCATTATCGCCACCTATGATGGACAGCTCATCCAGGCGGTGTTCTTCTCCTCCGCCGCGGGGCGCACGGCGGACGCAGTGGAGGTGTGGGGCAATGACGTGCCTTATCTCACCAGCGTGGAGAGCCCAGAGGGTGAGGAAGTGCCCAACTACCACAGTACGGTGACGGTACCTGTGGAGGAGTTCCGGACAACCCTGCTCTCTCAGGTGTCCGGCGCCGATCTGAGCGGCGATCCGGCTGGCTGGTTCGGCACGCCGGTGCTGGGTTCCAACGGCGCCGTGGTCACCATTCCGGTGGGAGGCACGGAGGTGGCTGGGACCACGCTGCGCACCCTCTTTGGTCTGCGTTCCGCCGTGTTTACCGTCCAGGCCGACAGCACCGCTGTGACCTTCTCCGTCACCGGCTACGGCCACGGGGTGGGCATGAGCCAGTACGGCGCCAACGCCATGGCGAAAGAGGGCAAGAGCTATGAGGAGATTCTCAAATGGTACTACACCGGCGTGGAGCTGGAGCAGATGACCGGATAGATGAGCGGGAGGCCCGGCGCATTTGCGCCGGGCCTCCCCTCTGTAAAGCTCTGTTATTCCACGGTTACCTCGCACTCGGGATACCAGGAGATGGCGGTCTGGATGCTCTTGCGGGCGGGCAGGCCGTTGCCGAAGAGGACGGTCAGCTTCCCGGGGTTGACGGCGTCGCCCTGCCAAGGCTCCAGCCGCACCAGGGGGCCCACACAGTCGGACAGATACATCTGGCCGGACAGGGGGACAAAGCCCTTGATCCGGTAGGTGTCCTCGGCGAACATGGCCAGGAATTTCTCCAGGGAGGCAGGGGTGAAGCCCTTCCCGATGGTAAGCGTCAGCTTCTGGAGGGTAACGTCCCGCGTGTGGATGGAGGGCGGGCCGTCCGACCCGGCGGGGGACATGGAGAAGAGCCAGGCCGGGTCCAGAGCGCCGAAGGAGGTCTCATGCACCGGGCGGCCGGGCCGCTGGGCCTCCACCTCTTCCCGGATGCGGGCCACCTGCTCCGTGGTGGCCAGGTCGGTCTTGTTGATGAGGATCAGGTCGGCCACGGCCAGCTGGAGCTTGCACACCCGGGCGGTGGCGTACACCTTGTGGAACCGGGCCGCGTCCACCAGACAGATGGCTCCGGCGTAGGTCAGACCGGCGAATTTCTCGCGCTGGCCCAGAATCCTGCCCACACTGGTGGGGTCGGACAGGCCGGAGGCCTCCACCAGAATCACATCGGGTTCCTGGTCCAGGGTGTCCCGGAGGGTATCCTCAAACTGCTCCAGCCGGCAGGCGCAGAAGATGGAGCCGTTGTCAATCTCAGCCAGGGTTACACCCAGGTCGGACAGCAGAGCGCCGTCCACCCCCTCCCGGCCAAACTCGTTGATGATCAGAGCCAGCCGCTGGCCGGGGAAGCAGCGGACCAGATTTTTCAGAAATGTGGTCTTGCCGGCGCCGAGAAAGCCGGTGACAAGATAGAGTCGGGACAAACAGAACACCTCTTTCCAAACACTGGGGGACGACTGTGCCCATCCGCAAAGCGGCCGGGCGGACCATAGGGGACCGCCCGGCCGGGATGGTGATTACTTCAGCGCGGCGATGGCCTCATCCAGCGCGGCGGTGAGTTCCTCACGGCTGGGAATGATGGACTTGAACTTCAGCTGACCGTTGATGTAGATGGAGGGCAGGTTGGTCACGCCCATCTTCTTGCAGCGGGCGATGTCCTCCTTGATGGTGTACTTGTACAGGGCGAAGTCAACCCGATCCTCATACTCGGGCTTGACCTCCTCCACGGCGCTGGCCATGTAAGTGCAGGCGGCACAGGTGGCGGGATCCAGAGTGAAGACCTCCACGAAGGGACGGGTGAGAGCGCCGTAATCGGGCAGCTCCACGTCGATGTCCTCCTCCTGGGAGACGTAGTTCTTCACCATCTCACGGACCTCGTCGGTGTGCAGCACGGCCTGAGCCACGCCGATGCCGTTGTCCACAGGCACGTCGTAGGGCATGTCGCAGCCAGGGGCCACGATCAGGTTCCGCTTGTCCTCGATGGAGTCCAGCATATCCACGACCCACTTCATGTTGTCCTGCTGAGTGCCGTGGAGCATGACGGTGGTCAGGGGGATGTTGCCGCCCATACAGACGTTGTACTTGTCGGTGATGACCTTGGCCGCCTTCAGGTCCACGTTCTCGTCCACAGAGATGGAGTCGGGGCCGGTCTTGCACATGACCTCGATGTTGCGGGTGGCGTCGCCGCAGACGAAGAAGGAGGAGAACACGCCCAGGGAACGGATGTGGTCGAACACCTGGGTGAAGGGCTCGGCCATGAACTCCTCAAAGTGGGCGGCGGAAATCTGGGAGATGAGGGGGTCCACCACGGCGATGACGTCCATGCCGGCATCCACCATGTAGTCGCTCATCTTCATGGCAACCTTGGCGCAGTAGCCCAGCAGGTCGTGGACATAGTCCTCGTCGTCGAACATGTCCATAAAGATGTCGTTGCCGCGCAGGTGGGAGGCAAGGGTGAAGGGGCCGCAGATCAGGCCGTAGAGAGCAGTGGTTTCGCCCACGGCGGCCTTCATCCGGCGCATCACGTCCAGCACCAGGGGCAGGCGGCCGTCCTCGGGGGTGGGGATGGTGCACTCGCAGGGGACAGTCATATCATCGGCCAGAGGGTGGGAGGCCACGGAGGGAGGGCCGTCCTTGGCCCAGCGCAGATCGCAGCCCAGGCACTCGGCCTCCAGCTGCAGGTCGAACACCACCGGCTGCCCGTGGGGCTTGTAGAGCCGGTTGACCTCCATCAGGGATTCAAAGAGCTTGTCGGCATCGGTGAGGACCTCGGTGGCGTCATAGCCGGTGAGCTTTCCGGCGTGGACACCGGCAAAAGGAACCCAGGCAACCTGATCGGTGGGCTCATGACGAAGGGTCTTGAACAGTATCTCCTTGGGCAGCATGGCAATTCTCCTTTTCTCCAAATATGGGTGCTTCCTTATTTAATAGTTTAGGGCAGCATGGGCAAAGACTTCTAGTAGAAATCGCCTGTTTTTGGTCAAATCATACGATGAAGGACAAAAGAAAAAACTTAGTTCCAACGCACCGCCTTCCGCTCCAGCACGGTCACCAGCGCGTTGAGGGCGGTGACCACCAGGGCCACCAGAAGAATGCCGGCAATGACGTTGGTGTAGTTGGCATAGTCGGCGAAGTTTTTGATGAAGTACCCCAGGCCGCTGGTGGCGCCCATCATCTCCGCCAGGGTGAGAAGCATGAAGGAGGTGGACAGGCTCACCCGCAATCCGGAGATGAGGCCGGGCAGCAGGGCTGGCAGGAAGATCTGGAACACCATCTCCCGGTCGGAGAGGCAGAGCACACGGGCGCTGTCCAGAATATGGGGGTCCAGCCCCACGGTGCGGCCCACGGTCTGGAGGAAGGTGGGCCAGAAGATGCCCAGAATGATGACCAGGGCCGAGGCAGAGCGGAAGGAGGGCATCAGGGCGATGAGATAGGGGGCGTAGATGATGGCGGGCACCGGGGAGAGCACCCGGGCGATGGGCACCAGGAAGCCCCGCAGCCGGGGGCTCCACCCTGCCAGCATGCCCAGCAGGGCCCCCAGGGGGAGGGCGATGCCGAAGCCGATGGCCAGCAGGGACAGGGAGGAGCCGATGCCCCGGAGCATCAGCTGCCACTGGCCGGCAAAGACCTGGAACACCGCCTCGGGGGTGGGTACCAGAATGGGGTGGGCCTTGCCCAGCACCGTGGCCCACAGCTCCCAGATGTTGAACAGCAGAAACAGGAAAGCGCCGATGTCCCCGGCGGCCCGGACGCTTTTCTTCCGGATAATACGCCACAGACAGGCCGCCTCCACCAGAACGGCGGCGCACAGGAAGAGGACGGGGGAGGCAGTCTCGTTTTTGCCCGGCAGGGCCACCTGGACCACCAGCAGCACAAAGAGCAGATGGACCAGCACAATAGGACGGGATTTTTTCTCCGGCTTGTTCACAGCGTCTCACCCACCGCCTCTCCGTACTGGTAGAACAGGCCGATGAGCCGCTTGCGGGTGGCGCAGCAGTCGGCCGAAGTGAGAAACTCCGCCGGGTCCCGGGGACGGGGCGCCCGGACGGGCAGGATGAGCCGCACGCCGCCGGGGCGGAAGAAGGCGATGCGGTCGGAGAGGAGGATGGCCTCGTCGATGTCATGGGTGACCATGACCACTGTGCTTCCCTCCGCCTGCCACAGCTCCAGCAGCAGCTGCTGGAGGGCCTGCCGGTTCTTGGGGTCCAGGGCGCCGAAGGGTTCGTCCAGCAGCAGCACCTGTCCGCCCACCGCAAGGGCCCGGGCGATGGCCACCCGCTGGGCCATGCCGCCGGACAGCTCTCCGGGGTAGCGGGACAGGGCGTCCTTCAGGCCTACACGGACCAAGGCCGCCTCTGCCTGCTCCGCCGCCTGGGCACGGGACAGGCCGGGTCTGGCCTTCCGCAGTGCAAAGGCCACGTTCCCGCGGGCGGTGAGCCAGGGAAACAGCCCGCCCTGCTGGAACACGATGGACCGCCCCGGCGCCGGGCCGGTCACAGGCGCGCCGCCGATGGAGACCGTCCCCTCCTCCGGCAGGGAGAGGCCGGAGATGAGCCGCAGCAGGGTGGACTTGCCGCAGCCGGAGGGGCCCACCACAGACAGAAAGGATCCGCTTTCCACCTCCAGGGACACCTGGTCCAGCACCCGGGGACCGCCGGGATAGGAGAAGGACACGTCGCGCAGGGAGATTTCAGGCACGGGAAGGCCTCCTTTGCGGGAAATTACAGGTTGTTGGCGTCGTACGCCTCCAGCATCTCCTGGAAGTGGACGTCGTCGGGGTACCGCTCCAGCACGGTGTTCAGGGCGTCCAGATAGATGGTAGAGTCCACATGGTCGGCCATGGTGTTTTCCACATCCGCATCAATGTCGCCGTTGGCCTTCATCACATCGAAGAACTCCACCACCCGGTTCTTGGCCGGGTCCATGGAGATTTTCATGCAGCCGTCGTAGATGCAGTACTTCACATAGTCCTCGCTCTGGCCGGAGAAGGCGGCCAGGGTGGCGATGGTGGTCTCCGGATCGTCGTACATCAGCTTCATGGCCCGCAGGTTGGCTACCTCAAAACGGACCAGAGCGGGCCGCTTCTCCTCCACCACAGCACCGGAGGTGGTCTGGCGGCAGCACACATTGTCGGGCGTGTACTCCCCCACAAAGAAGGGTACCACAAGACCCTGGGTGACGGCGTTCTGCTCAAAGCCGCTGTTGACAAAGCCCACATCGGCCGTGCCCTTCAGCACCGCCTCCACCACGGACTGGAAGCCGTCCAGCTCCACAAAGGTGACCGTGCTCATATCCACCCCGGCCTGGCGCATCTGGTCCTTCATCATCATATGGCCGGTCTCAGCACGGACACAGGCCACCGTCTTGCCCGCGAAGTTCTGGATATCCTGGAACTCCTCCTCCCGCTCCGGCAGGGCCACACAGGCGCTGCCCTCGGCGATGGTGCCGCCGATGACGGTCAGGTCGGCACCCTGGGCGATAAAGGTGCAGGTGGGGATCACACCGAAGGGCAGCACGTCCAGCTTGCCCAGGGTGATGGCGGTCAGGCCGTCGTTCAGGTTGGAGATCTGGGTCAGCTCCACGTTGAGGCCTTCCTCCTCATAGTAGCCCATCTCATGGGCCAGCACCACCATGGCTGCCTTGATGCCGGTGCCCATCTGGCCCACGGACAGGTCGTAGGTTACGGACGGGTCCCCAAGGGGGGAATCGGCAGAGGCTGTCTGGCTCTCCTGGGGCGCGGAGCCGGAGGGAGCGGGGGTGGAGGACTGGGGTGCGCCGTCCTGCTGGGTGCAGGCGGCCAGGGACAGAACCAGCAACAGGGACAGGGCAAGAGACAAAATCCGTTTCATGACAGTGGGACTCCTCCTGAAGGGTGAATTTTTGGGCCGTTAGGCCTTTTTGGACGGGAAATAGGGGCAGGCGGTATGGAGGCACTCGGCGTTCTGGGCGAAGCGGGTGCAGGCGGGCTTGGGCTGTTCTCCCAGGTCCACCCCCAGAACCTCCTTGGCCAGCGGCACAGCGGCCTCAATGGCCAGGTAGGACACCCGCTTGCAGCAGCGGGGGCCGTCCACTGTGGCGATGGACTCCAGACACCAGGCGGTGAAACGGTTGGCGTCCGCCCAGCGGGTGGTGCTCTTGGGATTGGTTTTGAGCCACAGCGCGGCGAAAATACCCGCGCCTACTGCCGCACCGCAGCAGCCGCAGTCGCCGCAGCTGCCGCCGGGCACCCGCTTGGCCCGGGTCAGGGCGGTGTGCAGCGCCCGCTCCAGGGCGGCCCGGTCCCGGCCCGACACGCTGTGGGCAGCGGTGAGCAGGGCAGCGGGCACCATGAAATGGTGCTCCGGGGTGTGCATCGCCACGCCGGGCAGCGACATCATGGCCTCCAGCATGTCCAGCGGCGCCACCGGGCCGCCCCGGTCAAAGGCGTCCAGACACAGCGCGATCATCTCAGGGTAATTGCCGGCAAATGCGTCTCCCATGTTATAACCTCCAGACATGATAGGGCTGGCATCAGCAGCGGACCGACACCAGCGATTTCCTTTTGTAGCTTCATTGTAGAACGACGGCGGCTGGTGCGGTAGTGAGAAATCTTTGTTTCTTGGTAAAATTTTGTGATTTTTTCCCCTGTGTTCCAAAGACCAAACACGAGGAGAATTCTGCAAAAAAAGCAGTTTTTTATAGACCGCACTTGACTTTGTGTGTTATACTTTATTGTGGGTTTTTATGGCCCGTATTTTTGATGAAAAGGGAACGATGCACATGAATTCACGGTATGACGTTGCCATTCTGGGCTGCGGCGAGGCTGGTATTTTCGCCGGCTACGAGCTGATGCTCAGAAACCCCGGCCTCAAGGTAGTGGCCCTGGACCAGGGCGCCGACATTTACAGCCGCAGCTGCCCCATCGTGGCGGGCAAGGTGAAGGAGTGCATCCACTGCAAGATCTGCGACACCATGTGCGGCTTCGGCGGCGCGGGCGCCTTCTCCGACGGCAAGTACAACTTCACCACCGCCTTCGGCGGCTGGCTCACCGACTTTATGGACGCTAAGGAGGTCATGGACCTCATCGACTATGTGGACACCATCAATGTCAAGCACGGCGCCACCACTGAGGTCTACTCCACCTCCACCCCCGAGGCCCGCGCCCTGGAGAAGAAGGCGCTGGAGTACGACCTCCACCTGCTCCAGGCCCGCTGCAAGCACCTGGGCACCGAGAATAACCTGAAGATCCTCCAGAGCATCTACGAGACCGCTAAAGAGGGAGTGGAGTTCCGCTTCCGCACCGCTGTCACCAAGATCGAGCGCCTGGGCGACGAGGGCTACCGCCTGACCACCGCCAATGGCGACACGGTGGACTGCACCTACTTCATCGCCGCTCCCGGCCGGTCCGGCGCCGAGTGGTTTGCCAACCAGTGCAAGGATCTGGGCATTGAGCTCATCAACAACCAGGTGGACATCGGCGTCCGCGTGGAGCTGCCCGCCAAGGTCTTTGAGCACATCACCGACGTGGTGTACGAGTCCAAGCTGGTCTACCGCACCAAGCAGTACGGCGACCAGGTGCGTACCTTCTGCATGAACCCCTACGGCCACGTGGTGGCGGAGAACGTGGAGGGCATCAACACCGTCAACGGCCACTCCTACTCTGACCCCGCCCTCCGCAGCGAGAACACCAACTTCGCCCTGCTGGTGTCCAACCGGTTCACCCAGCCCTTCAACGAGCCCTACCGGTACGGCAAGCACATCGCCTCCCTGAGCAACATGCTGGCCGGCGGCGTGCTGGTCCAGCGGTTCGGCGACCTGGTGGCGGGCATCCGTACCAACGAGCACCGGATGAGCAAGTCCTTCGTCCGGCCCACCCTTACCGCCGCCGTGCCCGGCGACCTGTCCCTGGCCCTGCCCAAGCGTCAGCTGGACGACATCATCGAGATGATCTATCAGCTGGACAAGCTGGCCCCCGGCACCGCCAACTACGACACCCTGCTCTACGGCGCGGAGGTCAAGTTCTACTCCTCCCGTCTGGCCCTCTCCTCCGAGCTGGAGACCGCCATGCCCAACTTCTTCGCCATCGGCGACGGCGCCGGCGTGACCCGCGGCCTGGCTCAGGCGGGCGCCTCCGGCGTAAAAGTGGCTCAGGTTATCTCTGAGCGGCTGAAGTAAGAGAAGCCCGACGAGCCAGGCCGCCCACCCGCTTTCGGCGTAAACCGGAGCAAAGCCCAGCACAGCGGGTTTGCTCCGGAAAGGAGGAGCAAGGGAGCGCGCGCAGCTTTCGCCGCAGAGGCGGAAGCGGAGAGAAGCGGACTTTGCGACGACGCGGCCCAGGTCATCTCTGAGCGGCTGAAGTAAGAAGCTTATCCAACAGAACACAGACGATACAGGGCCGCCCAATGGGCGGCCCCGTATTATCTGCCCCGTTTTATCCGGACTGTAATAACAGCCGGGGAGAAGCAGCGGCAGAAAGCGTCAAATGTCCAGGAGACGCATAATGAACTTTGTACGGCATGTATCCAATTGCGTATGCAGTGAAAAGGTCTTGTAAGAAAATTGTAAATCATGTCGTTTCAGGGGTTTTCCACATTATCCACAGGGTTTTCCACATGGGGAAGAAGCAGTGGAAAACCTGCGGATATACAAAAATAGTTGACATAAAACTGTGTCAAGTGCAAAACGAACGGCGGAGTGCACAAACTTGCCGGAAGGACCGTCAGACCGCCTCCCGGGCGGGGCAGCGGCGAAGTCCGGAGCGCAGAACAGGCCTGTGAGGAGGGCGTGAAATGGCAGATACCATCGCAGCGGTGGCCACACCGATGGCCCGGGGGGCAATTGGAATTTTGAGGCTGTCCGGGCCGGAGGCTGTCCGGGCCGCGTCGGCGGTGTTCAAGCCTGCCGGAGGGCGGCCCCTGGAGGAATATGAGGGCCGCAGGCTGGTGTACGGCACCCTGTACGACCGGGAGGGCAACGCCATCGACCAGGCTCTGGCCACCTATACCAGAGGGCCGGGGAGCTATACCGGCGAGGACACGGCGGAGCTCCAGTGCCACGGATCCCCGGCGGTGCTCACCCTGGGGCTGGAGGCTCTCTTTGCCCAGGGTGTGCGCCAGGCCGGACCGGGTGAGTTTACCCGCCGGGCCTTCCTCAACGGCAGGCTGGACCTGACCCAGGCCGAGGCGGTGGCCGACCTCATTGACGCGGAGACCGCCTCCGCCGTGCGGCAGGCGGCGGGCCAGCTGTCCGGCGCTCTGGGGCGGAGAGTGGCGGCGGTATACGACGCCCTCACTGACCTGACCGCCCATTTCTGCGCCGTGCTGGACTACCCGGACGAGGACATCGACCCATTCCGGGCGGAGACCATGGAGCAGGCGCTGTCTCAGGCGCGGCGGGAGCTGTCCGCTCTGCTGGCCACCTATGGCCGTGGCAGACAGCTGGTGCATGGGGTGCCCTGCGCCATTGTGGGACGGCCCAACGCGGGCAAATCCTCCCTGCTCAATGCCCTGGTGGGGTATGACCGGGCCATTGTCACCGACATCCCCGGCACCACCCGGGACACCATTGAGGAGAAGTGCCGCCTGGGCGGCGTACTTCTCCGGCTCATCGACACCGCCGGGCTCCGGGACACCACGGATACCGTGGAGCAGCTGGGGGTGGAGCGCAGCCGGGCCGCACTGGCAGAGGCCGGGCTGGCCCTGGTGCTCATTGACCCCGCCGGCGGCGTGACGGAAGAGGACCTGGCCATTCTGGAGCAGGCCCAGGCGGCTGCGGAAAAAGTGATTGTGGTGCTCACCAAGGCGGACCTGCCGGACCGGCGGGACATCGGCTTTTCCCTGAAGGGGGAGAAGCGTCCTCCTGTGGTATCCCTCAGCGCCAAAACCGGGGAGGGACTGGAGGAGCTGGAAGCGGCTGTGGCGGCGCTCTTTCCCCGGGGAGAGGAGAACTGGGGCGAGCTGCTCACCAACGCCCGGCAGGCCGAGGCGGCGGGGAGAGCGCTGGAGGCAGTGACGTCCGCCGGTGACGCCCTGGCCGCCGGGATGCCGGCCGACGCCGTTTTCTCCGATGTGGAGGCGGCTCTGGACGCCCTGGGGGCCCTGACCGGCCGCTCGGTGCAGGAGGATGTGACGGACCGTATTTTTTCCCGATTTTGTGTGGGAAAGTGAATATAAAATGGAAAATGCCGTATAAAAACGAGGGCAGGGGACCATACCTGCCCTCGTTTTTTATGGCAGAACAGATAAAATACAGGGCACGAAAAAGTTTGGTTCGTCAAAAAGACGGGAGAAAAAAGATTGCAAAAATTGATAATATTTTAACAAATAAAAAGAGTTTTTTCTGAAAATAGTTCTCAGATATATACTTTCAATAGAAAATAACAAACCTTTCGGAGCACAACGCCGAAAAAATAATGCAGTTTTCACATTGACAATATTTTAACGAGTAGGGTATAATTCGCATCGTTAAAAAAATATCAAATGAGCGGACCCACTGCTCTCACCATTCTTGAGGAGGCTGCACAGATGAAAGAGCAGAAGAAGGCAACCGCAATCATCGATAACGTAGAGGCTCTCGAGGCGAAGATGTCTGCCATGCGGGAGGCTCAGAAGGTATTCGCCACCTACACCCAGGAGCAGGTAGACGCCATTTTCCTGGCTGCCGCCACCGCCGCCAACCAGGCCCGTATTCCTCTGGCCAAGATGGCCGTGGCCGAGACCGGCATGGGCGTTGTGGAGGACAAGATCATCAAGAACCACTACGCCGCTGAGTACATCTACAACGCTTACAAGCACACCAAGACCTGCGGCGTCATCGAGGAGGATAAGGCCTACGGCGTGAAGAAGATCGCCGAGCCCATCGGCCTCATCGCCGCCGTCATCCCCACTACCAACCCCACCTCCACCGCCATCTTCAAGACCCTCATTGCTCTGAAGACCCGCAACGCCATCATCATCTCTCCCCACCCCCGCGCCAAGGGCTGCACCATCGAGGCTGCCAAGGTGGTGCTGGAGGCCGCGGTGAAGGCCGGCGCTCCTGAGGATATCATCGGCTGGATCGACGTGCCCAGCCTGGACCTGACCAACCAGGTCATGCGTGAGTCCGACCTGATTCTGGCTACCGGCGGCCCCGGCATGGTCACCGCCGCCTACTCCTCCGGTAAGCCCGCCCTGGGCGTGGGCCCCGGCAACACCCCCGTCATCCTGGACGACACCGCCGACATCAAGATGGCTGTCAGCTCCATCCTCCACTCCAAGACCTTCGACAACGGCATGATCTGCGCCAGCGAGCAGTCCGTCACCGTGCTGGCTCCCATCTATGACGCCGTGAAGAAGGAGTTTGCCGCCCGCGGCGCTTACTTCCTCAAGGGCGATGAGGTGGACAAGGTCCGCAGCATCATCCTGGTCAACGGCACCGTCAACGCCAAGATCGTGGGTCAGAGCGCCCACACCATCGCCAAGATGGCCGGTGTGGATGTGCCTGTGGACGCCAAGGTCCTCATCGGCGAGGTTAAGAGCACCGATCCCTCCGAGCCCTTCGCCCACGAGAAGCTGTCCCCCGTGCTGGCCATGTACAAGGCTGAGACCTTCGACGAGGCTCTCCAGAAGGCCGAGCGGCTGGTGGCTGACGGCGGCTACGGCCACACCTCCTCCCTCTATGTGGACCTGCGCGAGACCGAGAAGATGGCCAAGCACGCCGCTGCCATGAAGACCTGCCGCATCCTGGTCAACACCCCCTCCTCCCAGGGCGGAATCGGCGACCTGTACAACTTCAAGCTGGCTCCCTCCCTCACCCTGGGCTGCGGCTCCTGGGGCGGCAACTCGGTCTCCGAGAACGTGGGTGTCAAGCACCTGCTCAACATCAAAACCGTGGCGGAAAGGCGTGAAAACATGCTCTGGTTCAGAACTCCCGAGAAGGTCTACTTCAAGAAGGGCTGCCTGCCCGTGGCCCTGGATGAGCTGGGCACCGTCATGCACAAGAAGCGCGCCTTTATCGTGACCGATACCTTCCTCTATCAGAACGGCTACACCAAGCCCATCACCGACAAGCTGGACCAGATGGGTATTGTCTACACCGTGTTCTCCAACGTCCAGCCCGACCCCACCCTGAAGAACGCCCAGGAGGGCGCCGCTGCCATGACCGCCTTCAAGCCCGACTGCATCATCGCTCTGGGCGGCGGCTCCGCCATGGACGCCGGCAAGATCATGTGGGTCATGTACGAGCACCCCGAGGAGGACTTCCAGGACATGGCCATGCGGTTCATGGATATCCGCAAGCGTGTCCACACCTTCCCCAAGATGGGTGAGAAGGCCTACTTCGTGGCCATCCCCACCTCCTCCGGTACCGGCTCCGAGGTTACCCCCTTCGCCGTTATCACCGACCAGAACACCGGCGTGAAGTACCCCCTGGCCGACTACGCCCTGCTGCCCAACATGGCCATCGTGGACACCGACAACATGATGAGCCAGCCCAAGGGCCTGACCAGCGCCTCCGGCGTTGACGTGCTCACCCACGCCCTCGAGGCCTATGCCTCCATCATGGCCACCGATTACACCGACGGTCTGGCTCTGAAGGCTATGAAGAACGTCTTCGAGTACCTGCCCACCGCCTACAACGACGGCAGCAACGTGGAGGCCCGTCAGAAGATGGCCGACGCCTCCTGCATGGCCGGTATGGCCTTCGCCAACGCCTTCCTGGGCGTGTGCCACTCCATGGCCCACAAGCTGGGCGCCTTCCATCACCTGCCCCACGGCATCGCCAACGCCCTGCTCATCAGCCTGGTGGTGGAGTACAACGCCGTGGAGTGCCCCCCCAAGATGGGCACCTTCTCCCAGTATCAGTACCCCCACACCCAGGCCCGGTACGCCGAGTGCGCCCGCTTCTGCGGCATCCAGGCCAAGGACGACGCCGAGGCCGTCAAGAAGCTCATCGCCAAGATTGAGGACCTGAAGGCCGCCGTGGGCGTGAAGAAGACCATTGCCGAGTACGGCGTGGACGAGAAGTACTTCCTGGATACCCTGGACGCCATGGTGGAGCAGGCCTTCGATGACCAGTGCACCGGCGCCAACCCCCGCTACCCCCTCATGAGCGAGATCAAGGAGATGTACCTCAAGGCTTACTACGGCAAGTAAGAGAGACCATAAAAGGAGGCCGTTCCGCAGACTGCGGAACGGCCTCCTTTTCATTACCCTTCCAGATAGCGCTCCTCTGCTTCCTGCTGGGCAGTCCGGAGTAGCTGCTGAGCATCCTGAATCCGTACCTCATCCAGGGCCTCCAGAGCGTCGGAAATGCCGTGAAATAAAATGTAGTACATCTGCTGGTAAAGTTCCATATAATATCTTTCTTTCGGTATATACTAATAACAAGATATACCGATTAAGGGAAATTGTCAACGGATTTTACACTACTTATCATATATATACCGATATGGGGGTATATCATGAAAAGAGTACGTGTAAAGCTGGACAAGTATCTGCCCGCCCACAATATCACCCGCTATGAGCTGGCCCGCCGGTCAGGCATCAAGTTCCAGACCATTGACGGCTACTATAAAAACACAGTGGTCCGGTATGACGCGGTGAATCTGGGAAAAATCGCGGAGGCGCTTGACTGCGGGATTGAGGATATTCTGGAACTGGTGGATGATGCATAAACCAAATACCGCCCCGGAGCAGCGCTCCAGGGCGGTATTTTTTCAGGATTTCTCTTCAAAGCTGGCGCCGCAGCTGCGGCAGGTAACAGTAATTTTCCCCTTGCCCTTGGGCACCCGCAGCTGCTGGCCGCAGTTGGGGCACTTGAAATAGCGGTGGTCTTTGTCCCGGTGGATGGTCCGGCGCAGCCGGAACCAGCGGATTGCAGGCCCTGCCAGCTCCATAAACTTGGCGTTTTCTGCCCGGCGCCGGGGAATATTCCGGGAAAAGAGCCGGAACAGGGCATAGGCTGCCACCAGCAGCGCCAGCCAGCTCAGCAGGCCAAGGCGCAGCAGGCTGCCCACCAGATAGAGCACCAGATACACCGCTATCAGGAACATGGAGAACTGATCGACGCCATATCGGCCATACATAAATCTCTGCAGCCAATTCATCGAGCGAACGTCTCCTTCAGCGGAAGAATGGCCCGAGCGGAACATAAAACTCGGGCACATCGGCTTCCACAGTACTTTTATAACAGTAATGATACCGTTTTGAAGGTTTTCCGTCAAGGCACCAGACGTAAACAATATGTGAATAATCCCTTGAAAGCACAGGGGAAAGCGGTTATACTGGACAAAAACAGGAGGTGCCACGTGAAGCGAATCGACAAGGAGAACTACTATCTGGACATCGCCGAGACGGTGGCCGAGCGGGCCACCTGCCTGCGCCGGTGCTACGGCGCCATCATTGTCCGCAACGACGAGATCATTGCCACCGGCTACAACGGCGCCCCACGGGGCCGCCGCAACTGCGTGGATCTGAACTACTGCACCCGGGAGGCCCTTAACATCCCCTCCGGTGAGCGGTATGAGCTGTGCCGCAGCGTCCACGCCGAGGCCAACGCCATCATCTCCGCCGCCCGCAGTGAGACCCTGGGCGCCACCCTCTATATGGCCTGCAAGAACCCCGCCACCGGTGAGCTCATCGCCGGGTCCACCTCCTGCGCCATGTGCCGCCGGCTTATCATCAACGCCGGCATCCAGCGAGTGGTCATCCGCAACACCAAGACGGACTACTCTGTGGTCCACGTGGAGGACTGGGTGCGGGAGGACGACTCCCTGCCCGGAGAGGCCTGCAGCTGCTGCGGGAAAGAATAAAAAATCAAAACCACCAGCTGCCGGGCAAGAGCCCGGCAGCTGGTGGTTTTCTTATTTGGTGTAAAATTCCGCGCCTTCCGCCGCCAGCCGCTCCCTCCACAGGGCGGCCAGGGCTTCCAGGTCGGCCTTGAACTGGGCGTCCGTTTGGTCCGCACTCTTTTCCAGCTCCTCCAGCACGGTGAAGGTGAAGGAAGCGGCGCCGTATTTGTTCCAGTCAGCGGACAGCGGGAGAAAGGTGCAGGAACCGGTGGCGGCTGAGAACTGAAAGCGGTTTCGCAGGCCTGCCGGATCGGCCACGGCGCTGAGCAGCACCCGGTTGGTCTCCGTGCAGCGGATAGCGCACACGCCGCCCACCACGGTCCGCTCCCGCCAGGCGGACAGCAGCTCTTTTTGATGTTCCGTCTTAGCCATGATACCCCAGCTCCCCTAAAATACGGGCCAGCACCTTCATCCGCTCGCCCAGCAGCTCACCGTCTCTGGCCAGCGCGTCCTGAAAGAGGCGGATATCCTCCTGAATGTGGTCGTTCTCCGTGCACACTGACACCGTCATGGCGTCCCCCTGAAGACCCACCCGGTCAATCTCCGGCTGGTCGGGGTTATAAAAGTCGGGGTACTTGTAGCTCTCCTCCCGGAGATAGAGCTGAGCACGGCAGGTGAGAATGGCCAGGTCCAGCACCCGGTGGAGGGGCAGCTCCTCTGACTGGCGGGACCACTTTTCCCCTGTGTACCGCCACACCTTGGCCGAGATATCCACCCGGCCCCGGTCGTTCCACTGGGCCAGACCCAGGGACAGCCCCTTGGCGTCGGTCTGGTAGGCGGAGCGGCCGTCGATGTGGTCGTAGTCCTCCGCCACGATGACGGGCTTGTGCTTCAATGAGGTTGGAATCCGCATGATGGCCTCCTGATTATTTAGTAAATTAGTAATTTAGTAAATTATAAACCAGAGGATAGCACGGAACAGACCGGACGTCAAGGAATATTTTTTCCCCAGCGAGGCAGACTAGTGTGGAAAAAGGAGGCGCAGACGGATGGATATGACCAACAAGGAATACGGAAAATATGTGGAGAAAAAGGCGGCGCCGTCTCCCACACCCAAGAATCTGGCCTGGGCCTTTGTTACCGGTGGGCTGATCTGCACCCTGGGGCAGGGCCTGCTCAATCTATACCGCTCCATGGGCCTGAGTGAGACAAGCGCGTCCATTGCCGTACCGGTGACGCTGATTTTCCTGGCTGTGCTCTTCACCGGCCTGGGCTGGTTCGACAAGCTGGCCAAGCACGCCGGGGCGGGCACTCTGGTACCCATCACCGGCTTTGCAAACGCCATGGCCTCTCCGGCGCTGGAGTTCCGCAGTGATGATAGAGTTATAATAGGGACAAGTCAGAAACACCACGAAATCAAGGTGGATGTGCTGGTTTAGCCCCTATTTTTTTATGTTCTGAGAATAAATCGTGATTATTATATCACAGGAAGGGAGAGGATACCATAAAAGCGCTGTAACAGGCAAAAAATGCTTGGCAGCTCATGTTTCATCTATGTCTGTGAGTTGCCGGTTATGGCGCTTCGGGTGACTATGAATAAAGTAGAGATGATTTTCAGGCAGCTGGTACTGCCGCTGACAGTTGCAGCTCTGATGGCAACTTTGTTTCGCGCCATATATATGGATGGCGAGACATGTAATTACTTTTTGGCTTGGATCTTGATTGGGTTCCCCTTTGGTATCGGAAAGATGTGCCTTTGGTTGGTGCCTACCCATTATGATCTTGCTGGAACGATTGGCATAGTGTTTTTGAATGTGCTGGTTGGTGGCATGATTGGAGGGCTCGTGCTAATCTGGCAAATACTCAAAGGTCTAAGCTGCATTGTTTCGATAATTCTAAGGAGGAACTAATGGCACAGATTATTGCTATTGCAAACCAGAAAGGCGGCGTGGGAAAAACTACTACTACGCTGAACCTTGCGTATTCCCTACATAATATGGGATTGAAAGTCCTGACCGTTGACTTTGATAGTCAGGCAAATTTGACAACCTGCTTCGGGGTAGAAGCTCCTAATGAGATTGAGACCAACATTGCCGATTTGATGATGCTGATGATGGATGAAAAAGAGCTGCCCGAACCGAAAAGCTATGTTCTTTCTCACGATGGTGTGGATTTCATTCCTTCGAGCATTTCGCTTTCTGTGATTGATGCAAAGCTCCGATTGGAAATGGGAGCAGAACAGATGCTGGCAGGCATTCTTGAACCGCTCCGAGACGAAT
>NZ_JBMNPX010000027.1:0-29049 GCF_050943825.1 Pseudoflavonifractor sp.
TAACATAATCTGTCGAGACAAATAGTGGCAGGAGTTAGCGTTTCAAGAAGCTCAAAAACCAAGCAGCACCGGGCTTTTTGAAAAAATCGTTAATTTTTTTGTCCCTCTCTTGACATAATGGGACGACTTGGGCCGGGTCGTGATTCCCAAGGAAATCCGCCGGACCATGCGAATCCGCGAGGGCGACCCCCTGGAGATTTACACCGATAAAGACGGCGGGGTCATCTTCAAGAAATACTCCCTGATGGGCGGGCTGGGCGACTTTGCCGGCCAGATGTGTGAGACACTGAATAAGACCACCGGCGAAATCGCAGTCATTACCGACCGGGACAGCTGCATCGCCGTAGCGGGCACTGCCCACCGGGAGCTGGCGGAGAAGCGCATCTCCCAGGATCTGGAGCAGCTGATGGAGGCACGTCAGATCTACCAGTACCGTCAGGGGGAGACCCCACTTCTGGTCAGTGAGGAGAACGAGAAATACTTTATCTCCACCGCCGCGCCTATTCTGTCCGAGGGGGATGTGCTGGGCTGTGTGCTGTTTGTCTCCACAGACCCGGATATGACCACCGGCGAGACCGACTACAAGCTGGCCCAGACCATCGCCGGCTTTCTGGGACGGCATATGGAGTCCTGAATCGTGCAAAAAAGGCCCTGTACCTTGAAGAGGTACAGGGCCTTTTGATGCTGTCAGCCGTCCCTGTGGTGGGTCAGAGGCAGCATGACCTTCACGGTGAAGAAGCCATCCTCCATGCTGTAATTTAGGATACCGTCGCACCGTTCCACCGCCTGGGAGACGATTTTCGTCCCGAAGCCGTGGGCATTTTTGTCGGCCTTGGTGGTGCGCAGGTCGGGGTTTTCCGCCAGCACGTCCCGACTGACCTTGTTTCGGACCACGCACACCAGATACTCCTGCACGCACTTGATGGTGATCTGGAGCAGGGGGTCCTCCTCCTTCCGGCTGGCCTCGATGGCATTGTCCAGCAGGTTGAGCAGGATGGTGCAGAAGGCGTCCTCACTGACGGTCAGGCTGGTGGGCACCACCACCTCGGTGCAGGTGCGGATGTGATGCTGCCGGGCCTCTCCCAGCTTCCGGTTGAGCAGGTAGTCCATGAGGGCATTACCTGTCTCAATCTGGTTCAGGGCCGCCAGGTCCTCTCCCGTGACCTTTTCCAGATAAGCGTTCAGCTGGTCGTACTTCTCCTGCTTGAGCAGGGCCTGAATATAATAGTAGTTGTTCTTCAGCTCATGCCGCTCCTTCTTCAGCTGCTCCTGGAGGGTGAGGGAGAAGCGGAACCGGGTCAGCTGGGCCTGGGTCTGGGTGAGAGCCTGGTCCAGGCTGCGCAGGTCCTCGTAGGACCGGATGATGAGAGAGAGAAAGTAGTAGATTACCGGCAGGTTGGTGATGACCACCGCCGAGATAATCTGGAGGGAGTAATTGAGCAGAGTGGGGCTGTTGGTGACCAGAACATAGGCCATCAGCAGGCTCACCGGGAAGTAGAGGGCGATAAAGAGCTGGCTGGGTGCGAATCGGAGGGAGGTGTCCAGGGGGAATTTACGGAAGAGCAGAATGAGCAGCACCAGCAGCACACACAAAATCAGCTCGCTGCATATGTCCAGTGTGGCGTAGAGCCGTTCCGGGATAAGAAACTCCCGCTCATAGAGGGGCTCACACACCATTTTGTAGAGCTGGACAAAGGAGACGTAGAACACGATGTAGATGAGCTTGAATAGAAAGGCCTTGTCCAGCAGAAAGTGGGCCAGCACCAGGTTCACCAGGAGATTGCACAGAAAATAGTACCAGTAGGGCTGTACATAGGGGGTGGTGGACGGCGGGGCGTAGACAGGCAGTGAGGGGAGACTCATCATGGCGAAATAGGCGGCGGTGGACAGCAGTACATAGAGCCAGCCCCTGAGCCAGCGACGCCTGGCGCCACAGAGCATGTAGATGGTATAGGAGAGCAGAGCGAAATTGACGATGCCGTCCAGAGCCACCAGCCGGTAGAAGTGATAGAAGGTCATAAACAAGGCGGCGTCCCTCCCTCAGGTGGTGCTGTACCGGAGGAACTGCTGCTTGACCTCCTCCAGCTTGCCCCGGCTGATGGGAATTTCCGCCCCGCTGCTCAGCCGCAGGCTGCTCTTGCCGATGTACCGGATGGCCTCGCAGTTGACCAGAAAGCTGCGGTGGGGCTTGAGAAAGGGCCAGGGGGCCAGCTGCTCCTCCAGGTCCATCAGCTTGCAGCGCAGGACGGTCTCCCCCTCGGCGGTGACCATGCGGCAGTCCTTCCGCTGGGCCTCCACATACAGCAGCTTGTGGACGTCAAAGGAGTAGATATCCCCGGACAGGGGTTCCCGGATCTGGAGCATGTGCCGCTCCGACTGCCGCAGGCGGGTGAGCAGGGCGTCGGCCAGGGCGTCCAGCTGCCTGTCGTACTGGCTTTTACGGACAAAGCGGAAGGGCTGGACCTCAAAGGTCTGAAAGACCAGCTCGTCCTTCTGGGAGAGAAAGACCACCAGGGCGTCGGGGGACTGGGCGCGGATGCGGCGGCAGACCTCGATGCCGTCCAGACCGGGCATCTCGATGTCCAGAAAAATCATATCGTAGTGGTAGTGGGACTGGTACATGGCCAGAAACCGGTCTCCGGAGGGGAAGAGGTCGAACCCCACCGACACGTTCCGCGCCTGGAAGGCAGCGGCCAGGGTGGTCCGAAAATAATCCCGGATAACGGCGTCATCCTCCACAATGGCGGCCTGATACATAAAATCCCCTCCTTTTCCTCCAGTATAGCACAGGACAAGGCGGCGCTGTCAACGGCCCCTTGCTGCATTTCGTACCCTATTTGCGCCTTTCGTACCGATTTTCAAAAATGGGGAAAAAGCGTGCTAGAGTAGGGGACGAAAGGAAGCGTGCCCGTGCCCGGGTAGCTCCCGCAGACATGAAGGAGGAACGGAAATGGAACAGAAAAAGAAAGGCAGAACCGTCGGCGCGGTACTGCTGGTCATCCTGCTGGTGCTGGCCGTTGTGGTCAACGTGGTCCTCACCGGCCCGCTGTACACGGTCATGAACATGTACTTCGGCAAGGGTGACGCCATCATCGAGGAGAACGAGAGCAGTGCCGGCATTGATGGCAACTACTACACGTCCGACTATGCCAGCGCCGAAGAGCTGCTCTCCGCCAGCGAGGAGCTGGCCCAGCGCATTGAGGGCGAGGGCATTGTGCTGCTGAAGAACGACAACAGCGCCCTGCCCCTCTCTGACGGCGAGCGGGCGGTGTCCCTGTTCGGCCGCACCAGCGTGGACCCCATCTACACCGGTGCGGGCAGCGCGGCCACTGAGAGTAGCCCGGTGGACTACAAGACCGCCCTGGAGGAGGACGGCTTCTCCGTCAACCCTGACCTCTACGACTTCTACGCCAACCACGCCATCTCCACCACGGTCAATAAGGTGACCATGCCCACCGGCATGGGTGACATGCCTGTGGAGTACACCGGCCGCGGCTTCATCTCTTCCATGGGCTCGGCCATGTTCATCAACGACATCATCGCCGAGGTGCCCGTCCAGGACTACCCCGACAGCCTGAAGGACTCCTTCACCTCCTATAACGGCGCGGCCATCGTGTTCATCGGCCGGGTTGGCGGCGAGGGCTGCGACCTGCCCACTGACATGAGCGACTACGCCCCCCGTGAGGAGGACAAGGACAAGACCTACCTGGAGCTGAGCAGCATCGAGGAGGAGATGCTCGCCTACGTCAAGGAGCAGAAGGACGCGGGTGTGTTCAGCAAGATCATCGTGGTGTGCAACACCGCCAACGCCATGGAGCTGAGCTTCCTGGAGGACGAGGCCTACGGCATTGACGCCGCCCTGTGGGTGGGCTGCATCGGCGACCAGGGCGCCCGTGCCCTGGCCGACGTGCTCACCGGCGAGGTGACCCCCTCCGGCCGGACGGTGGACACCTATGTGTACGACCTGACCAAGGAACCCTCTTTCCAGAACTTCCAGGAGCTCTACTACACCAACGTGGACGGCTCCATCGGCGGCTATGAGTCCGGCTCCTTCATCGAGTATGAGGAGGGCATCTACGTGGGCTACCGCTACTACGAGACCGCCGCCGCCGAGGCTCTGGCGGGCAACTACCCCGGCTTTGACTACGACACCGCCGTCCAGTACCCCTTCGGCTATGGTCTGTCCTACGCCGACTTCACCATGGAGTACGACGGCGCTCCCACCTACGCTGACGACACCTTTACCTTTAACGTGAAGGTGACCAACACCAGCGACACCTACTCCGGCCGTCAGGTGGTGCAGATCTACGCCGAGGCCCCCTACACCTACGGCGGCGTGGAGAAGTCCAAAGTGGTGCTGGTGGCCTTCGGCAAAACCGAGGAGCTGGAGCCCGGCGCCTCCCAGACCCTGACCCTCACCGTGCCCGCCGAGGCTCTGGCCTCCTATGACTACAAGGGCGAGGGCTGCTACGTGCTGGACGAGGGCGACTACACCTTCTACCTCAGCGACAACGCCCACAGCTGGGCCGAGCTGACCCAGGGTGACGGCAGCCGCATCTTCACCCAGCGTCTGGAGAAGGTGGTTTACAACGAGGACAACAAGCGTCCCTCCGACATGGTGGCCGCCGTCAATCAGTTTGACCAGGTGTCCGACGTGTTCACCGACGAGCCCCAGGAGGGCGCGCCCCTGAACATGACCCGTGCCGACTTCGCCGGCACCTTCCCCACCACCCCCACCGCCGCCGACATGGAGGCCGAGGAGGCCATCAAGACCGACCTGGAGACCGTGTTTGACGAGAAGACCGATCCCACCCTGGGCAATGTGGAGGGCAGCATTGTCTACACCGACGAGATGCCCACCGCCGGCGCCTCCAACGGCCTGACCCTCATCGACCTGCGGGGCAAGGACTATGACGACCCCGGCTGGGACCTGCTGCTGGACCAGCTGAACATGAGCGAGGTGGCCAACATGCTGGCCAACGCCGGCTACAACACCGCCGAGATGCTCTCCATCGGCAAGCCCGCTACTCTGGACTATGACGGCCCCATGGGCTGGTCCACCTGGGTGAGCGCCGCCGGCGGCGACGCCGTGTGCCTGGGCTTCCCCGCTCAGGAGGTGCTGGCTGCTACCTGGAGCGAGGAGCTGGCCTATGAGATGGGCAAGATGGTGGGCGAGCAGGGCCTGTACAACGGCTTCAACGGCTGGTACGCCCCCGCCATGAACACCCACCGCTCCGCCTTTGCCGGCCGCAACTACGAGTACTACTCCGAGGACGGCTACCTGTCCGGCAAGATGGCTGCCCGTGAGGTGTCCGGCGCCATGGAGAAGGGCGTGTACTGCTACCTGAAGCACTTCGCCCTCAACGATAAGGAGGACGGCCGCAACGGCATGGCCACCTTTGCCAACGAGCAGGCCATCCGTGAGATCTACATGAAGCCCTTCGAGCTGTGCGTCAAGGAGGCCACCGCCACCATCAGCTACACCGGCGAGGACGGCCAGATGACCACCCGGGAGATCAAGGCCACCACTGCCATCATGAGCGCCTACAACTGCATCGGCACCCAGTGGGCGGGCGGCAACTACGCCATGATGACCCAGGTGCTCCGCAACGAGTGGGGCTTTGACGGCGCCGTCATCTCCGACTACTACGGCGGCAACCCCTACATGGACCCCGATGAGGGCGTGCGGGCCGGCAACGACCTGATGCTCAACACCTTTGCCGACGGCTCCCTCAGCGACTCCACCTCCGCCACCGGCGTGGCCGCTATGCGCAATGCGGCCCACAACGTGCTCTACATGGTGGTCAACAGCAACGCCATGCAGGGCATCACCTCTGGCGTGACCATCCACTATGCCCTGGCCGGCTGGCAGAAGGCCCTCATTGCCGGCGACGTGGCTGTGGCCGTCATCGTGGTAGCGGGCGCGGCCCTGCTGCTGCGGAAGAAAAAGACCGTAAAGGCCTGAATTTCTGGAAAAACATAACGAAAACCGGGAAGAACACAGCTCAGACTGTGTTCTTCCCGGTTTTTTGCTTACTTCACGTCCGGCAGATACTCCAGCGGGTCCACATAGGCCCCGTCTTTCATCATCTCCAGATGCAGGTGGGAGGCGGTGAGGCTCTCTGCCTTGGCGGTGCTGCCCACAGAGCCGATGATATCACCGGTGGTGACCACGTCGCCCACCTCCACGGTGGGCAGCTCGGCCAGGTTGGAGTATACGCTCACCATGCCGTTTCCGTGGTCAATGGTGACGGTTGTGCCCATGAAATAGTCCTGCTCAATGGCGGTGACGGTACCGCCGGCGGCGGCCTTCACCTGGGTGCCCAGGTCGGCGGCAATGTCCACGCCCTCATGGGTCCGCCAGTCGTCCATGGTGGGACTGTAAACCTGCTGGTCGGGGGAGAAGGCGCTGAGTACCGAGCCCTTGACCGGCCAGGTGTACACGGAAGAGGTGACCACCTCAGAGGGCTTGGGCGTGGCGGAGGGGGCGGTGCTGGCGCTGGGGGTGGGAGTGGGTGTCGGCGTGGGCGTAGGCGAGGGGGTGGCCGGAATGGTCGGCTTCACCGCGTCCACCTTGGGGGAGGGGGAGACGCTGGGACTGGGGGTGACGGTGACCTGAGCGGTACCGCCCACCGTGGCGGCGGGGTCGTTGCCGCCCAGAGTGGAGAAGAGATAATAGCCCGAAATTCCAATTGCGGCGACGCAGAGGAACAGGACTATGTAAAAGCCCTTCCCCGCCATGAAGTCGCCAAAGCGGTCGGTCCATGGTTTTTTCATTGTGACGCTCCTATCCTAAGATTTGAGGGGGCCGGGGCTCCCTTCGCGTCCTATTGTGGACAGGAGTGAGGAAGGATATACATGAAAATACAAAAAAAGTAAAATAGAAGTGGTAAGATGGCAGAGGAGAATTAAGGAAATTTTAATCTGATCTTGAAAGAGCACAAATCCCGCCGCTGTATGATGAGAGCGCCTGCGGGAGGATTGTAAACAAACTTGAAATTTTCCCAGGCTCGAATTGACATATGACAACTTGTCAGCTATCATTGCTGACAGATTGTCACATATGGAGGGATGAGATGCCAAGCACGACGTTTTTCAACCTGCCGTCGGAGAAGCGGGAGAAGCTGCTCGCCGCCGCCCGGGCAGAATTTGCCAGGGTGCCCTATGCGGAGGCCTCCATCAACAAGATGATACAGGCGGCGGACATCCCCAGAGGCAGCTTTTACATGTACTTCCGGGACAAGGAGGAGCTGTTCCTCTACCTGATGGGGGAGTGGAGCCGTCAGCTCACTGCTCTGCTGGAAGAACTGCTGGAGCGGCGGCGCGGGGATATTTTTGCCGCCTTTCTGGACCTGTTTGACCGGATTCAGGCGGAGTACCGGGACCCGGAGAAGAAGGAGCGCTACCAGCACATCATGGGCGTGGTCCGCAACAACAGCGGCGCCCAGCTCTCGTCTCTGCTGGGAATAGAGGGCTGCCTGCCCATGCCTGGGCGGCTGGTGGAGTGGGTGGACCCACGTCTCCTGGACCTGCGCAGTGCCGACGACCTGGGGAACATGTTCCACATCCTCATGGGGGTGACCGGGCAGGCGGTGCTCCGGGGGATTCAGGCGGAGGACCCGGCGGAGGTGCGCGGCGCCTATCTGCGCACACTGGATATTCTCAGGCGGGGCATGGAGCGAAAGCAGCCCGAAACCCAGCACGAATAAAAGGAGAATCAGCATGGAAAGTACAGAAATCAAGGAAGCGGCGTCCCAGACACCGACCGCGCCCAAGCGGCCGGAGTTCAAGATTCCAAAGCCAAAGAAAAAGCGCAGATGGGTGAAGGTACTGATTGTGCTGGTCATCCTGGCGGCGCTGGCGTTCTGGTTCCTGGTCCGGCCCATTATGAGTGCGTCGGAGCAGATAGGGAACATGCTCTACCAGACGGCCACAGCGGAGTACCGGGACCTGACGGTCTCAGTGTCTGGCACCGGCACAGTGGAGCCCGCCGACTCCTACCAGGTTACCGCCCTGGTGAAGGGCGAGATTCTGGACGCCCCCTTTGAGGAGGGCGATCAGGTGGAGAAGGGGGACGTGCTCTATCAGATTGATGCCTCCGACGTGCAGAACTCCATCGAGCGGGCGGAAATCACGGTGGAACAGGCACGGCTGAGCTACCAGAACGCCCTGGACAGCAAGGAGGATGCCGCTGAGAACACCGACGTGAAGGCCAGCGACACCGGCGTGATTCAGAAGCTGTACTACGAGGCCGGGGACAACGTAACCGCCGGCTCTCCCATCGCGGATATCATTGACCGGGACACCATGAAGCTGACCATCCCCTTCCACTCCGCCGACGCGGCGGCCTTCTACGTGGGTGAGAGCGCCACGGTGTATGTGGACGGCACAGCCGAGACCCTCCAGGGCACGGTGGACTCCATCTCGCCTGTGGACCAGGCGGGCACAGGGGGCACCCTGGTCCGGGAGATCACCATCATTGTGTCCAACCCCGGAGCCCTCTCCGACCAGAACACGGGCACTGCGTCGGTGGGCGGAGCGGACTGCGCAGGCACCGGTACCTTTACATACGCCGCACAGTCCACCGTCACCGCCAAGACCAGCGGCAAGCTGGAGTCCCTCACCGTCTCTGAGGGGGACCGGGTGACCAAGGACCAGATCATCGGCGCCTTTGAGGCCACCGATATGGACAGTCAGATCAAAAACGCGGAGCTCAGCCTCCGCTCCGCCGAGCTGAGCCTCCAGAGTACCAGGGACCAGCTGGAGAACTACACCATCACCTCCCCCATCTCGGGTACTGTGATTGAGAAGAACTACAAGGCGGGGGACAACCTGGATACCTCTTCCGCCGCTGCCGCGACGGGCTACCTGGCGGTCATCTATGACATGTCCAGCCTCAGCTTCACCATGAACATCGACGAGCTGTACATCGGCCAGATTGAGGTGGGCCAGGAGGTGCGCATCACCGCCGACGCCCTGGAGGGCCAGGAGTTTACCGGCCACGTGAGCAAGCTCAACATCAACGGCACCACCATGAACGGCGTCACCACCTACCCGGTCACCGTGGAGATTGACGACCCCGGCGAGCTGCTGCCCGGCATGAACGTGTCCGCCGAGATTCTGGTGGAGCACGCCGAGCATGTGCTCTCCGTGCCGGTGGAGATGGTGGGCCGGGGCAACGTGGTGCAGGTGCTGCCCGCTGACGCCTATGATAAGGACGGCAACCCGGACTACTCCCGTCTGGTGGAGACACCGGTGGAGCTGGGCCGCAACGACGAGGAGTACATCGAGATTCTCTCCGGCCTGAGCGAGGGGGACACGGTGGTCTACCAGATGAGTCAGACCAGCCTGATTGAACAGATGATGGGCAGCATGGCCCAGTCCGGCGGCGGGGCTGCCACTGTGGTGGTGACCGAGCCATGATTAAATTTACCGACGTCTATAAGATCTACCAGATGGGCGACACGGCGGTCCACGCCCTGGACGGGGTGTCCTTTGAGATCAACGAGGGGGAGTTTGTGGCCATCGTGGGCCAGTCCGGCTCGGGCAAATCCACAGCCATGAATATCATCGGCTGTCTGGACGTGCCCACCAGCGGCACCTATGAGCTGGCGGGGGTGGACGTGTCCACCATGGACGACGACCAGCAGGCCGTCATCCGCAACAAGATGCTGGGCTTTATCTTCCAGCAGTATAACCTGATCCCCACCCTCAACGTGCTGGAGAACGTGGAGCTGCCTCTGCTCTACGGCGGTATGTCCGCCTCCGAGCGCCGGGCCGCCGCCCTCCAGGCGCTGGAAATGGTGGGCCTGAGCGATAAGTACAAAAACCGGCCCAACCAGCTCTCGGGCGGCCAGCAGCAGCGGGTGTCCATCGCCCGGGCTCTGGCGGGTAACCCGGGGGTCATCCTGGCTGACGAGCCCACCGGCGCCCTGGACTCCCGGACGGGCCGTGAGGTGCTCTCCTTCCTCCAGAAGCTCAACGCGGCGGGGCACACCATCGTCCTCATCACCCACGACAACTCCATCGCCGTCCGGGCCCAGCGGATTATCCGCCTGCAGGACGGGCGCATCATCTACGACGGGGACGCCCACGACCCCAGAGCCGTGGTCCAGCCCACCGAGAGCGGCGATGAGGAGCCAGTTGGCTTCGGAGAGGGGGCGGGGACATGAGCTTTTCCCAGTCCTTCCGCCTGGCCCTCAAGAGCCTGGCCACCAGCAAGATGCGTGCATTGCTCACCATGCTGGGCATCATCATCGGCGTGGCCGCCGTCATCATCATCATCTCCCTGGGCGACGGCATGAACGACATGATCAACTCCGAGTTTGAGAAGATGGGCACCAACCTGCTCCAGGTCCAGATCATGGGCCGGGGCTCTTCCCAGAACATCACGGAGGATGAAATGTACGCCCTAGAGGACGAGAATCGGGACTGTATCGCCGCTATGAGCCCCAGCGTCAGCTCCATGGCCACTGTGAAGCAGGGCTCCGAGACCCTGAGCACCACCCTCACCGGCGTGGGGGAGGAGTACATCACCGTCAAGAGCATGGAGCTGAGCCAGGGCCGGTTCATCCAGTACATCGACACCGCCCGGATGCAGAATGTGTGCGTCATCGGCTCCTATGTCAATGAGGAGACCTTCAACGGCGCCGGCCTGGGGGAGACCTTGAGCATCAACGGCAACGAGTACACCATTGTGGGTGTGCTGGCCGAGCAGGCGGACAACACCTCCTACGGCGGCGACAACTCGGTCTACATCCCCTACACCAACGCCACCCGGCTCAACGGCAACGCAGTCATCAGCCAGTACCTGTTCACCGCCACCAGCGAGGACACCAACGCCCGTGCCAAGGCGGTGATTGAGAGCAAGCTGGAGCAGTTCTACGGCGGCGACGACTACTATCTGGTCATCTCCATGAGCGAGATGATGGACATGATGGGCAACATCCAGGGCACGGTTATGACCGTCCTGGTGGCCATCGCCGCCATCTCCCTGCTGGTGGGCGGCATCGGTATTATGAACATCATGCTGGTGTCGGTCACCGAGCGCACCCGGGAGATCGGCATCCGCAAATCCCTGGGCGCAAAGGGCAAGGATATCCGGCGGCAGTTTATCATTGAGGCGGGTACCACCTCCGTGCTGGGCGGCGTCATCGGCATTGTGCTGGGCGTGTCGCTGGCCACGGTGGCGGGCAACCTTGTGGGCATCACCGCCAAGGCGTCTCTGTCCGCCATTGCTATCTCGGCGGGCGTGTCCCTGGCGGTGGGTGTGCTCTTCGGATATCTGCCCGCCAACAAGGCCGCCAAGCTCAACCCCATTGACGCCCTGCGCTACGAGTAAAGGAGCATACAAGATGAAGAAACGGATTGTTTCCGCGCTGCTGGCCGCCGCCCTTGTGCTGGGGCTGGCCGCGCCCGCCCTTGCCGCCCAGGCCCAGGTTACGGTGGACGAGGCCGCCCAGGTGCTCTCCGCCCTGGACATCATGACCGGCGATGAAAACGGCGACCTCCACCTGGACCGGCCCGTCACCCGGGCGGAGTTCACCAAGCTGACCGTGGCCGCGTCGGCCTACGCCGACAGCGTAGGCCCCGCCGCCAGCATCTCCCCCTATCCCGACGTGCCCAGAACCAACTGGGCGGCTCCCTACATCCAGGTGGCCCAGGAGAAGGGCATGGTCCGGGGCTACCTGGACGGCACCTTCCGCCCCGACAGCCAGATCCAGCTGGTGGAGGGGGTGTCCATGGTGCTCTCCCTGCTGGGGTATACCAACGGGGACTTCTCCGGCGCCTGGGGCTCGGGCCAGATGGCCAAGTACCAGGCCCTGAATCTGGACCGGGGGATTACCGCCGGGAAGAACGACCCCATGACCCGGCAGGACGCCCTGTGGCTGTTTTACAATCTGCTCACCGCGCCCACCAAGAGCGGGCAGATCTATCTGACCACCCTGGGGCACAGCCTGACTGCCTCCGGCGAGATTGACCGGGTGGCCCTGGTCAATTCGGCCATGGAGGGTCCCCTGGTGGCGGAGGGGGACTGGCAGGCCTCTGTGCCCTTCTCCCTGACCACCGCCACGGTATACCGGGACGGCAAGGCGGCCCAGCTCGCTGACATTCAGACTCTGGATGTGGTGTACTATTCCAAGCCCATGCACACCCTCTGGGCCTGGTCAAACAAGGCCACCGGCACCATCCAGCAGATCAACACCACGGCCAACCCCACATCCGTGACAGTGGGCGGAAAGACCTACGCCATTGAGACCGCTGCGGCGGCCTACGACCTGTCCGACCTGGGTTCCTTCCGGGTGGGCGACAGCGTCACCCTGCTGCTGGGCCGCTCCGGCGGCGTGGCCGCCGTCCGTACCTCCGGCGGGAGCAGCACTACCGTTTACGGCGTGGTGACCGCCATCGGCACCGCCTCCTATCAGGATGAGAACGGCCACAGCTACACCGCCGACACCATCACCCTCACCGCCACTGACGGCGGCACCTACAGCTACCGCTGCGACAACGCGGACAAGACCTTTGACCCCGGCGACCTGGTCCAGGTCACCGGCGGCACCCAGGTCAGCAAGCTCGCCTCCGCCTCCCTCACCGGCAAGGTGAGCGCCGGCGGGACCGCCATTGGCAGCTACTCCCTGGCGTCCAACGTGGAAATTCTGGACACCTACGGGGATACTCAGACCCTCCGGGTCTATCCCAGCCGCCTGGCCGGTGTGAACCTGACCAGCGGCATGGTGCGCTGGTACTCCACCAACGCCCAGGGGGAGATCGACCGGCTGATTCTCAACGACGTCACCGGAGACCTCCACCAGTACGGCGTCCTCACCGACGTGACCGAGCAGGCCATGGGGATGGTGCTCATGAGCAGCTATGTCTACGACATCGCCGGTGTGCCCGGCGTGTACACCAGCCAGAAATCCATCTGGAATCTGGAGAAGGGGCCCTGCCAGGTGCGGATGGACGGCAAAGAGGTGGAGCGGATCTACAATCTGACCGGCACCGCGCTGACGGCGGTGGACGGCAAGACCGCCATGGCGGGCACCCAGACCTGGACCATCTCCGACAGCGTGGAGGTCTATGAGTACCGGGACAAGAACTACTACCTCTCTGAACTGAGCCGGGTATCCGGCGGCGGCTATGACCTGACGGGCTGGTACGACAAGGCCCAGGACCAGGGCGGCCGTATCCGGGTGGTCATCGCGGAGGCGAAGTAAGAAAAAACAGGAGCGCTGAATCAAGGTTCAGCGCTCCTGTTTTGGTTTCATTTGGACTAGAGGGCGGCATCCGAAAAGACATACAAAATCCGGCGGTTTCATTGGGCGTTCTGACAAATTGAGACGCGGGGCGGGAAGCTGCGTTGTTCTTTGGATGGAGATGTGATATACTAATCCAGTTATGTGTTCTCAACCGGAATGAAACATTTGATTTTAGATGTAACAGAGAGGATGGGAGGGCGCGGCGCAGCGGCGCGCCGGGCCGGGACGATGAAGAAGATCGGATTTGACAACAAGAAGTACCTGGAAATGCAGTCCGCCCACATCCGGGAGCGGATCAGCCAGTTCGGCAACAAGCTGTACCTGGAGTTTGGCGGCAAGCTCTTTGACGACTACCACGCCTCCCGGGTGCTGCCCGGCTTTGCGCCCGACAGCAAGATCCGCATGCTCAAGGAGCTGCGGGATTCCGCCGAGATTGTCATCGCCATCTGTGCCAGCGACATCGAGAAGAACAAGGTCCGGGGCGACCTGGGCATCACCTATGACGTGGACGTGCTCCGCCTCATTGACGCCTTCCGGGGCGAGGGCCTGATGGTGGGCAGCGTAGTGGTCACCCAGTACGCCGGCCAGGCCGCTGCCGACGCCTTCCGCACCCGGCTGGAGAGCCTGGGCGTCAAGGTCTACCTCCACTATCCCATCGCCGGCTACCCCCACAACATCGGCCTCATCGTCAGTGACGACGGCTACGGCAAGAACGACTATATCGAGACCAGCCGTCCCCTGGTGGTGGTCACCGCCCCCGGTCCCGGCAGCGGCAAGATGGCCGTGTGTCTGAGCCAGCTCTACCACGAGTACAAGCGGGGCGTCAAGGCGGGCTACGCCAAGTTCGAGACCTTCCCCATCTGGAACCTGCCCCTCCAGCACCCGGTGAACCTGGCCTACGAGGCCGCCACCGCCGACCTGGGCGACGTGAACATGATCGACCCCTTCCACCTGTCCGCCTACGGAGAAACCACGGTGAACTACAACCGGGACGTGGAGATTTTCCCCGTCCTGTCCGCCATGTTTGAGAAGATCACCGGCGAGTGCCCCTACAAGTCCCCCACCGATATGGGCGTGAATATGGCGGGCAACTGCATCTTTGACGACGAGGCCGTCCAGGACGCCGCCCGGCAGGAGATTGTCCGCCGGTACTACGCCGCCCTCTGCGACCGCAAGCAGAACCAGAACGGGGACGATACGGTGTACAAGCTGGAGCTGATCATGCAGCAGGCCAAGATCACCCCCGCCATCCGTCCGGTCATTGCCGCCGCCCTCCAGGTGGCCGAGGAGACCGGCAACCCCGCCGCCGCCATCGAGCTGCCCGATGGCGAGGTGGTCACCGGCAAGACCACCGGCCTGATGGGCGCCTCCTCCGCCACCCTGCTTAACGCCCTCAAGCGCCTGGCGGGTATTGAGCACGAGAAGCACCTCATCTCCCCCGAGGCCATCATGCCCATCCAGACCGTCAAGGTCAAGCACCTGGGCTCCACCAACCCCCGGCTCCACAGTGACGAGATTCTCATCGCCCTGGCCATCTCCGCCGCCGCCGACCCCCTGGCCGCCGCCGCGCTGGAGCAGCTCTCTGCCCTCCGGGGCTGCGACGCCCACTCCAGCGTCATCCTCTCTCCGGCGGACAGCGTGACCTACAGCAAGCTGGGCATGCACCTGACCTGCGAGCCCCAGTACGAGACCAACAAGCTCTACCACCGGTAAGAAAACGAAACGCCCCTGTCAGCCTGACGCTGACAGGGGCGTTTTTCATATCAGGGAACCACCCGCAGGGGCGGGCCGTCCAGCACAATAACCCGGTCGGCCAGGTCCAGCACCTCCCGGTCGTGGCTGGCCAGCAGGACGGGTACCCCCAGCTCCCGGATGCGGGAGAGCATCCGGCCAATCCGGGGCGGGTCCACCCCGTTGAAGGGCTCGTCCAGCAGATAGAGCGCCCCGCCCAGGGCCAGGGTGCGGGCCAGGGCCAAGCGGCGGCACATGCCGCCGGACAGGGCAGAGGGGAAGGACTTCTCCTCTCCCGTCAGCTCGGCCAGGTCCAGCCAGCGCGCCGCCTCATTCCGGCGCTTCGGCGGCAGCACGTCGGTAATGTGCTCCTCTACGGTGCGCCAGGGCAGGAGCCGGTCCTCCTGGAAGAGAACGGCGATGTCCCGGGGCGCAGGGCCGTCCACGGTACCGGACTCCCCGGACTGGAGCCCGGCGATGACCCGCATGAGGGTGGTCTTGCCGGAGCCAGAGGGAGCCGACAGGGCGGTGATGCCCTCCAGAGGCAGGGTGAGGGAGAAATTGTCCAGCACCGTCTTGTCCCCAAAGCGGACGGTGGCGCCGGTGATGCGCAGCTCCTTCATGCGCCTCGCCCCCTCTCCATACGGCGGAACAGAGTTCCGAACATTTTGTCCAGCAGGAAGCTGAGGGCCAGTACCGTAATGGTCCAGGCGAAGAGGGAGGGGGTCTCCAGGTAGAGCTTGGAGTAGTACACCTGGGAGCCGATGGCCAGCTTGGGCACGCAGAGCACCTCAGCGGCCACACCCGCCTTCCAGGCCAGGCCCAGGGCGGTGGAGCAGCCGCTGGCAAAGTAGGGCAGCACCGAGGGCAGATACACCAGCCGCAGGGTTTTCCACCGGCTGAAGCGCCAGGTTTTTGCCCCCTCCAGCAGCAGCGGGTCGGTCTGGACGATGCCCTTGTACACGTTGCCCCACACCACCGGCAGCACCATCAGTCCGGCGCACACGGCGGGGACCAGCCCTGTGGTCACCCACAGCAGAAGCAGGATGATGAAGGAGGCCACCGGGGTGGCCCGGATGACGCCCACAGCAGGGGTCAGCAGCAGCCGGGCGGGACGGAAGGCGGCACAGGCAGCGGCCAGCAGGCCGCCCAGCACAGCGCCCCCCAGGAAACCGGAGAAGATCCGCACCAGGGACAGCGCCGCGCTCTGCCACAGCAGGGGGGTGACCGCCAGCTCTGCCAGAGTGCGCAGCACCAGCAGAGGCCCGGGGAGAAGAAGCGCCTTGCCCTCAATGACGGCCTTGACCAGCGCAGCGCCGTCTCCGGCCGCCCAGGCGGCGGCAATGGCCTTTCGGCCCACCCACATAGCGGCAAGCTGCCACACCCCCAGCCAGAAGGCAGGGGGTATGACAGCCCGCAGGATGTCCCGGCCCACGGAGCGGCCGGGTGCTTTTTGATTGTCAGGGGATGTAATAGAACGCATCATCGGGGATATACCCTCCGATCGAGGTGGGATCGGCCTGCCAGAGGACGTCGAAGTAGCCCTGAATACCCTCCATCATGTCCTTGCCGGTGATGCACACCATGTTGGCCTGGGGGATGGCGGCTTTGGCAATAGCGGCCTTGGGGGTGATGCCGTACTGGGTGATAAGCTCAGCGGCGGCGTCCGGGTTGCTGGTCACGTAGTCGATGGAGGCGGCGTACTCCTCCAGGAAGGTGTTCAGCAGGTCGGGGTTCTCCTCAGCCCAGTCAGCCTGGACCACCAGGCAGCCCATGGTGAGCACGCTGTTGTCGGTGGTCACCTTGTCCCACTCCTCGGTCAGGTCCAGGGCCTGGCGGGTGGACTGGTTCTGCATCAGCACGCTGGTGGCGGCGGGCACGGGCAGCATGCACAGGCTCATGGAGCCGTCGGCCATGCCGGTGGTGATCTCCTCGGCGGGAGCCCACTCGATGGTCACATCCTCGCCGGGCGTGAGGCCATTCTGCTCCAGCAGGTAGTTGAGCACGTACTCCGGGTTGGAGCCCTTGGTGTTGGCGGGGGCGTAGATGGTCTTGCCAGCCAGGTCGGCCATGGACTGGACGCTCTCGCCGTTCTCCAGGATGTAGAGCACACCCAGGGTGTTGAGGGCCACCATCTGGATGCCGGCATCCTTGTTGTAGAGGGTGGCGGCCAGATTGGTGGAGATGGCGGCGATGGTCAGGTCGCCGTTGATGATCTTGCCGGTAATCTCGTCGGGGCTGGCGGCGATGGTCACGTCGTAGTCCAGGGCGGTGGTGCCGGCGTCGTTGTCAGAGAGGAGCTTGGCCGCGCCCATGCCGGTGGGGCCGCTGAGGACGGCCAGGGACACCTGGGGCCGGTCGCCGGTGGGCTCAGTGGGGGTCACCTCAGGGGAGGGAGTGGAGGTGGGCTCCACGCTCTCACTGGGCGAGGGGGAGACGGAAGGGGAGGGAGAGCCGGAGGTCTGGGGATTCTGGGGTCCACAGCCCGCCAGGGCCAGCACAAGGGCCAGCGCCAGAGTCAGTGCGAGACATTTCTTCTTCATGGGATTCCTGTCCTTTCTGATTGAAATAGGATGGTTCACAGTGTTGGTTCCAGCAGCTCCGGTCTGAGCACCCGGATGGCCTTCCCCTCCCGCTTGATGGCGCCCCGGTCCTCCAGGGCATCCAGGGCACGGTACAGGGAGGCACGGCTCACATTGAGCCGTCCGGCCAGGCCGGTGAGGGAGCAGTCTAGGGGTACCAGACCGTCCTGGGCCTGGGCGCGGAGGAAGCAGGAGAGCCGCTCTTCCGCCGTTCCGGCCACCAGGCTGTTGATCTTCTGCTCCAGAAAGCGGATACGGCCGGAGAGGTAGCGGATGTACTGCCGGGCCAAGGCGGGAGAGGCGGCCATCAGCTCCTCCACCAGCTCCTGGGGCAGGAGCAGCAGGCGGCAGGAGGTGCGGGCGGTGAGCTGGGCGGCGTAGTCCGTGCGGTCGTTGAAGAGGGCGGCCGCGCCGAACAGGTCTCCCGGCTCCAGCACGCTGACAATCAGCTCCCCCTTGCGCACCTCAACCTTGCCGGAGAGCACCGCCCCCAGGCTGTGGGAGAAGGCGTGGGGGGTGTAGATGGTCTCACCACGGGCAGCTTCCGCCAGGGTGGAACGCCGGTCGGCGGCCGCCCGGAGCACCAGGGTTTCGGGCAGTCCCTGGAAGAGCGGCGTACTGGCCAGCAGGGCCAGCTCGGACCGGTCCAGCTCCGCCATAGACGCCACCTCCAAAAACTGTCTCATTTGATACAGTTTTCAGAATACCGTGTTTTTGGGGAAAAGTCAAGCACCTTTCGGCGCAGCAAGGGAGGAGGACGCATAGAATGGGGGCAGAGAAATGGAGGTAATGCAGATGGCAGAATGCAGGTACCGGGCCCAGTGCCGGGGCTCCGGGCGCTCCTCCGCCCGGAGCGAGCGGACCATGGAGCGCCTGGAGAACATGCCCATGAACCGATACATCAATCCCAATACCATGATCACCCGTACACCGGGCGGCTGCTGCGGCCGGGGAGAGGAGCAGGCCTGCTGGAGCAGCTGGTGGAGCTGTCGGTGAGCCAGAATCAGCTGTTGGTGGATTTGTTGGGGGCGGTCAACGCCCTGACGGCGGCGCTGCTGGCCAAGCTGTGACAGAGGAACTTAAAATAATGTAAAGAACCGCAACTTTTCCTTGCTCCCGACGGTCTGATCCGATATAATATCGATTGTTGACATAACGCAAAAGAAAACGGGAGTGACGATATCCCATGGCGGGAGCACGGAAGAAAAAGAAGAAACGGAGGGGCTCACCTCTGGGCAGGGCGCTGCGCACCCTTTACGCCACAGTCGTGGTGCTCTCCGCGATCATTGTGACCACCTACGCGCTGTTCCAGATTCTTGTCCCCGCACCCACGGTGGAGCAGCCGCCGGCGCCCACTGCTAGCGCGTCGGAAAACCCCACCGACAACCCGGATACGCCGGATGTTGACGAGAGCACGGCCTCGCCCAGTCAGCAGACGCTGGAGCGGAAGGACCAGTTCTATACCTTCCTCCTGGCCGCCAGCGATCAGGTCAGCGGTAACTCGGACACCATCATGGTGGCCTCCTATGACGTGCCCAACCAGAAGGTGGCGCTGGTGTCCATCCCCCGGGACACCCTGGTCAACGGCAAGTACGGCAGCCACAGGTACTACAAGATCAACGGCGCCTATTCCTACGGCGGCATTGACGAGCTGCGGGCTGTGGTGGCCGATATGCTGGGCATCCCCATTGACTTCTATGTGACGGTGGACCTGAAGGCATTTGTGGAAATTGTGGACGCGGTGGGCGGCGTGGATTTCTATGTCCCCGTGGACATGAACTACGACGCTGACGACCAGAACCTCCACATCCACTACGACAAGGGCATGCACTACGGCCTTACCGGCCAGCAGGTGCTGGAGATTGCCCGCTGCCGCAAGAACTCCGACGGACCGGGTACCTATCCCGAAAACACCTACGATGTGTACGCCGGCAGCGGTACCAACCGGGAGCAGACCCAGCGGGAGCTGATGGTGGCCATCGCCCGCAAGCTGATCTCCTGGAACAGCATCCCCAAGATCACGGAGTTTGCCGAGATTGTGGGGGAGAACGTAAAGACCAACATGTCGGCCAGTGACCTGGCCTTCTTCGCCACCCGGGGCATCTACGTGGATATCGACAACAATGTCACCACCACCATCTTCCCCGGCAACGGCGAGGTGAGCTATAAGGGCTGGAACTGGTGCTGGCAGTACTACCCCGAGGAGTCCCTGGAGATTATCAACACTTACCTGAATCCCTACACCACCGATATCACCATGGACATGACCAACATGTTCCAGGTCCAATGACAAAAAAGAAGCGCGTCCGTCTGTACAGCAGACGGACGCGTTTTTTGATGCGTTTATCAGGGATGGGTGGCAAAGTATTCCCGGGTCTGCTCGGCATTGCGCATGACCTCATCCCGCAGTGCCTCCAGGCTGGGGAACTTGCGTTCTCCACGGAGATGGCGGTAGAACTCCATCCGGATGGTCTGGCCGTACAGGTCCCCGTCAAAATCCAGGATAAAGCCCTCCACATTGACGGAGCCGTGGTCATCCACCGTGGGGCGGACGCCGATGTTGGTCACCGCCGGACGGCTGTCGCCGTTTTCAAAGCACACCCGGGTGGCGTACACGCCACGGGCGGGAATCAGTACCCCGGGGGCGAAGTGGAGGTTTACCGTGGGGAAGCCCAGGGTGGTGCCCAGCTTTTTCCCGTGAGCCACTGTGTCGGTCAGGGTGTGGGGGTGGCCCAGGAAGTAGTTGGCCCGCTCCATCTCACCCTGAGCCAGCAGGGTGCGGATGTAGGTGGAGGAAATGGTGATGCCGTCCAGCTCCACCTTGGGAATGATGTCGCATCCGATGTCCATTTCGGCGCATACGGTCCTCAGCCGATCCGGATTGCCCTCGCCCTTGTAGCCAAAGTGGAAGTCGTGGCCCGCCACCAGGTAGACGGCGCCGTTCTCCCGGATGAGGAAGTCGGTGACAAAATCCCGCCAGGGCATGTGCATCATCCGGTCGTCAAAGTGGGCGATGATGACCTCCTGAATGCCGTAGTACCGGCGCATCAGCTCGGCCCGGTCCAGGGGGGAACTGATGAGGGGCATGGGGCTGCCGATGATCAGGTTTTCCGGATGGGTGTCAAAGGTGACGGCGGCGGGGGTTGCCCCCATCTCATGGGCTACCTGGGCCACCCGGCTCAGCAGGGCGCCGTGGCCCCGGTGCACGCCGTCAAAAAAGCCCAGAGCGATGACCCGTTTCTTCTGCTCCATTACTTACACCTCGAAAAAGCTCTTGATAGTGGTGAGACGACCGTCCTGGACCTGGCAGAGGGCCAGGAATTCCTGGGACTGGCTGTAAACTCGGTACTCCCCGTCGGGCAGACCAGGCGCGGGGAGGGAGGCGCCGTTGCGCACCTTTTTCTCCGGCTCAGGTTTCAGAATGAGGATGGGCCTTCCGGCAAAATAGGCGTCCACCGGCAGCAGCAGGCTCTGGGGGTCCTCGGCGGAGAGCAGGTCGTCCAGGGTGACGGCCTGGTCCAGGGAGAACCCGGCGGCCTCGGTGCGGCGGAGGGAGTACATGCACCCGCCGCAGCCTAGAGCCTGACCGATGTCGTGGCAGAGGGTGCGGACGTAGGTGCCCTTGGAGCACTGGACCCGCAGCAGGTAGTCGGCAGGACCGGTCTGGTCCACCACTTCAAGACCGTAGATGGTCACAGGGCGGGGCTCACGCTCCACCTCCTGACCCTTCCGGGCCAGCTCGTAGAGCTTCTTGCCGTCCCGCTTGATGGCGGAATACATGGGGGGAATCTGGAGGATGTCTCCACGGAAGGAGGCCAGTGCGGCCTCCAGGGCGGCCCGGTCGACGGACACGGGCTTCTCCTCCAGCACTGTGCCCGAGGTGTCCTGGGTATTGGTCACAACGCCCAGACGCAGCCCGGCCACATATTCCTTGCCGCCCTCAGCGGCGAATTCCACCGCCCGGGTGGCGCGGCCCAAAAAGACGGGCAGCACCCCGGTGGCCATGGGGTCCAGGGTTCCGGCGTGGCCCACCCGGCGCTCATGGAGCACGCCCCGGATCTTGGCGCACACATCCATGCTTGTCCAACCGGCAGGCTTGTCAATTACAATAATTCCGTTTGCCATTCTGGCCTCCTCAGCCCTGCTGAATCTGGCGGATGGCGTCCAGAATGGCGGCCTTGGCGTCGGCCACAGTGCCCACCACCGAGCACCCGGCGGCAGCGGCGTGGCCGCCGCCCCCCAGCAGAGCACACACCGCCGAGGCATTGAGCCCGGCGGAGGTCCGGACGGAGAGTTTGCACTCGCCGGAACGCAGCTCCCGGATGGTGACGGCGGTCTCCACGCCCTCAATCTGTCCGGCGAAGGCGGCGATGTCCTCGGCGTCCTCCTCGTGGGCGTCCAGGGCCTTCATCATGTCCAGCGTGACGGCGGCGATAGCGATGGTGCCGTTGTCAAAGAGGTCCATGCCCTCGGTGATCATGCTCTCCAGCCGCAGCCGCTTGAAGCTCTTGGTGCGGAAATGCCGCTTGTTGACGCTCCGGTAGTCGATGCCGGTGTCCAGCAGGTCGGCGGCCACCCGGTGGGTGGCGGAGGTGGTGTTGCTGTACACAAAGCAGCCCGTGTCGGTGGACACAGCCAGGTACAGGGGCAGGGCGGCAGTGGGGGAGACGGGGCCCCACTGGCGGATGATGTCGTAGATGAGCTCGCCGCAGGCGGCCCGGCCAGGGTCCACGCAGTTTTCCTTGCCAAAGCCCTCGTTGGAGCCGTGGTGGTCGATGGCCAGGTCCACGCCCTTTTCCAGCCAGCACTTGGCGTTGTCGGGGAAGAGCCCACGGCTGGCGATATCTACACTGACCACAAAGTCGGGAGAGAAGCCCTCGGGGGACAGATAGCCCTCCAGATAGGGGGTAAAGAGGGCGGTGGCGTCGGCGTTAGGGAGAACCCAGGCGGTCTTGCCCAGCTCCCGCAGGGCGGCGCACAGGCCCACGGCGCAGCCGATGGTATCCCCGTCGGGGCGGCGGTGGGTGAGAATGAGGATATTGTCCTGACGCTTCAGCAGTTCAGCGGCCTCAGTATAGGTCATGGGGAATCACTCCTCACTGTCCAGATTGATGTGGGCGTTGGCGGGATTGGCGGGCTTGACCACCTCGGGGTCCCGGAGCATGCTCAGGATGTGAGCGCCCTGGGCCATGGAGTCGTCCTTCTCAAAGATGAGCTCCGGGGTGTACCGCAGGGAGAGGGCGGCGCCCAGCTCCCGGCGCAGGTAGCCTGCGGCGGACTTAAGGCCCTTGACCACCTCGTTGACGTCGCTCTTGTCCAGTACGCTGACGTGGATCTTGGCGTACCGCAGGTCGGTGGTGGTGTCCACCGCCGTGATGGAGACCAGACCGTGGACTCTGGGGTCCTTCACCGTGCGGATGAGGCCGGAGAGCTCACGCTGGATTTCTTCGTTGATGCGTCCGATTCGATTGCTCGCCATAATCGGATCTCCTTTCAAATCAGTAGGCAGAGCGCTTGAAAGCGCTCTGCGTTATATTGTGATGGTCAGGCAGGTCTGGGAATGCTCCTCCAGCTGCTCCAGAGTGTCCTGCTCTAGGGCAGAGAGAGGCCCGGAGAAGCGGCGGATTCTGTGCTTCTCGCCGCCCACCCAGAGATGCCACAGCTCCACGGTTTCCCCGCGGGCGCAGTTTTGCTCCAGATAAGCCCGCAGATGTGCGGCGTCCTCCGCGGTGGGAGCCAGATTCAGCTCGTACCGGCAGGGCTGCATGTCTAGGCCCAGGTCGTCCACCGCACAGCGGTAGTATTCATGGGGCTGAACGGAGAAGCCGTCCTCCTCCACTGTGACGACTGTGGTTCCGGCCTTCGCGGTACGGAGGCGTCGGAGGCCGGAATCATAGAGGGGCAGGGGGTGGGAAGCGGCCAGAAGATACACGCAGCTCATGGGACCTCCTGTTCATAAGCAAAGCAGGACGGGCGAAAACGCCCGCCCTGCTTTTGGGGTCTGTAAATAATAGGATTATACCTCAATCTGCTCCACCGCAGCGTTAAGAAAATTTGCCGGTGGCAAATTTTTAGCGTAGGCCGGGCCGGCTATGCCGGACCGGGGGAACCCCGCAAGAAGTGGAATTATACCTCAATCTGCTCCACCGCAGCGTTAAGAAAATTTGCCGGTGGCAAATTTTTAGCGTAGGCCGGGCCGGCTATGCCGGACCGGGGGAACCCCGCAAGAAGTAGAGTTATACCTCAATCTGCTCCATGATAAAGGCTTCGATGACGTCGCCCTGCTTGATGTCCTGGAACTTCTCGAAGGTGATACCGCACTCGTAGCCCTGGGCGACCTCCTTCACGCTGTCCTTGAAGCGCTGGAGGGAGGCGATGGAGCCGTCGTAGATGACGATATTGTCCCGCAGGAGGCGCATCTGGGCGCCGCGCTGCATCTTGCCGTTGGTGACGTAGCAGCCGGCGACCATGCCCACGCCGGTGATACGGAATACCTCGCGGACCTCGGCCTGACCCAGGAAGACCTCCTTGAACTTGGGGGCCAGCATGCCCTTCATGGCGGTCTGGATCTCCTCGATGCAGTCGTAGATGACGCGGTACATCCGCATATCCACCTTGTTGCGGGCGGCGGTGTCCTTGGCGTTGTTGTCGGGACGGACGTTGAAGCCCACGATGATGGCGTTGGAGGTGGTGGCCAGCATGACGTCGCTCTCGCTGATGGCGCCGACGGCGCAGTGGATGACGCGGACACGGACCTCCTCATTGGAGAGCTTCTCCAGGGAGGACTTCACGGCCTCGGCGGAGCCCTGGACGTCGGCCTTGACGATGACGTTCAGGTCCTTGATCTCGCCCTGCTGGATCTGGCTGAACAGATCGTCCAGGCTGACCTTCTGCTTCACGCCGCCGGAAGCGGCCATCTTCTGGTCGTGCTTGCGCTGCTCCACCAGCTCACGGGCCATACGCTCGTCGGCCACGGCGTGGAAGTCGTCGCCGGCGCCGGGCACCTCGCCCATACCGATGATCTCAACAGGCACGGAGGGGCCGGCCTCGGTGAGCTTCTCGCCCCGGGCGTTGGTCATGGCGCGGACACGGCCGACAGCAGTGCCGGCGATGATGATATCGCCCTGCTTCAGGGTGCCGTTCTGCACCAGCAGGGTGGCCACGGGGCCGCGGCCCTTGTCCAGACGGGCCTCGATGACGGCGCCGTGGGCGGTACGGTTGGGGTTGGCCTTCAGCTCCTGCATCTCGGCGGTCAGGATGACCATGTCCAGCAGGTTGTCGATGCCGTCACCGGTCTTGGCGGAGATGGGGCAGATGATGGTCTCGCCGCCCCACTCCTCGGGCACCAGCTCGTAGTTGGTGAGCTGCTCCTTGATGCGCTCGGGGTTGGCGGTGGGCTTATCCATCTTGTTGATGGCCACGATGATGGGGATGCCGGCGGCCTTGGCGTGGTTGATGGACTCCACGGTCTGGGGCATGATGCCGTCGTCGGCGGCAACCACCAGGATGGCCACGTCGGTGATCATGGCGCCGCGGGCACGCATGGCGGTGAAGGCCTCGTGGCCGGGGGTGTCCAGGAAGGTGATGGGCTTGCCCTGGACGTCCACCTGGTAGGCGCCGATGTGCTGGGTGATGCCGCCGGCCTCACCGGCAGCCACGTGGGAGTTACGGATATAGTCCAGCAGGGAGGTCTTGCCGTGGTCGACGTGGCCCATGACCACAACCACGGGGGCGCGGGGCACCAGATCCTCTTCCTTGTCCTCGGCGGTGTCGATGAGCTTCTCCTCGATGGTGACGATGACTTCCTTCTCCACCTTGCAGCCCATCTCCTCGGCGATGATGGCGGCGGTGTCGAAGTCGATGATGTCGCTCAGGGAGGCCATGACGCCGTTCTTGATCAGGCACTTGACCACCTCGGCGCCGGTCTTCTTCATCCGGCTGGCCAGCTCGCCCACGCCGATCTCGTCGGGGATCTTGACCACGGTGGGGTGCTTCTTGGCGATCTCGGCCTGGAGCCGGCGCATCTTCTCCTGCTCCTCAGCGCGGCGCTTGCTGCCCTGGAAGCTGTTGTTCCGGCGCTGGTTGCGGCCCTGGAACTTCTGCTTGCCGCCGCCCTGCTGCTGGCGCTCGGAGGTGAAGGACTCCAGGCGCTCGTCGTACTTCTCCAGGTTCACGTTGCCGCTCTTGCGGGTGTCCACCACCTTCTTCTCGGGGACGCGGGTGGCGGGCCGCTGCTCGGCCTGGGGCTGCTGGGGCTGGGCCTGCTGCTGAGGCCGCTGCTGGTTCTGATTCTGGTTCTGCTGGGGGGCGGGCCGCTGGGCCTGCTGCTGGGGAGCCTGAGCCTTGGGGGTCTCCTTGGGCTTGGCCTGCTGGGCGGGCGCAGCCTTGGGGGCCTCGGCCTTCTTGGGCTCGTGGTACACATCGGCATAAATGCTCTCGATGCTGTCCACCTGGTTGTGCTGGGTCAGATACTCAAAGATGATGGACAGCTCCCTGTCCTCCAGCACCTGCATATGGTTCTTGGGCGTGGTTGCGTACTTGGTGAGGATATCGGCGATATCCTTGGAGTTCATTTTGAAGTCCTTCGCAACCTCATGCACACGGTATTTGTTCAGCAAATGAGCCACCTCCATTGTGGAGCCTGCACCAATAGGAAAACGCAGGCAGGGTTTTCCTGCGCTTTCTTATTGGAACAAGCTCTCTGCTCGAAACGGATACGTTCTCTATGGGAAACCGCCGCAAGGGCGGGAAAATCTTGTTCATGACTGGGGCTTGGAGTCCTGGCGGGACCGGATTTTGACGGTGAACTTGCCTCTGGGACCCTTGGGCCGGGGGGAGCCGCTTATGGGCAGCCTGCGGACAGAGTCGGGGACCTGCTGCTCCTTGGCGGGCTTGGCTTTCTGCTCCTTGGGGGGAGCGGCCCAGGGCTTGCGCTTGCCCTCACGGAGATTTTTCTCGTGCTGGCGCTGCTCCTTCTGCCGCTGGAGGGCCTTTTGGGCCTTAGTGTCCAGGGCGGCGGCCAGGTCGCCGTACTGCTCCGGATTCAGGGCGGAGAGCTTGGCGGCCAGGGAAGAGGCGAAGCCGATATCGGTGACGGCCACCAGGGCGCAGGAGCTGCGGCCCACGGTGCCGCCCAGCTCCTCCTTGGTGAAGGGCAGCTCCGCCCAGGGCACAGCGCCTGCCTCGGCGAAATGGGCACAGCGGCGGCGGGTGTTGGCGGCGGCGTCGCTGGCCACCAGCAGGAGCTTGGCGTGGCGGGCGCGGGCGGCCGCGCCCACCGGCTCCTCGCCCACCTCCAGCCGTCCGGCCTTTTTGCTCAGGCCGATGAGGGAGAGAATGGCGTTAGACATCGGGGGCCTCCTTCATCTGCGCCTCCAGGGCCTCCCACACCTCGTCGGGCATGGGGGCGGAGAAGGCGCGCTCCAGCGCCCTGGCCTTCCGGGCCTTTTTCAGGCACTCGGGGCTGGGGCAGACGTAAGCGCCGCGGCCGGGCTTTTTGCCCTTGAAGTCCAGGGAGACCTCGCCCTCGGGGGAGCGGACCACCCGGATCAGCTCCTTCTTGGGCTTCATCTCCCGGCAGCCCAGGCACTGGCGCAGGGGAATTTTTTTGGGCATGGGACAGGCGCCCCCTTTCCATGGGAAAAATCAGAGAGTGGGATTACACGTCCAGGGACTCGTCGCCGGCCTCAGCGGCGTCAGCGGTCTCGTCGGCCACATCGTCCACCAGCACCTCGTCGGTCTCCTCGTCCTCGTCGCCGCCGGGGTTGGAGGCGGGCTTGATGTCGATCTTGAAGCCGGTGAGCTTGGCGGCCAGGCGGGCGTTCTGGCCCTCCTTGCCGATAGCCAGGGAGAGCTGGTCGTCGGGCACCACCACGCGGCAGCTCTTGCCGTCGTCCAGGGTGGTGACGCTGATGACGTCAGCGGGGGAGAGGGCGGCGGCCACGTACTCGGCGGGGTCCTCGGAGTACTTGATGATGTCCACCTTCTCGCCCTTGAGCTCCTCCACAATGTTGTTCACGCGCTGGCCCCGGGGACCCACGCAGGCGCCAATGGGGTCCACGTTGGGGTCAGCGGACCAGACGGCCAGCTTGGTGCGGCTGCCGGCCTCGCGGGCAATGGACTTGACCTCCACGGTGCCGTCGTAGATCTCGGGCACCTCCAGCTCGAACAGGCGCTTGACCAGTCCGGGGTGGGTGCGGGAGATGAGGACCTGGGGGCCCTTGGTGGAGCGGCGGACCTCCACCACATACACCTTCAGCCGGTCGCCCTCGCGGAAGGTTTCGCCCCGGACCTGCTCGCCGGCGGCCAGGAAGGCGTCGGTGGCCTCGTTGCCGGAGCCGATGCGCAGGCTGGCGGAGCCGGAGCGGGGGTCGATGCGGGTGACCACGCCGGTGAGCAGCTCGTGCTCCTTGGAGCTGAACTCATCATAGATCATGCCCCGCTCAGCCTCGCGCATACCCTGGATGATGACCTGACGGGCGGTCTGGGCGGCAATACGGCCGAAATCCTTGGTCTTGACCTCCATGCGGACCACGTCGCCCAGCTGGATGTGGGGCAGGCGCGTCCGGGCCTCCTCCAGGCTGATCTCGGTGTAGGGATTGTCGACGGTCTCCACCACGTCCTTCTTGACGAACATGCGGACCTCGCCCTTTTCTTCGTTGGTGTCCACCACAATGTTGTCCCCGGCGCCCTCATGGTCCCGCTTGTAGGCGCTGATCAGGGCCTGGGTGATCTTCTCCAGCATGTAGCCCTTGGGAATACCCTTCTCCTGCTCGATCATGCTGATGGCAGCGAAAAACTCCTTGCCGTCCAGCTCATTGCTCTTCTGAGCCTTTGCATTTCTCTTAGCCATAATCCTTCATCAAACTCCTTATAGCATTACGGATTCCCGGCGGGAATCAAACACGGACGTACAGCCGCACCTGGGCCACGTCCTTCTTGGGGAAGGTCACAGCTCCCGTGGGGAGCTCTACCGTCACATCACCGTTCTCATAACCTCTCAGGAGGCCCACATGGTCCTTCCGGCCCTCCACGGGGCGGTAGAGGCGGACCTCCACCTCGGAGCCCAGGAAGGCGTCGAAGTGCTCCGGGTGCCGGAGCACCCGGTCAATGCCTGCGGAGGAGACCTCCAGGGTGTAGCTGCCCTCGATGGGGTCGGCCTCGTCCAGGGCGTCGGACAGGGGCCGGGACACGGCCTCGCAGTCGTCGATGGTCACGCCGCCCTCCTTGTCCAGATAGACCCGGAGAAACCAGGTACCCGCCTCACGCACATACTCCACATCCCAGATGCTGCAGCCGTTTTCAGCCGCGATGGGCTGGGCCAGTGCACGGACCAGCTCGGTGACTTTCGCCATATAGGAGCCTCCTTCGGTACAAGATGTCAGAAAAAACCAAACCGGTTTTTTTCAATAATAAAGAGCGGAGCAAAGCCCCACTCTCACCATACTACCTCTACTATCATACGCAGTATACCACGGAAC
>NZ_JBMNPX010000028.1:0-25264 GCF_050943825.1 Pseudoflavonifractor sp.
AAAGGATAACCCCTTCTCATTTCCTGTGGAATCTGAGAAGGGGTTATTGTTATTTGTCCATACCGCAGGCGGTGGCGGATTCAATGAGGCAGCGATCATTGGTCACAGCATCATAGAACCGGAAGCCGCCGGAGAAGTTATAGCAGTCAAATCCGTTTCCGGCCAGGATGCGACAGGCAATGTAGCTGCGCAAGCCGCTCTGGCAAATGACGTAGACAGGCTTATGCTTGTCCAGTTCATCCAACCGCTCTCGCAGCTCGTCCACTGGGATATTTAAGAAACCGTCAATGTGTCCGTGTGTGAACTCTTCCACAGTGCGGGTGTCCAACAGAGTTACACTTCGGTCATGAGGAAGATTATATGCTTCTTCCAGATGCCACTGTTTCAGAACACCTTTTGCGATATTCTCAATCATAAAGCCCGCCATGTTTACCGGGTCTTTGGCGGAGGAATAAGGCGGTGCGTAGGCCAGATCCAGATCCTTCAGTTCTGTGGCTTTCATTCCTGCCCGGATAGCGGTAGCCAGCACATCAATCCGCTTGTCCACCCCTTTATAGCCCACGATCTGAGCACCCAGAAGGCGGTAGGTTTCTTTCTCAAATACCACTTTCATGGTCATGACCTTCCCACCGGGGTAGTAGCCCGCATGGCTCATAGGCGACAGGATAACCGTATCAACATCCAGCCCTGCTTTTCTGGCGTTGGTCTCATTCACACCGGTGGTGGCGGCGGTCATGTCAAAGACCTTGATGACACTGCTGCCCTGAGAGCCGGTATACCGGCTGTCTCCGCCGCAGATGTTGTCCGCAACAATTCGTCCCTGTTTATTGGCAGGGCCTGCCAGAGAAATCAGAGCATCCTGCCCGGTGACGAAGTGCTTCACCTGCACCGCATCGCCCACGGCATAGATGTCGGAAACGGAAGTTTCCATCCGGTCATTGACCACAATACTTCCTTTAATGCCCAGCTCTAACCCGGCATCTTTTGCAAGGGTGGTTTCGGGAGAAACACCAATGGCCAGGATTACCATATCCGCATGGAGAGGCTGTTCGTCTTTCAGCAGCACATCCACGCCTCCGCCCACTTCCGCAAACCCTTCCACGGTATGACCCAGTGCCAGCTTAACACCGTGCTTGCGCATTTCATTGTGTATAAAAGCAGCCATATCGGAATCAAAGGGATTCATAAGCTGTTTCGGACGCTGGACGATGGTAACATCCATCCCTAACTCCCGCAGGTTCTCTGCCAGTTCCAATCCAATGAAGCCACCGCCTGCCAGTACAGCGGATTTGGGATTGTTTTTGTTAATGTAGTCTTTGATGCGGAAGGTGTCCTCCACAGTGCGCAGGGTAAACAGCTTATCCAGGCCCACACCGGGAAGGCGAGGCTGGGTAGGCTTGGCACCGGGAGAGAGAATCAGCTTGTCATAGCTTTCCTCGAATTTCTCCCCGGTTTGCAGATTCTTGACGGAAACGGTCTTTTTGTCAGGATGGATAGCCGTGACCTCATGGCGTACCTTCATGTTCACACGGAACCGGGAGAAGAAGCTCTCCGGTGTCTGGAGGGTCAGATCTTCCGGATCGGTAATTACATCTCCGATATAGTAAGGCAGACCGCAGTTGGCATAGGAAATAAACTTTGACCGCTCAAAAACCACAATTTCTGCCTGCTCATTTAGTCTGCGAATACGGGCGGCAGCGGTAGCACCGCCAGCCACACCACCTACAATAACAACTTTCATATTAGCGTTCCACCTTTCCTGCATAAGCGGAAATTCCGCCTATGTTTTTCACATTGGTATAACCCATCTGCTGCAAAATAGCAGCTGCCTGACGGCTTCTTGCGCCACTGAGACAGTGTACAAAGATGGGGGTAGCTTTATTGTTAATCATGACGGTTACTTTGTCAATGGACTGCAAAGGAACATTCTTACTTCCGGGGATATGCCCCTGCCGGTATTCGTCAGGGGTGCGAACATCCAGCAGGACTGCGCCATCCGTAACGCTATATTCTTTGACGCCCTGATTGATGTCAGGGCCTTTCAGGAAATCAAAAAATCCCATCTTTGCACCTCCTTACAGCATGGCGAGAATCTGAGCCTTAGGTCTGGCACCGGTGGCCTGATTTACGACTTTGCCGTTCTTCATAACCACCAGAGTGGGAATGCTCATCACACCAAACTGCATAGCCAGTTCCTGTTCCTCATCCACATTAATTTTAACAACCTTGATATCGGAGCGCTCCTCGGCAATTTCCTCTACCAGAGGAACTACCATGCGGCAAGGACCACACCAGGGAGCCCAAAAATCCATCAGGACGGGCTTGTCCGAGTTCAAAACCTCTTGATTGAAATTGTTTTTATTTACATTGATAGCAGACATATTTAAGTCCTCCTGTTTTCTTTTTTATGGCTTTAGTATATCCAGTAGTCGTTGCTTTTTCCGTGATTTTGTCACTTATCGCCGGCGACGGTTTCACCGGGCCAACTATTAATACCGCCGATTTCAACGATATTGGTGTAGCCCAGTTTTACCAGCTTTTCAGATGCCTGCTTACTCCGATTACCGCTGCGGCAGTATACCAGAATCAACTGATCTTTATCCGGCAGCTCTGGAATGTCCTCTGTGCCGATGGATTCGTTGGCAATATTAATCGCACCTGGAATGTGCTTTTCACTATATTCCTGAGCAGTCCGGACATCAAGGATGGTGTATCCGGTTTCCTCCTCCATCATCGTAACAGCTTCCTCCATAGTAATCTGTCGATAGGTTTTTTCAGTGGATTGTGTTGCACAACCCGACAAAAGCAGTAAAGCCATTAAAATAGGAATGATTCTTTTCATGTGCATACCTCCATATTTTGAAGATAGGGCAGCCGTTTCCAGCTGCCCTGTTTCCGATTTTTATGTTCTTGCCATTCCGTCTACACTGAGCACAACACCCGTGATATAGGATGCTTCGTCAGATGCCAGGAACACAAATGCATTGGCAATATCCTCCGGCTGACCCAGGCGGCGCAGGGGGATCTGCTTGATGAGCGGATCAATTACCTCCTTGGGAACAGCCTTCATCATATCGGTCAAGGTAATCCCGGGAGCGACTGCATTCACTCGAATACCCTTCGGACCCAATTCCCGGGCAAGGGAAACCGTCAGGCCATTGACAGCAAATTTGGATGCGGGATATGCAAAGCCACTGGGCTGGCCGTAAATGCTGACCATTGAGGAGGTGGAGAGAATAACACCTTGCCCTTTTGCAATCATGCACTCACTGGCGGCTCTTGTAGCATTGAACACGCCTTTTACATTCAGATCCATCACCTTATCAAAGGTTTCTTCCGTATACTCGGTAAAGGGAGTACTTTCGGATACACCGGCATTGTTCACCAGAATATCAATGCAACCGTATTTCGAGGCAGCTTCTCGGAACGCATTGCGGACAGATTCCAAATTGGACAGGTTGGGGCTGATTCCCGCAACTGTTGCATTAGGGTATTTTTCTTTCAGCTGCGCAACTGCTTTGTCAGCAGAACCTTGCGAACTTGCGGTCAGGATTACGGTAGCGCCTTCCTTCAAAAATTTATCTGCGGTAGCGTAGCCAATGCCGCGGCTCCCTCCGGTGATGATTGCAACTTTATCTTTCAGTCTCATAAGAATGCCTCCTTGTGTTTTTGTACTCGTAGTATAACCTGTTTCGGTGGTACTCTCCGTGATAAAATCACACTTACTGTTTTTGGAAAAAATCATTTTAGCAGAAACTACCCTTGACAAATCTTGTCTCAGAAGCTTCTGTTGGAGAAGTATGCAGCTGAGAAAGGATTCACCAACACCCTCTTCCTGTATGACGACGGTTACTCTGGAACGAATTTCAACCGCCCGGGCTGGCAGCATGTCATGGAGCTGATGGAAAACGGTCAGGTGGAAACACTGATCGTCAAGGACATGTCCCGATTGGGCCGTGAGTACCTTCAGGTGGGTCAGTACACGGAACTCATCTTCCCGAGCTATGGTGTGCGCTTTATCGCCGTCAATGACGGTGTGGACAGCCTGTACGAGTCCACCAATGACTTCACGCCCTTCCGGAATCTGATGAACGAGTTCTATGCCAAAGACTGCAGCAAGAAGGGCCGCTCCGTGGTTCGTCTTAAGGCTGAGACTGGCGCCAGAGTTTCCTCCCGTCCCCGCTATGGGTATATGAAGGACCCGGCAGATCCCAAACGGCACATGGTGCCTGATCCTGAGACTGCTCCGGTGGTGCGTTACATCTTTGACCTCTGTGTTTCCGGAAAGGGTCCTGCCCAGATCGCAAAGCAGCTCAAGAAAGACAAAATCCCAACGCCTGGATACTCCTACTACCAGAAGCACGGAGTGGAGCTGACCGGAGTGGATATCACCCAGCCATACAACTGGTCCACCAACACCGTCGCTGGCATTCTGGAGGATGAAACCTACCTGGGCCACACCATCAACCTGAAATCCACCACCCTGTCCTTCAAGAACAAGAAGCGCATTGAGCGTCCAGAGTCTGAGCAGCTCCGCTTTGAGAATACGCATGAGGCTCTTATTTCGCGACAGACCTGGGAGATCGTACAGGATATCCGCAAGCATAAGCGGCGCAGAGCCAACATGGCCGAGCAGAATATCTTCTCCGGGCTGGTCTACTGCCTGGACTGTGGGGGCACCATGGTACTGCACCGAGCACACACCATGGATGCGGTAAAAAATAACTTCATGTGCTCCACCTACAAAAAGAAAGGCAAAGATGTGTGCTCCGCTCATTATATCCGGGAACAAGAGCTTAATGCTATCCTGTTGGATGACATTCGCCGCGTCACACACTTCGCTCGTCAGAATGAGCTGCGGTTTGCAGAGCATATCCGCAAGAAGCAGGGCAAGGAGGCACAGCAGGAGATCGCTATGCTCCAAAAGAAGATCGACACCATGCAGAAGCGCCAGGCCGAGCTGACGAAGCTGTTCAAACGGCTCTACGAGGACAGTGTACTTGGACGCATCCCGGACGAGCAGTATCGCATCCTGTCTCAGGAGTACACCGCCGAGCAGAAAGAGATCCAGGAACAGCTCCCTGCCATGGACGTAAGGCTTCAGGAACTGAAAGACTCCAGCTCCAATATTGCCCGGTTCATTGAGAATGCCAAGCGATACAGCGAGATCCCGGAGCTGACTGCTGAGATCCTGCGCATCTTCATCAAGCGAGTGGAGGTCGGTGAGCGTGCGGAGAAATACTCCCGCACAGCACCGCAGGAGGTACGCATCTACTATCGTGACATCGGCCTGGTGGATGAACTGCCTCAGAACATGGCGGATTCCGTGGCAGAAGAAATCCCAAACGAGGTCGCATGAGCAGAAAAGGGAGGCTGTGCCGAAACACAGCCTCCCTCCACAGGAACAAATATTAAGTTATACGGGTAGGTTCATAAATTGTCCCTATGGAACGCCGGAGAACTCCGGCGGCATTTTTGTTGTTCAGGACAGCAGATTGGCCGCTACCGCCACCACCGGCAGGGTAATGACGGAGAGCAGGGTGGACAGGGTGACCATCTGGGCGGCGGAGCCTGCGTCCCGGCCAAACTGCTGGGCCAGGATGCTGCTGGTGCCGGCGGTGGGGGTGCCGGCCAGAATGACCATGGAGCAGTACACCAGGGGCGGCAGGTGGAAGGGCAGGAGCACCAGAGCGGTGACAGTGGGGATGGCCACCAGCTTCAGAAGGGACACGGCGTACAGGTCGGGCCGCCGGAAGGTGCTGGCCAGGTTGGTGCGGGCCATCTGGCCGCCGATGACCACCATGGCCAGAGGGGTGTTCAGGTCGGCCAGGAAGCCCACCGCGTTGCCCACCATGGAGGGAAGCCGCAGCCCGCTGAGAAAGAGTACCAGACCCACGCCCAGACCCACGGTACCCGGATTGATCAGGGCCTGATGGAGGGAGAGCCGCTTTTGTCCGCTCATGAGGATGACGCCGTGAGTCCACTGGGAGATATTAAAGGTGACGGTGGCCACCACGGCGAAGATGGCGGTGGCGGGGCCCAGCACCGCCTGGAGCAGAGGGATGCCCATAAAGCCGTTGTTGGCGTATAGGGTGCCGAACCGGAGCACGGCTTTTGTGTCGTCCGGACTGGAGCGGTACAGCAGGGGCAGCAGGGAGCCGAACACCACATAGTATCCTGCAGTGAGGAGGAACATGAGCAGCATATTCCGCAGCAGGGCCTCGTCGGGCTCCACCTGCAGGGAGTCGATGATAACGCAGGGGATGACAATGTACAGCAGCAGGAAGGACAGCTGCCCCAGGGTCTCAGAGGAGAGGCGGCTCTTCTTGAACAGGAAAAAGCCCACGCCCATCAGCAGGAAGAGGGTGACCACCTGTCCCGCCACCACCAGCAGATTGTTGAAGATATCCCACATGCCAGGAACCTCACATCCATACAGAATTTCCTATTCCAAGGAAAAGCAGTAAAACTTATTATAATCCGCCAGAGGTGCGGATGCAAGGGCCTTGGGCTGCCCTTTTGGGAAGGTTCAGGGCAAAAAGAGCGGGCGGGGAACAATCCCCGCCCGCTCAGATGGAGACAGACAGATGGAATTAACCGGCGTTGCCGTTGCCGGCGTCGGCGGCCTTGTCGGCGGTGAGGCTGATCACGCCGTCCGCCTGGGCTACCTGGATGCCCAGCAGGGCGTCGATGGCGCCGACGGGGACGTAGAAGTGGCCCTGGTACAGCTCGGAGGCCACCTCCACCGGCTTGCCGTCCACCAGGACGGTGATGTAGCCGGTGGCCTCAAAGGCGGGGACAGTGACGGCGGGCAGAGCCTCGGCGGTGTAGGGAGCGCCGGTGGTGATGACCACCTGACCGTTGACCCACTCCACGTTGAAGCCGGCGGTGGTGCCGGCAAAGGCGGTGGCCAGGTCACGCAGGCGGTAGAAGCCTTCCAGCTCAGCGGCGGAGTACAGCTTGCCGTTGACCACCACGTTGTTGGCCTCGTTCAGGTTGATGCTCTTGTTGTAGGGGGTGGCCAGCTCGCCGGCGTTGATCTTCTCGATGTAGGCGGCCCGCTCCGGGTTGTCCTTCTGCAGGTCCACACCGGTGATCTTCCAGTTGTTGTCCACCACGGGCTCCAGGGGGTCATGCTCGGCCAGATAGGCCACCAGCATGTCGCGCACGGAGGCGGAGGACTCCCACTCCTTCTCGCCGGAGATAATGCCCTCGTTCTTCAGGCCGGTGTAGCGGTAGTCGTTGACGCACAGGGTGAGGATCTGGTCGTCGGCCAGAGGCTCGCCCTTGAAGGTCACGTTCTCAATCCGCTGACCGGCGGGCTTGGACAGGTTGACCTCATAGTTCAGGCCGATGAAGTGGTCGTGGAGGTAGCCGGGCTTGTCGGGGTTGAAGGAGATGTTGATGTCGCCGGGCTGCCACTGGTTCCAGCACTCGGCGGCCCACTCCATGTAGGCCTTCATCTCCGCGCCGGTGACCTTCACGGTGTAGAGCACGTTGGGGAACTTGTAGATGTCGAACATGTTGCCGTAGTTCAGGTCGCCCTTCTTCAGGTCGCTGGTGTCCTTGAACAGGGCCACGGCGGTCACGTCAGCGCCGGAATTCTCCAGCTGTACGGTGCCGATGAGGTCGATGACGGCGGTGTCCTGCAGGCGGCCCTCAGGCAGGCCGTTGATCTCGTTGACGGGCTGGAAGTCAGCGGCGGCATGGCCCAGCACGTTGTCCTGGATGAAGGACACGGTCTTCTCCTGGGCGGTCTTGATGGCGGCCACGTTGCGCAGGTTCTGGTCGGGCTCCACGTCCTTCATGGAGACGGTCTCCACGGTGGCGGAGGTGATCTCCTTGTCGGCGTTGAGGGTCAGGTCATAGCGCACCACCTCGCCGGCGTTGTTCTTGGCCTCGCCCACGGGGATGGTGTCGTTGTTGATGTAGGTGGTGTGGGTGTGGCCCATCTGGAGCACGTCCACCTCGGGGCACTTCTCCAGAATGGTCTTGGCGGCGTCGGAGCCGTCGGTGGAGTACTCAGCCTCCAGGCCTGCGTGGGCGGAGACCATGATCACGTCGGCCTTGTCGCCGATCTCCTTGATGCACTCGGCCACAGCGTCGGCCATGGGCTCAAAGGTCAGCTGGTCAACGCCCTGCTTGGTGCCGTCCCAGCGGGGAATGTTGGGGGTGTCCACGCCGATGATGGCCACATTCACGCCGCCCCGCTCCACGATGGTGTAGCCGGCGCCGGTGAAGTAGCTGCCGTCGGCGTTCTTGATGTTGGCGGCCAGCACGGGCATGTCGGCCTGGTCAATGATGGACTGGAGCTTGTCCACGCCGAAGTTGAACTCATGGTTGCCCAGGGTCCAGACGTCGTACTTCATGTAGTTCAGCGCGGCGGGGACGGGGTGGTTGGCAGTGTCCTTGGAGTAGAGGTCGTCGGTCATGATGGTGCCCTGGATGGTGTCGCCGGCGTCCACCAGGATGGTGTTGGGGTTCTCGGCCCGCACCTGGTTGACGTAGGTGGACACACGGGCCAGACCGTCACCGGTGCTCTCCTTCATGTCCTCATAGGAGTAGCCCCAGATGTTGCCGTGGGTGTCCGAGGTGCCGATGATGGTGATGTGGGTCTCGCCGGTCTCGGCGGCCAGGGCCGCGGGAACCAGGGAGACCAGCATGGCCGCGGCCAGCAGGCTGGCCAGCAGGGTGCGGACGCCGCTTCTGCGCTGTTTCATGTGCATCGCTCCTTCACTTCATTCTCTTTTCAGACCCTGCGGTCTGTTCTTTCACCATTGTAGATGTTTTGTATATTATCTGCAATGGACAAGTGAGGAGTTTTGTGCAAAATTTACGGCAGGGGCTCAGACGGTCCGGGACTCCCGGGTCAGATGGTCAATCACCATGCAGAATATCGGAGAAAAAGCTCCGCCACAGCGGCCCGGATTGCGACGGCGGCACGTACTGCTTTATTCCCACATACACACCAATATCCCCCCTGTTTTTTCAACTGCCGGTGGGAATTGAGACGGAATTTCTCCCTTTTGGCGGCTGTTTCACCCCCACGGCGTTGACAAGAGAAGCGAAAAGTCGGTATACTGATTCCGTATCTGAAAAGAGAAAGGAAGAATCGCGTTGTCCTCCAAGCGTCAAGGCAAGCGGGGTTATCTCCGCATTTTTGCCTCTTACTACCGTCCCCACTGGAAGCTCTTTGCCCTGGACATGGTCTGTGCCCTGTTCATCTGCATTGTGGATCTGGCCTTCCCCTATTTCTCCCGGCTGGCCATGAAGGAGCTGCTGCCCCAGAAGCTGTTTGTCACCTTCTTCACCGTCATGGCCGTGCTGGCCGCCGCCTACGTGCTCAAGGGCGTGTTCTACTACATCGTCACCTACTGGGGCCATCTGCTGGGCGTGCGGATGGAGGCGGATATCCGCCGGGACCTGTTCGGCCACATGCAGGACCTGTCCTTCTCCTTCTACGACAAGAACCGCACCGGCCAGCTTATGAGCCGTGTCACCGGCGACCTCTTTGAGATCACCGAGCTGGCTCACCACGGTCCCGAGGACCTGTTCATCTCCTCCGTCACCCTGGTGGGCGCCTTCTGCATTATGCTCACCATCCGGTGGGAGCTGGCCCTCATCGTATTCGCGGTGGTGCCTCTCTTCGCCCTGTTCACCATCTTCCAGCGCAAGCGGATGATGCGCTGTTCCACCGAGGTGAAGGCCAAGCTGGCCGGCATCAACGGCGAGGTGGAGTCCTCCATCTCCGGCATGCGCACCGCCAAGGCCTTTGCCAATGAGGACGCCGAGAGCGCCAAGTTTGCCGCCGCCAACGACCAGTTCCGCACCGCCAAGCGGGGCTATTACCAGGCCATGGCCACCTACCAGTCCGGCCTGGAGCTGGCCATGGGCATGATGAGCGTGCTTGTGATCGCCTTCGGCGGCATGCTCATCATGCAGGGAAAGATGGACCTGGCCGATCTGACTGCCTTCTCCCTCTATGTCACCACCTTTATTACCCCCATCCGCAAGCTGTCCGCCTTTGTGGAGCAGTTCATGCAGGGCATGGCGGGCTTCAAGCGGTTTGTGGAGCTGATGGAGGTGGAGCCTGAGATTCAGGACGCCCCCGACGCCGCCGACCTGACCGATGTGAAGGGCGACATCCTGGTGGACGACGTGACCTTCCGGTACGAGTCCTCCGCCGAGGACGTGCTCTCCCACGTGAACCTCCACGTCCGCCCCGGCGAGACGGTGGCGGTGGTGGGCCCCTCCGGCGGCGGCAAGTCCACCCTGTGCCAGCTCATCCCCCGGTTCTACGACGTGACCGAGGGCCGCATCCTGGTGGATGGACACGACGTGCGCACCCTGAAGCAGCACTCCCTGCGGGAGAACATAGGCATTGTCCAGCAGGACGTGTTCCTCTTCGCGGGCACCATCTACGACAACATCCGCTACGGCCGCCCCGACGCCACCGAGGCAGAGATTGTGGCGGCGGCAAAGCTGGCCGAGATTTACGACGACATCCTGGACATGCCCGACGGCTTCCAGACCCAGGTGGGCGAGCGGGGCGTCATGCTGTCCGGCGGCCAGAAGCAGCGGGTGTCCATTGCCCGTATTTTCCTGAAAAACCCGCCTATCCTCATCCTGGACGAGGCCACCTCCGCCCTGGATTCCGTCACCGAGGACCACATCCAGTCCGCCTTTGACGCCCTGGCCGAGGGCCGAACCACCCTCATCATCGCCCACCGGCTGTCCACCATCCGCTCCGCCTCCCGCATTATCGTCATTGACGGCGCGGGCATCAAAGAAGAAGGCACCCACCAGGAGCTCCTGGCCGCCGGCGGGGAGTACGCCCGGCTGTGGAACGCCCAGAAGGCCGGCCGGGAGAGCTGAGTTTTCCACCACGGAGGTGTATGCTGTGCAGAAATTCAGACCAATTGCCGTCCTGCTGCTGACCCTGCTGCTCCTGTCCGGCTGTGGAGATGAAGCGGCCTCCGGCGGCTTTGCCGGTGTGGGCGGACGGCCCCGTGAGCTTACCGAGGAGGAGAGTGCCGCCGCCAGCGCCCGGGTGGACGCCCAGCTGGGCCTGCTGTCCGGCCGGGTGACGGAGGAGGAGTACGCCGCCTGCCTGGACCTGATGGAGCAGCTCTGGCCCCTCCGCCAGGAGCGGCTGGAGAAGGACAAGGGGGAGAAATCCACCCAGGAGCAGCGGCTTGTGGACAAGCTCAACGACCTCTACGAGGAGTACACCATCCGCTATATCGGCGACGGCGGCACTTGGGGGTACAGCTACCCGCAGGAGCGGACCCTGGCCGTCTTTGACATCACCTCCGGCGGGGAGATTGAGAGCAGCCAGGCGCTGCCCGGCAAGGGCGCCAGCCAGGAGGGGTATACTGCGGCGGATTACCAGGCCCTGTGGGACCAGATGACCGCCATGCTCCCGGCGGACGCCTGGGAGGACTTCACCCGCTTCATCGTGTTCACCGACGGGGAGTATGAGACCCTGGCCTATGTCCAGCAGGCGGACGATGCGGGGAAAAAGTGGGAGATCGCCGTGGACCCGGCGGACGCCGGGGACGGGGAGATGTTTGTGGAGACCGTGCTCCACGAGTACAGCCACTACCTGACCCTCAACAACGAGCAGGTGAAGTACACCGCCCGGCAGACCGCCTCCACCTACAACGAGGAGGGGATGGTGGCCTATGAGGGGTCCTACCTGGACGACTTCTACCAGCGGTTCTGGGCCGATTACCTGGACGACCGCCTGTCCGACATGGACACCTACAACTTCTTCCTCCGCCATGAGGACGACTTTGTCACCGACTACGCCTCCAGCAGCCCGTCGGAGGACATTGCCGAGAGCTTTACCTACTTTGTCCTCCAGGACGAGCCCCAGCCGGGAGACGCGGTGTGGGAGCAGAAGCTGAACTTCTTCTTCGACTACCCCCAGATGGTGTCCCTCCGGCAGGAGATCCGCGCCTGCCTGGGCCTTACATGACAATAAAAGTCCCCTGCAAACCGTATCGAGCGGCTTGCAGGGGACTTTTTTGCGTATCAATACCGGTTGACCCAGCCCGAGATGAGCAGGGTGGGCACCAGCCACATGACCATGAAGATCAGCAGGTTGGCGGGGGAGAGGGAGCTGTAGGACTGCACAAAGGTGAGGTAGAAGGCCAGCAGCACGCCGATGGCTGAGCCAACGGAGGCCAGGGCCGCGCTGCCCCGCACCGCCTGCCGCAGCCTGCGGCCGCCCACCACTGCCTCGGAGAAGGGTCCCAGACCCTCCCGGCAGAGGACAGCGGACAGGGTGTCGCTGTGCTCCTGGTCCGGGTCGGACAGCTCGGTCCGCCGCACCATCTCGGGGAACTCCATCTTCTCCACCGGCAGCTTGAACCGCTGGCGGAGCATGGCGGGAATCAGGTTAAAATCCCGGGTGCACAGCACCGGGCCGATTTTGTTGCGGATAAGGGCGGTGAGGGCGGGCCGCACCGCACCGTGGAGGTTGTAGTTCAGGGCGAACAGCCCGGCCAGCTCTCCGTCGATGGCGCAGAACACCGCGTTTTTCACGTTGAGACCCTGGGGCAGGGCCACCTCCATCAGGTGCATGAAGGCCGCCGAGCCCACCAGAATCTGCTCGCCCCGAATGTCGGCGGCCAGACCGCCCTCGCACCGCTCAAAGGCGGAGCAGCGGCGGTAGATGGCCCCCTGGGAGCGGAGCAGGTCGTGGAAAATCTTGTCCAGGCCGCTGCCCGAGTCCCGGATGAGGGTGGCGGTGACGGCCACCACCTTCTCCACCGAGAAATTGCCGAAGATTTTGATGCCGTTGAGAGCCACTGAGCCGGGGGGAAAGAGGTCGGTGTCGGTGAGAAGAATCCCCGCACCGTTGCCTCCGGCCACGCCGTCCCAGCCGGCGATGGCGGCGCCCACGCCGGACAGACGGCGGCACAGGCTGTTCCAGGGCATCCCGAAGCACAGCGCCGCCGAGAAGGAGGCACCGGCAGTGAGGGTGGCGGACAGGCACCAGAGAAGCAGCTCGGGCCGCTGCCGGCCCAGAGAGGAGAGAAGGGAAAAGAGGAAGGAGGCGATGAAAATCAGCGGGGCAGTGACCCGGAAGATCCGCTGGGCGCCGTCCGCGCCCTGGATCTGGCTGCCGAAGCCCGCCGGGTCCCCCGACCACTTGGTATAGGCCTCCCGGCCGTTCCACTTGCCCGAATCCAGGGTGACCAGATAGGGCTCATGGGCTGAGGCGGCGGTGCGGCAGGCACTGCGCTGGCCCTGCCGCTTGAGCACCGTGCCCCACATGGTCAGACCCAGAGCCAGGGCGGACACGGCGCAGTAGGGCAGCTCTCCTTCCCGGCCGCCCAGAGCGATCATGGTGAGTGCGTCGGCCATGGTGGCGATGCAGGAGAAGGACACCAGGGTATCCATCCCCATCTGGAGCCGCAGCAGCTGGAACAGGCCCCGCAGCAGCACATCAATGCCCAGCAGCATGGCGCCTCCCAGCATGCCCGCCAGGGTGTACACCTGGAGCTCATAGGAGCTGGAGAGCATACCGGGCAGAGGCATGCGGAAGAAGGGGGCCAGGGTGAGGTAGATCAGCGGCAGGGACAGCAGCAGCACCATAGTGGTGCGCATCCGCAGAAACTTGAGCCCCCGGCCGTACCGCTTGAACAGCTCTGCCGGGGGAATGTCGGGGGCGGGAGGGATGACCCGCCGGGGCGGCCGGATGCGGAAGGGAGGGCGCTCCTCCTCCCGGTCCACGCCGGGGAGATACTTCTCCGCCCGGCGGACCTCCTCGTCGTCCTCGATGCCCTCTTCCTCAAACATGTGGTCGGCGTAGTCATCCGCCTTCCGGCGCAGGGCGTCCAGCCGGGCGGAGAAGAAGGCCTTGGGGGATTCGGCTTCAGGCGGAGTCTCGTCCCCATCGTCCGGCTCCACGCTGTCCTCGGGGACGTCGCCGTCCCCGGCATCGTCCTCATCCCCGGCAACCGGCGGCTCCTCTTCGGGCTCATCCGGCCGGGCGGACTTGGGAGGCGTACCAGGGAAGCGGGTCACCGTCTCCTCCTCGCCGTCCTCCTCCGGCTCCTCTTCGGGGGGCGGGGCAGGACGGCCCTTTTTTCCGGGAAAGCGCACCACATTGTTGCCCGTCCCCTTCCGCCTGCCCGCCCGGTGCTCCGGGGGCAGGTCCTTCTGGGGGATGACAGGCAGGGGGATGGTGTCGTCGTCCAGACCACTCTCACGGCGGTCCCGGTACTCGGCCAGAATCTCCTCCAGGGTGAACTCCGGTGTGGGACCGCCATGTCTATTCAGTTCGTCGTCCCGATCCTTCGGCATAGGGCCCTCGTCCTTTTTCTGGGGTGTGGTTGGGGCTTACAGTCCCCGCTGGCGCACCGCCTCGTACAGCAGAATGGCCGCGGCGGCGCTGGCGTTGAGGGAATTGAGCTTGCCCTTCATGGGAATGCTGACCTTGAAGTCGCACTGCTCTGACACCAGACGGCCCATGCCGTCCCCCTCACTGCCGATGACAATGGCGGCGGGGCCCTTCAGGTCGGCGTCGTAGAGGGTGGTGTTTCCGTCGGCGGCGGTGCCAAAGATCCACAGGCCCTCGTCCTTCAGCTCCTTCAGGAGGGCGGTCAGGTTGGGCACCCGGGCCACCGGCACATAGGACACCGCGCCCGCGGAGGTCTTGGCCACCACGGCGGTGAGGCCGGCGGAGCGGCGCTTGGGGATGATGACGCCGTGGGCGCCTGCGCACTCGGCGGTACGGATGACCGCGCCCAGGTTGTGGGGGTCGCTCAGCTCGTCGCACACCACGATGAGAGGGGGCTCACCCTTCTCACGGGCGGCGTTGAGGATGTCGTCAACGGTGGCGTACTCCCGCACGGCGGCCATGGCGATGACGCCCTGGTGGGCATGGGTGCGGCTCATGCCGTCCAGCTTCCGCCGGTCGGCCTCCACCACCACAATGCCCTTCTCCCGTGCGGAGGAGGCAATATGGCCCAGGGTGGCGTCGGTCTCACCCCTGGCCAGGAAAATCTTGTCGATGGGCGTACCCGCCCGGAGGGCCTCGATGACCGCGTTGCGGCCCTCAATCATGCCGTCGGCCTCGGCCTCCGGCTCTCTTCTGCGGTCCTTCTGCTCTCGCATGGCATATCCAGCCTTTCTTTCGTCAGTCCATAGATAAAAACAGTATAGCACATTCCCATGTGGAGAAAAAGACAAAAATCCCTGTCAGACAAAAAATCCCCCGGACAGACAGGAAGGCTATTCCTGTAAAATTCCGCCACTTCATAGAAAGTTTACACCTTTCCGCCGGCGGCTTCCTTGTAATTCATAGTTGTCTGTGGTACAATGACACACAGTTTCAATATAGAAATATCTTGCTTTCGCCCCTCAGGGGTGCAGGATTAGAAAACAAGGAGGGCAAAGTGTTGAAGCCCGATAATCAGAAACGCAACAACCAGAACGGAGGGGGACCCAACAACAAGAAAAATCTTGTGGGCCTCATCTCCATCATCCTCTGGGCGCTGATCCTCACGCTGCTGCTCCAGTCCGCCTTCTCCCTCTTCGAGGGGTCGGACCATGTGGAGATCCCCTACTCCACCTTCCGGGAGTGGGTGCGGCAGGACTATGTGGAGAGCGTGGATGTCCAGAGCAACCAGCTGGTCGTCGACCTGAAGGACGGCCTGGGCGCCGTCCAGCAGGAGAAGGGCGGGGACGTGATCATCATCGACCTGTCCACCGGGGAGGCCCCGGCCCAGGACTGGACGCCCCCTCAGCCCAGCGAGAGCCAGAGCGCGGCACAGACCACCCAGCAGACCGGCGGGCTCACTCTGATGCCCCAGCAGAAGAGCGTGTATACCTCCGCCATCACCGCGCCTCCCTTCAACGACTTCTCCATCATCGACCTGCTGGATGAGCACAATGTGGAGTACGGCACCGCCGTGGTCAGCAGCAGCACCGTCATCCTCAGCGCACTGGTGCAGATGGTCCTGCCCTTTGTCATCATGGTAGTGGCCATGGTGTTCCTGTTCCGCTTCATGTCCAGCAAGATGGGCGGCGGCGGCCTGGGCGGCGTGGGCAAGGCCAACGCCAAGGTGTACGTGGAGAAAAAGACCGGCGTCACCTTCAAGGATGTGGCCGGTCAGGACGAGGCCAAGGAGAGCCTGGTGGAGATCATCGACTTCCTCCACAACCCCCAGAAGTACACCGAAATCGGCGCCAAGCTGCCCAAGGGCGCTCTGCTGGTGGGCCCTCCGGGCACCGGTAAGACCCTGCTGGCCAAGGCAGTGGCAGGCGAGGCCAACGTGCCCTTCTTCTCCATCTCCGGCTCCGACTTCGTGGAGATGTACGTGGGCGTGGGCGCCAGCCGTGTCCGTGACCTGTTCAAGGAGGCCAGCAAGATGGCCCCCTGCATCGTGTTCATCGACGAGATTGACACCATCGGCAAGAGCCGCAACGACCGCTTCTCCGGCGGCAACGACGAGCGGGAGCAGACCCTGAACCAGCTGCTGGCGGAGATGGACGGCTTTGACCCCACCAAGGGCGTCATCCTTCTGGCTGCCACCAACCGGCCCGAGGTGCTGGACCAGGCCCTGCTCCGTCCCGGCCGGTTCGACCGCCGGATCATCGTGGACCGGCCCAACCTGGCCGGCCGTCTGGCCACCCTCCAGGTCCACACCCGCAACATCCGTCTGGCCGAGGACGTGGACCTGAAGAAGATCGCCATCGCCACCGCGGGCACCGTGGGCGCCGACTTGGCCAACCTGGTCAACGAGGCCGCCCTCCGGGCCGTGCGTATGGGCCGCAAGGCCGTCAACCAGCAGGACCTGCTCACTGCCTTTGAGCTGGTCATCGCCGGTACCGAGAAAAAGGGCAGCGTGCTCACCGAGTTCGAGAAGAAGCTGGTGGCCTACCACGAGGTGGGCCACGCCATGGTGGCCTACAAGCAGAAGAACTCCGAGCCGGTGCAGAAGATCACCATCGTGCCCCACACCCAGGGCGCTCTGGGCTACACCCTCCTCATGCCCGAGGAGGACAAGACCGAGCTGCGCACCAAGGACGAGCTGCTGGCCAAGATTACCGTGTCCATGGGCGGCCGTGCCGCCGAGCAGGTGGTGCTGAACACCATGACCAACGGCGCGTCCCAGGATATCCAGGACGCCACTGGCGTGGCCCGCAGCATGGTCACCCTCTACGGCATGAGCGACCGCTTCGGCATGATGGGCCTGGCCTCCCGCCGCAGCCAGTATCTGGACGGCGGGTACGGCATGGACTGCGCCCAGAACACTGCCGCCGAGGTGGACGCCGCTGTCCACGACATCCTGGAGGAGTGCTACAACAAGGCCGTCCAGGTCATCCGGGACAACCGGGAGGACATGGACAAGGTGGTGGCCTACCTGCTGGAGAAGGAGACCATCACCGGCGCGGAGATGATCGCCATTCTGGAGGGCCGGGACCCCGCCCAGGCGGACAACTATGCCGCCATGCTGGAGCGGGAGGAGGCCCGCCGGGCTGCCAAGGAGGTCAAGACCCCCGACGTGATCCCCATGCCGGGCACCACCGAGGACAGCTCCGCCGGGAACAGCGAGATTCCCCCCGAGGGCAAGCCCCGCTCCGACGGAGACGGCGAGCTGCCCCACTGATACCGTATGATCCAGAGGCCGGGCCGGTTGGTCCGGCCTCTGTCCGTTTTCCAGCGTCCGCCCACATTCCCTGTTTACCTTCCCGCCGGTTTCATGTACAATATAGGGTACCGATTTGGACAAGCTTTTCTGGAGGTGATTGCATGGCGGCGAATCTCTTTCTTCCCGGCGGCGTGGTGGCCATGCCCGCCGAGGCGGCGGACCGGCTCATTGCGTCGGGCAGTGGGGACGCGGCCCTGCTCTACCTCTATTTGCTGCGAAAGAACGGCGCAGCCTCTCTGGAGGAGGCGGGGAACGCCCTCCGGTGGGACGGCGGGCGGCTCACCGCCGCCTGGGATGTGCTCTCGGGCAAGGGCCTGGCCCCCGCCATGCCCCAGGTCGCGCCGCCCCAGCCGCTCCAGGAGGAGCCGCCGGAGTACACCGCCGAGGACATCGCCCGGGAGCTGGACGACCAGAATTCCCCCTTCCCCGCCCTGGTGGGGGAGGTTCAGCGGCGGCTGGGCAAGATTCTCTCCACCGCCGATTTGAAGACCCTCTACACCCTCTACGACTTCCTGGCCCTGCCGGCGGAGGTCATCTGCCTGCTGGTGAGCTGGTGCGTGGAGGAGATGGAGCGGAAATACGGCTCCGGCCGCAAGCCCCGCATGAGCCAGATCCGCAAGGAGGCCTTTGTGTGGCGCCGCCTGGGGGTGGACACCGCCGAGGCCGCCGACTCCTACATCAAGCGACAGGGGTCGCTGCGTACCCGGGAGGGCCAGGTGCTCGCTCTGCTGGGCATCACCGGCCGTCCCGCAGTGGACGGAGAGCGGAAGTATATCGCCGCCTGGACCGACATGGGCTTCGGGGACGAGGTCATCCGCATGGCCTACGAGCGTACCGTGCTGAAAAAGCAGGCCATGAGCTGGCCCTATATGAACTCCATTCTCCGCTCCTGGCACCAGAAGGGGCTCCACACCCCGGCGGAGATTGAAACCGGGGACGCGGCCCCCATGCGGCCCCAGGGACCCGCGCCCAACGCCCCCGCACCCGCCGGGCCGGGAGCCGACCGGGACGCGGGCCACATGACCGGCGACATCCAGTGGATGAAGGACTTTCTGGCCCGCCAGAAGTCGGAACAGGGAGGGAACTGAGCCATGGCCTATGAACAGAATGTACTCCGCCGGGCCAACGAGCGGCTGGAGGACCAGCGCCGCCGCCGTGAGGACCAGCAGAACGCCCGCAGGAGGGAGATTTACGCCGCCATCCCCCGGGTGGCGGAGATTGACCGGCAGCTGCGCCGCACCATTGTGGACATCATCGCCGCCTCCCTCCGGCAGGGCAACGACCCGGTGCCCGCCATCGGGGTGATCCGGGACAAGAACCTGGACCTCCAGGCCGAGCGGGCCGAGCTGCTGGTGGCCCACGGCTACCCCGCCGACGCCCTGGACGACAAGCCCGCCTGCTCCAAGTGCAATGACACCGGCTGGCGTGGGGCGGTGATGTGCGACTGCCTGAAGAGCCTGTGCGCCCAGGAGCAGATCAAGGAGCTGTCCAAGCTGCTGGACCTGGGGGAGCAGTCCTTCGACACCTTCTCTCTGGACGTGTACTCTCCCTCCCCCTGGCGGGGCAGCGGCATCTCCCCCCGGGAGAACATGGAGATGGTCTACGAGATCTGCCTCAACTACGCCCAGAAGTTCGGCCGCTTCTACTTCAACAACCTGTTCCTGTCCGGTGCGCCCGGGCTGGGCAAGACCTTCCTGTCCGCCTGCATTGCCCGCACCGTGTCGGAGAACGGGTTCTCCGTGGTGTACGACACGGCGGTGAACATCTTCTCCCGGTTTGAGGACAAGAAGTTCTCCCGGGACGCGGATGACACCCGGGAGGCCCGGGACGAGACCCGGCGCTACCTGTCCTGCGACCTGCTGATTCTGGACGACCTGGGCAGCGAGATGACCACCCCCTTTGTTCAGTCCGCCCTGTACACCCTTATCAACAGCCGCCTCACCGCCGACCGGCGGACCGTTATCTCCTCCAACCTGTCCATGGAGGACGTGCGGCGGCGGTACGCCCCTCAGATTGCCTCCCGGCTGGAGGGAGAATACCGGGTGCTCCCCTTCTTCGGGGAGGATATCCGCCTGCTGCGCAAGCAGAGAAGCTGACAATCGACCGCGTTCCTGCAGAACTTCTGCAGGAACGCGGTTTTTGTTTTGTGAATGGTTGACATGTGTAGACCGATATGGTACATTGGGTTTACAAGAGTAGACCAAAAAGGAGGAAGGAATATGGAGCGGGTGAATCTGTCCGCCGGAGAGTGGCGGGTGATGGAGGAGCTTTGGAAGGCGCCGGCCACTCTGATGGAGCTGGTGCGTGCCCTGGGTGAGAGCGCCGGATGGGCCAAGAGCACCGTGTCCACAGTGGTGCGCCGGATGGAGGACAAGGGCCTCATCCGGGCGGAGCAGGAGGGACGGGCCAAGGTGTTCTACCCGGCCATTGCCCGGGAGGAGGCCGCCGTCGCCGAGACCGAGTCCCTGCTCTCACGGGTATACCACGGCAGCGTGGGCCTCATGGTGAGCACCCTGCTGCAAAACCGCCGTATCTCCAAGGAGGAGCTGAAGGAGCTCCAGGCCCTGCTGGACCAGGGAGAGGAGGAGCAGACATGACGGAAATTCTGGTGACCTCATCTGTGCTCATCGTGGTCATCGCCCTGCTGCGGCTGGTGCTGCGGGGGAAAATCAGCCAGCGGGTGCAGTACGCCCTGTGGCTGCTGGTGGCAGTCCGGCTGCTGGTGCCGGTGAGCTTTGTCAGCAGCCCGGTGAGCGTGATGAACGCAGTGGAGCCGGTGACGGAGACCATCCAAATCAGCCGCACAGAGCAGCAGCTTCCCATCGGGACAGGCCAGATTCAGAACATTACTGGCGAGAATCCTCCGGCCCAGACTGGCACGGTAACCACGCCGTCCCAGCCCCAGAGCGGGGACACAGCCCAAATTCAGCCCACGGAGCCGGGCGTTGACCCGGGCACAGTCCTCCGCTGGGTGTGGCTGGCGGGCGCGGTCGTGGTGGGCTGCTGGTTCCTGTTGAGTAATCTGGTGTTCCGGCGCAGGCTGGTGCGCTCTGCCCGGCCTCTGGCCGGTGTGGACTGTCCTCTGCCGGTGTATGTGTCCGCCGGCGCGCCGTCCCCCTGCCTGTCCGGGCTGGTGCGGCCCGGCATCTATCTGACTCCGGACTGTCCCACCGAGGGACCTGGACTGAAGCACATCCTGGCCCATGAGCTGACCCACCGCCGCCAGGGCGACCAGTTCTGGGCATTGATTCGGTGCCTCTGCCTGGCCCTCTACTGGTTCAACCCTCTGGTGTGGCTGGCAGCGGCTCTGTCCCGGCGGGACTGTGAGCTGTCCTGCGACGAGGGGGCCATCAAGCTGCTGGGTGAGGGGGAGCGGACGGCCTACGGCCGCACCCTGCTGTCCCTGGTGACCACCGGCTCCAACCCCACCGAGCTGCTGCGGACAGCCACCACCATGTCCTCGGGAGCCAGAGGGCTGCGGGAGAGGATTGCCCTCATTGCAAAGAAGCCCCAGCGGGCGGTGGGAGTGCTGGCGGCAGCCCTGGTCGTTGTGGCGGTGGCGGTGGGGTGCACCTTCACCGGCGCACAGACGGAGGAAACACCGGAGCCCTCCCCCACCGGAGACATTCAGAGCCCCAGCCCGTCCCCCACGGAGCCGGACAACTCCGCTGTGCTGGTGGACGATTTCAGCTACACCGGCATCCACCGGGATGTGACCTACTACCCCGACGCCCCCGCCGACGGCTCGGAATTTGACGAGAGCACCGCACGAACCTATACCATCGTCCTTGCCCAGCCCGTGACCCAGGGCGAGGGGGGCATCTGGTGCGTGGAGCGGTGGTACGACGACAAGGGAGAGCGGCATTTTGTCCTGCCCGACACCGACCTGCCCGCTGAGGAGTTTTACGCCCAGTGTCAGGCCCAGGCCGACGAGACGGGCAGCACCGGCAGCCCCTGGGCGGACCTGGATATCAATTGGGTGCTTCTGAATTTTGTTACGGATACATTCCATGTAAGCGGTTTTAGCTCCAGAGGGGGCAGTGACTATCTGGCCGACCGGGGCGGAAGCCGGGAGACCGGCACTAGGCCTGCCGCCTCCACGGCCATCGTGCAGGCGTTGAATGAGATTCTGGCGGAGGACAACACCGTTGCTCTGACACTGGAGCGGCACAGCGGCGGGGAAACTACACGCAAGACTATCATGGCCCGCCCGGAGTATGGCATCACCTCCGGCTGGCTGGAATGGCTGGACTGGAGCTATGTGGATGCACCTGCGGAGGAGCCGGAGTGTGACGCGGCCATCTACCTCAGCGCTTCCAGCGAACCGGCCGACGCCGTCAGCCAGCCCGCTATCGGCGATGACGGGGACTACATGAAATTCTACCAGGGCAGCGGCCTGGTCCGCTGGCACACCGGCGGCAGGGATATCTGGTACTACGCCCAGTCCGACGGCCAGGAGTACTATGATACGGGCAACACAATCCGGAATTGGTACGACAGATCCGAGTATGAAGCGGCCCTTTCCTTTGCTGTCACGCCCGAGATGCTGGAGGAGGCCAGGGACAAGTACGACATCCCGCCGGTGGATGACGACCCGGCCCATCAGGACTTTGCCCTGGTGGCCTGGGTGTGGAGCGAGCAGCTGGCGGAGAACCTGCGGAATCTGGAGCCGGACAGCCAGTACGCGGTGCTGGATGCCCAGGTGTACAGCGCGAACCTGCCCGCCTCTGGCGACTACTACGCCCCCGATCCGGGAGTGGAGGACAGCTTTGTCTTTATCCAGGAACTGGCCCTTCAGGTGCCCAACCTGTACACGGCACCCTATCAGGCGGGCAGCGGCCTCTGGGAGATTGAGGACGGCCCCTATACCGGCTGGTATGGTTGGGGGCTGTTCCGGGGCATGGAGAAGCAGGGGGACAACTGGGTGAGCAACGGAGGCTTCACAGGCTGAACCCAATAAAGCGCCGGGGCCGCTGCATTTGCAGCGGCCCCGGCCGTTTTGCATTGTTATGCGCTCTGTTTTTCCCCAAACAGCTTCTTCAGGAAGGACAGCTTTTTGGTGAAGAGCTTCACCAGCTGGCCCACCAGCAGGGCGGAGATGACGGTGCCCTCCCGGACGCCGTTGAGCTTGTGGAAGGCGAAGAGGGCGATGATGGCGGCAATGACCGTGAGGGTGCTGTCAAAGATGACCTTCACGTTGCCGAACTGGCCCTTGCTCTTCCGGCTCAGGGCCCGGACGAAGGCCTCGCCGGGGAGCATGATCACGTCGGCAAGCACCTCCAGGGTGATGCCCAGAGACATAACCACGCAGCCGATGGCCAGGTAGAGCACGCTCATGGGATAGGGGCCGCCGTACTGGGATGGAATGAGGGAGAGAGCCTCATCCATGCACAGGCTGAAGAAGATGGTGGCAGGGATCTGGAGGGCCTGCTTCCAGGTGAAGCGCCGCACCAGCAGCGCCTCGCCCACCAGAAAGAGCATATTGAATGCGAAGGTGTACACCCCCATGGTGATGGCCACTGTGTGTCCCGCCACGGTGACAGGGGGCGTAATCAGGCTGAGCACGAAGGGAGTGGAGGAGATAGGGGAGGTGCCCAGTCCCGCCCGGGTGATGAAGGAGATGCCGGTAGCACACACCAGCACACCCACCAGGAACATGAGGTAACGCTTGCAGGTCTCTGTTTTTGACATGATGTCTCGCCTCATTTTCTCATTTTTGCCCGGGATTGGAAACGGCACCTGTAACAGGGGCTCTGGGCACGGACGCCCAGAGCCCCTGGTTTGGGTTGCGCGCTTGTTGTTCCGGTCTTACTTTACCAGATAGCCGTAATCCTTGCGGACGGCCAGAATTAGCTGCCGCAGGTCCTCATACAGACCGCAGGCGGGGTCGGTGACGTCGTAGTCCTTGACCATGCCGCCCAGACGGACGGTGCACACGCCGGAGCTGCCGCCGTGGGGCAGCCAGCCGTCGTTGGTGCTGTTGTCAAAGTCCTCGCGGCTCCAGAACAGGGTGAACTTGTCCTTGTAGGGACGGCTCTCGTAGGGGCAGAAGACGGCGCAGTTGCCGCACTCGTTGCACATGCCGTCCACGTGGACAATCTGACGCATCCGCTTGCCGGGCACGGTGACGTGGATGTTGGCCCGGTTGGGGCAGACCTCGGTACAGGTCTCGCACACGGTGGAGCAGCCCAGGCAGCGGGTGTCGGGGCAGGCGGTCTCGGTGCGCAGGTCGCCGTGCTTGGACAGAGGCTTGTTGTAGTCGGGGTGGACGTTCTTGTCCACGCAGAGGTCGGGATTCATGTCCGCGATGGCCTGAGCGGCGGCGGTGGCGTCGGCAATGGCCTCCACCACGGTGGCGGGACCGCGGCGGGCGTCGCCCACGGCGTACACATTGGCCACGCCGGTGGCCATGGTCTCGTTGACCACGGGACGGCCCTTCCTGTCCAGGGCCACGCCGTTGGCGGCGAACAGGGCGTCGTCCACGTGCTCACCCACGGCGGTGATGACGGTGTCGGCGGGCACCTCAACGGTGCGGCCGGTGTCCACCGGGCTGCGTCGGCCGGAGGCGTCACGCTCGCCCAGCTCCATGACGGAGCAGGTGAGCACGCCGTCCTTCACGCCCACGGGAGAGAGCAGCTCCATGAACTCCACGCCGTCGTCGATGGCCATGTGGAGCTCTTCCTCGTCGGCGGGCATGTTCCGCTGGTCGCGGCGGTACACCAGCCGGACGTTCTCCACGCCGGGGATGCGCTTAGCGGCACGGGCGGCGTCCATGGCGGTGTTGCCGCCGCCGACCACCACCACATTGGCACCCAGCTTCAGGGTGTCGGGGGCCTTCTTGGCCTGCTCCAGGAAGGCAATGACGTTCATGGCCTCGCCGTACTGGAGGTGGGCGTTGCCCGGCTTCCAGGCGCCGGTGGCGAAGATGACGTGGGTGAAGCCCTGGTCAAACAGGCTCTGGGCGGAGGTGACCTCCACGCCGGTCTGGAAATGGGCGCCCATGGCCTTGGCCAGAGCGATATCGCCGTCGATGGCGTCGTCACCAATACGGAAGGCGGGGATCACGTGACGGACGATGCCGCCCAGGGACTCCTTGCGCTCAAAGACGGTGACAGCCACGCCCTCACGGGCCAGGAAGAAGGCGGCAGCAATGCCGGCAGGGCCGCCGCCCACGACGGCAACCTTCTTGCCGCTCTGGGGAGCGGCGGGCTTCAGGGTGGGCAGCACCTCGGCCATGGCCTCGGTGGCGCACTTGAGCTTCACGCCCCGGATATCCACGGCGCTCTCGTAGTAGTTGCGCATGCACTTGTCCCCGCAGTGGTGGGGGCAGATGGTGCCGGTAATGAAGGGCAGGGCGTTGCGGCGGAGGATGATCTCCAGGGCCTCGGCGTACTTGCCCTCACCGGCCCGCATCAGGTAGGCGGGGATATCCTGGTGGATGGGGCAGCCGGTGCGGCAGCCCGCGTCGAAGCAGTCCACCAGGGGCACCTGCTTGCCGTTCTTCCGGTTGGGCAGGGGCTTGATGGGCTTGCGGTAGTGGGGATTGACGGGCACGTTGTCGCTCAGGGCGTTGACCTTGGCCACGTCCACGCCGG
>NZ_JBMNPX010000029.1:0-25172 GCF_050943825.1 Pseudoflavonifractor sp.
CTGTCGCGGAAAGCCTGTTATTGGTACGCCCGAAGTCCGAACGAGGGGACGTGCCGGTGGCACGTCCACGACCGAGGAGTCCCTTCCCAAGAGGGCGAGCGCCACGCGCGACGCCCGATTGGCCGCCGCGGCTTCGACCAAAACAAAAACAGGCTCCCCGCTGTCGCGGAAAGCCTGTTATTGGTACGCCCGAAGTCCGAACGAGGGGACGTGCCGGTGGCACGTCCACGACCGAGGAGTCCCTTCCCAAGAGGGCGAGCGCCACGCGCGACGCCCGATTGGCCGCCACGGCTTCAACTAAAACAAAAACAGGCTCCCCGCTGTCGCGGAAAGCCTGTTATTGGTACGCCCGAAGGGACTCGAACCCCCAGCCTTCAGAACCGGAATCTGACGCTCTATCCAATTGCGCTACGGGCGCGCACAAGCACCTTAACCAAGGCGCTCAATTATTATAGCAAGGATTTTCCGATTTGTAAAGGGGGTTCTTCTGTTTTTTTCCTCCGCTCAGTAGGGGATAACCTGCCAGGTATTGACGCCGGACAGGTCGGCAAAGAGCACATGGTCGGGGGGCAGGAAGGTAAAGATCACCATGGCTCCGCTCAGGGCAATGGTGAGCAGCAAAAGCAGGTCGGTCCGCTGCCGGACGGCAGGGCGGTTGAAGACCGCAGCCAGAAGGAAGCCCGCTCCCATCAGCAGAACATACAGGCCGATATCAAATGCCAGGGACTCGCCGCCCGCTGTCACATGGTAGAGATACCCCGCCGCCAGCATGGCTGCGCAGATGACCAACAGCGCCAGAAGCCAGGGCCCCAGGCACTCCCGCCCGTTCCCGCGGCACAGGACCAGCGCCCCCGCCAAAAAGGGCCAGTACATGATTTTCAGGTGCTCCCATATGCTCTCGTTGACCGGCGCGATGAGGGCCACAACAGGATTGGGGACAAAATCGTAGAAGAAGTGGAGACAGGCCCCCGCCAGGGTGACAATGACGAATGCGGTCAGGAGCTTTCCGGACAGTCGCGGCATGGCTGATACCCCCTTTTCTTTTTAAAGGATATGTACCGCCGTCCCCTTTTATTTCTCTTTCCCGGAAAACTGCTTTTCTCCGCTTATCCACGGGCCTCTTCCCTTTTTCGCCGCTTTGGTTTATACTGGTGCATGCACATTATGTATACCAACGTGGAAAAGGAGCTCACATGAAACGACGTATTGCCCCCCTGCTCGCCCTGCTCTGCCTGCTCGTCTCCCTGACGGGCTGCGACCTGCTCTCCTCGCCCCCTTCCTCCAGCCCTGCGCCCGTGTCCGACGGTTCCACCCTGGCCGTCCACTTCATCGACGTGGGTCAGGCCGACTCCGCCCTGCTGGTGTGCGGAGATGATACCATGCTCATCGACGGCGGCAACGTGGCCGACAGCAGCCTGGTGGTCTCCTATCTGGAGCAGCAGGGCATTGACCAGCTGGACTATGTGGTCTGCACCCACGCCCACGAGGACCATGTGGGCGGTCTGTCCGGCCCCCTGAACACCTGCACCGCCAGCCACGTCCTCTCCCCTGTCACCGAGTACGACTCCAAGGCCTTCAAGGACTTTGTCAAGTACACTGAGGCCCAGGGGCTGGAGCCGGAAATCCCTGTGCCCGGCGACACCTTCGCCCTGGGCGAGGCTCAGGTGACCATTCTGGGCCCTGTGGCCGAGTACAGCGAGACCAACAACACCTCCATTGTGCTGCGGGTTGATTTTGGTGAGACCTCCTTCCTCTTCACCGGCGACATGGAGACCAAGGCGGAGAAGGACCTGCTGGACCAGGGCGCAAACCTGTCCGCCACTGTCCTCAAGGTGGGCCACCACGGCAGCGACACTTCCTCCAGCTACTCTTTCCTGCGGGAAGTCATGCCTGAGTATGCGGTCATCTCTGTTGGGGAAAATAACGACTACGGCCACCCCAACGACGATGTACTCAGCCGGCTGCGGGATGCCGGTACCACCGTATACCGCACCGATGAGCAGGGTACCATCGTGGCGGTGAGCGACGGCACCACCGTCACCTTCACCACCGGGAAGGACGTCGCCCCCACCCCCGGCCGTGACAGCGAGACCACGCCCCAGCCCAGCCAGAGCGCCGCTGCCCAGGAGACCTACATCGGCAACCTGAACTCCAAGGTGTTCCACCGGGAGGACTGCCCCAACCTGCCCGCCGAGCAGAACCAGGTCATGTTCTCCAGCCGGGAGGAGGCCGTGGAGGAGGGCTATTCCCCCTGCGGCAACTGCAAGCCCTAACGCGCTTATTTCACTTCTGAGGTGATACGGATGAAACGGATTCAGTACAATTCCCCGGTGATCCTCACGTTTTTCTTTCTCTCCCTGGCGGCGCTGGTACTGGACCGCCTGACCGGCGGGTGGACCAACCTCTATCTCTTCTCTGTCTACCGCTCCCCCATCTCCCCCCTGTTCTTCGTGCGCCTGCTGGGCCACGTGCTGGGACACGCGGGGTGGGACCACTTCCTGGGCAACATGCTTCTGCTGCTGGTGGTGGGTCCGCCCCTGGAGGAGAAATACGGCAGCAGCACCCTGCTGGTGGGCATTGTCCTCACCGCCGCCGTGTCCGGCCTGCTCCAGTGCCTCTTCTTCCCCGGCGTGGCCCTGCTGGGGGCCAGCGGCATCGTATTCATGCTCATCATGCTCTCCTCCCTGGCGGGCATGAGGGCAGGTTCCATCCCCGTCACCCTGATTCTGGCGGCCGTGCTCTACCTGGGCCAGGAGGTGTACTCCATCCTCTTTGTCCAGGACAACGTGGCCAACTTCATGCATCTGGTAGGCGGCGCCTGCGGCACGGTCTTCGGCTTCCTGGCGGCCAGAAAAAAGCTGTAATCACAAAAACAGCGGCGGAAACAGAAGTTTCCGCCGCTGTTTTGCTTTTATCCCAGGGCCACGTCCAGAATCATCATGATGAGGAATCCGCCCATAACCCCCAGGGTGCCCACGTTGGAGTGCTCCCCCAGATGGGCCTCGGGAATCAGCTCCTCCACCACCACGTAGATCATGGCGCCCGCCGCAAAGGAGAGCAGCCAGGGCATGAGCGGGGCAATCTGCCCCGCCAGCAGCACGGTGAGGATGCCGAATACCGGCTCCACAAAGCCGGACAGGCTGCCGCACAGGAAGGATTTCACCGGGCTCATGCCCTCCTGCCGCAGAGGCAGGGAGATGGCCGCGCCCTCGGGGAAGTTCTGGATGCCGATGCCGATGGCCAGAGCCATGGCGGCGGCGTAGAGGGCCGGGTCGTTGCCGTGCTGGGCCGCCAGAGCAAAGGACAGGCCCACCGCCATGCCCTCGGGGATGTTATGTAGGGTCACCGCGAAGACCAGCAGGGTGGTGCGCTTCAGAGGCGCCTTCACGCCCTCCGGCTCACGGGCGCCGGGGTGGAGATGGGGCAGCAGACCGTCCATAGCGATCATCAGCGCCACACCCAGAACAAAGCCTCCCGCCGCCGGAATCCAGCCGATCATACCGGCCGCCTCCGCCTCCTCAATGGCGGGAATGAGCAGGGACCAGACCGAGGCGGCAATCATCACGCCGGCCGCAAAGCCCAGGAAAATCCGCTGGGCCAGGGCATTGACCTGTTTGCGGAACAAAAACACCATGGCTGCGCCAAGGCTGGTCATCAAAAAGGTAAAACCGGTGCCTCCGGCGGCCCAGAGCAGTGCTGTCATAGGTTTTTCCCCCTTTCGGAAGTTCTATCTTTCTAATAATTAGTTTTGGCTAACTAAATGATAGCATGCCGGTCCCGCACTGTCAATCCCCAGTTGTATACTGGGAAATAATTTTTTTGATAGAACGAAAAAACAGCGCCCCGGAACATCCGGGGCGCTGTACTTATTCTGAAATACCGCGCTTACTTCAGGGCGCTGAGGGCAGCGGCGGTCTTGGCGGCCAGACGGGCGTTGTTGTACACCAGCTGGATGTTGGAGTCCAGGGAGCTGCCGCCGGTCAGGTCCTTGATCTTGGCCAGCAGGAAGGGAGTGGTGGCCTTGCCGTGGATGCCCTGGGCCTTGGCCTCCTCCACCGCGTCGTCGATGGCCTTGTTGATGACGTCAGCGTCCATGGAGTACTCCTCGGGGATGGGGTTGGTCACCAGCATGCCGCCCTTGTAGCCCAGCTCGCCCTGGACATGGAAGGCAGCGGCCAGCTCCTCGGGGGTGTCAATCTCGTAGTCCACGCCGAAGCCGCTCTTGCGGGTGTAGAAGGCGGGCAGCTCCTTGGTGCCGAAGCCGATGACGGGCACGCCGTGGGTCTCCAGATACTCCAGAGTCAGGCCCAGGTCCAGGATGGACTTGGCGCCGGCGCACACCACCATCACAGGGGTCTGGGCCAGCTCCTCCAGGTCGGCGGAGATGTCCATGGTGGTCTCGGCGCCGCGGTGGACGCCGCCGATGCCGCCGGTGGCGAAGACCTTGATTCCCGCCATGTGGGCGATGATCATGGTGGTGGTGACGGTGGTGGCACCGTCCTCACCACGGGCCACCAGCACGGGCAGGTCGCGGCGGCTGGCCTTGGTGACGTTCAGGCCCTTCTTGCCCAGGTACTCGATCTCTTCCTTGGTGCAGCCGGCCTTCAGGCGGCCGCCGATGACGGCGATGGTGGCGGGCACAGCGCCGTTCTCACGGATGATCTGCTCCACGTTGAGAGCGGTCTCCACGTTCTGAGGATAGGGCATGCCGTGGGAGATGATGGTGGACTCCAGGGCCACCACGGGCTTACCGGCGGCAATGGCCTCGGCGACTTCAGGGGCGATGTCCAGATACTTGTTCAGGCTCATTTTTAATTACCTCCAGAATAATATTTTATGCATATTACAATTTGTAGTGGATTTTCTCTTGATTTTACCCGCGGGGCTTATTCCCCCATGCGCTCCTTCAGCAGGCGGGCACTCATAGCGGGGTTGATGGTCTCGGCGCTCTCCATGGCGATGGCGCCCGCCGCCATGGCGGCACGGGCGGTACCCTCCAGGCCGGTGCCCTCCAGGTAGGCCCAGGCGATGGCCGCCATACCTGCATCGCCGCAGCCGGTGGTGTTGACCATCTCGCCGGGACAGCAGGGCACATGACAGCGGCCGTTGTGGTCGGCGGCCAGCACGCCGTCCCCCCCCAGGCTGATGAACACCCGGCGCAGGCCGGTAGCCAGCAGGGCGTCCGCCGCCGCGTTGAGGCTCTTCTCGTCGGTAATGGTCACGCCGGAGAGCAGCTCGGCCTCCAGCCGGTTGGGCTTGAGGGTGTGGAGCTTGCCCAGCACCGGCCGGAGCTTTTCCGCCTTGGCGGTGGACACCGGGTCGGCAAAAATAGGCAGCCGCACGTTCTCCGCCAGCCAGGCGATGGACTCGGCGGGAATGTTGGTGTCCACCACGATGAGCTGGGCGTTCTGGAGCAGCCGGGACCGGCTGGACAGGAACGCCGGGGTCACATGCCGGTAAATCTCCATGTCGCTCACCGCCAGGGCCATGTCCCCCCGCTCGTCGGTGATGAAGAGATAGGTGGAGGTGGCGCCGCCGGGCACGGTCAGGCACTGGCTCACGTCAATGCCCAGCTCGCCGCAGCTGGCCGCAATGCGCTGGGCGTTCATATCGTCTCCAAAGGCGGTGAGAAGCCGCACATCCATGCCCAGCAGGCTCATATTGTGGGCGATGTTCCGCCCCACGCCCCCCAGGCTCATGCGCACCGCGCCCGGATTGGAGTCGGCAGGCACCAGCTTGTGGGACGGACGGCCGCCGATGTCCATGTTCACGCCGCCCACCACCACCGCGTAGGGTGCGGTGCGGACGATGTACCCCCGGCCGGCAATGTGCCCCTGCTTCATCAGGTTGGAGATGTGCACCGCCGCCGAGGAGCGGGTGATGCCCGCCTTCTCCGCCAGCTCCTGCTGGGAGATGAGGGGGTTCTCCTCAATCCACTTGAGAATCTGTCGTTCCCGCTGGGTCATGGCCTCGCCTCCTAAGCAAAAGTTTGTTTTATAATCATGTGCTTATTATACATCTTTTCTCTCCCCTGTCAAGGGACAAACGGAACTTTTTCTCCAAAAAAACGTCTGAAAAACAGAACCAAACCTGGAAGGAGGAGGAAGTACAATGAAAATTCGGCTCCTGGCGCTGACCATGACCGGGCTGCTGGTCCTGACCGCCTGCGCACGAAAGCAGTCCACCTTGACCGTGCGCATTGTGGACGGTGCGGAGACGGGTGCCCTGATGATGGCCGACCTGGATGGGGGCAGCGGCATCTACCGCCTGGGTGCGGATGATGGCCCCGTCACCATAGACGGACACCCGGCCACGCCGGATGATCTGGCAGACGGCATGAAAATTACCATCACTTTCAGCGGGATGCTTCAGTATAGCTGCCCCGCAGGCATTTGCGATGTCTACGCCCTGGATGGGGACGGAAGCAGCGTGGACGACCGCTGCGGCCTCTACCTCCAGGTGCTCAACGACCTGTGGGCGGCAGAGCCCGGTCTGAACGAGGGCGCCAAGCAGCTGGCTGTGGACCTGTCCGGCCTGACCGACCTGACCCCGGGTGAGAAAGCGGGCCTGGCCTGGCGCTTTGGCGAGGACTGCCGCCTGTCGCCCCCTATGGAGGTACCTCTGGAGGTGCTCTGGCAGGAGGGCTATCTCACCCCTATGACAGAGGGCGGTGAGGAGGACCCCAACCTCTGCGCCTGGGAGGACGGCTGTCTCTTCTCCATCACGGGGGACGCGGAGACCGGCTTTGAGGCACGGAAGTGGCGCTCGGGCACAGAGAGCTATGCCTTTTCCGACTGTACCGCCCAGATGGCGGAGGACGGTTCCTGGACCTACACGGTGGGGGAAGAGGGCGCTCCCTGAGCCATCCGCAACCGAATATTCCGGCAGAGAGACCGTCTGTCCCGATGGCATGGACAGACGGTCTCTTTTTGGTTATAGTTAGGGTGGAAAGGGGGAGGACCCATGAAGGTAACGATACGTATAGAGCCGGGCTGCGGCGCACCCTCGGTGACCATCACGGCCCCCGCCCTCACCGACGAGATTAAAGCCCTGGCCGCCCGGCTGGAGAGCGGGGACCGGCTCATCGGCTGGCGGGACGGCTCCGCCTTCCCCATCCCGCCGGAGGCCCTGCTCCGGTGCTACGGTGAGGACAAGGGGGTCAGGGCCCAGACAGCCAACGGGGTGTTTGACCTGAAGGAGCGGCTCTACGAGCTGGAGGCCCGGCTGGACCGGCACACCTTTGTGCGCATCTCTCAGTCGGAGATTGTCAACCTGAACAAGGTCACCGCCCTGGACCTGACCCTGACGGGCACCATCAAGATGACCCTGGCGGGGGACACGGTGTGCTACGTGTCCCGCCGGTACGTAAAAAAGATAAAGGAAGCCCTTGGACTGTGAAAGGAGGGAATCACTATGACGGACAGACAGAAACAGTGGATGATCCGCATTCTCCTGGGCGGACTGGTGGGCATTGCCGTCCTTATCCCCCTGGGCGGCATCTTCAACGACCTGGTGAGCGGCGGCCTTCTCTCCAGCCGCACCCACTTCCGGCTGGTGAGCTATGACCTGGCGTATCTGACCGGCTCCGCCCCCCTGGCCTTTGCCATTCAGCTGGGGCTCTACTTCCTGATGGGGGCGGTGGTGGGAGTGTCCACCCTGCCCTTTGCCGACGACGGCGCCACCCTGGTGCTCCGCTCCCTGGCCCACTTCGCCGCCACTGCCGCCGCACTCACGCTGCTGGTGGTACTGTGCGGATGGAACTGGGGAGAGTTCTGGCCCGTTGTCCTCTATCTGGGGCTGCTGGCGGCGGTCTACCTGCTCATCTGGCTGGGCCGCTGGGTGGGGTGGTATGTGGAGATAGCCGCCATCCGGCAGAAGCTGGGGCTCTCCCCCGGCCCCTCTCCCCTGAAATGGCGTGAAAGCCTGCCCTATCTCCCCTTCGCCGCCCTCATGTGCCTGGTGATTCCCATGGCGGTGCGGCTCACCCTGGACTCCCCCACGCCCATCTTCACCGCCATCTACGCCATGCTCATATTGCCGGTAGGCGGCTTCTTCTCCGGGTTGTTTCTGGGCCGGCGGCAGGGCTTCTGCCCCCTGTACCCCGTGATGTGCGCCCTGCTGACCCTCTGCTTCGTCCTGCTGGCCAGGCTGGTCTCCAACGTGGCTGACGGGGTGATGATCCCCATCGCCCTGTGCTCCGTGCTGCTGGGCAACGCCATCGGCGCGCTGCTGCGCATGCTGAAAGGGAGGCGGCAGGCAAAATGAAACGGGAACACAGGCTCTACAACATCATCCTCCCCATCTGGATGGTCTTTCTCTTTCCTCAGCTCTGGGCCGTCATCATCCCCGGCAATCTCATCATCGACTGTCTGGTGCTCTTCCTCACCCTGCTGGCCCTGAAGCACCAGGGTAAGGGCGGCGTGATGAGAAAGCTGTGGTGGAGGTTCTGGCTGCTGGGCTTCGCCGCCGACGCGGTGGGCGTGGCGTGGATGTTCCTGGGCTTCCTGCTCTACCTCCCCTTCGGCTCTGTCTGGGATGACACAGTAGGGCATATCATGCACAACCCCTTCGCCCACCCCGCTGCCTTCCTCTGGACCTTGGTTGGCGTGGCTCTGGCGGGCGTGTGCATCTACTTCTTTGATAAAAAAGCCATGGGCAGGTGCGACCTGCTCACCCCCAGAGAAAAGCACATCATCGCCCTGACCATGGCCGTGGTCACCGCCCCCTGGCTCTTCTTCATCCCCATGTACTGAACAGCTTTAGAAATGAGGTGTTGTTATGGTACGCATCAACGGAAAAGGAAACGCTGTCCTGCTCGCCCTCACCCTGATTACCTTCGCCGCCTACGCTGTGGTGCTGGTTACGGCCTTCTGGGACCTCCCGCTGGACATCCCCACATGGCACCAGCTTCTGCTACTGTACGCCCACTTCATCCCTATGTTCTTCCTGGAGCTGCTCCTGTGCCGGACGGCCAAGCTAAAGTGGCGTATTCTCCTGCCCGCCGTCCTGCTGGTCCTCCCCGGACTGTGGTTTGTGGCCTCCGCCGAGTGGTACGCCATGGCGTGGTTCCTGGCGGGCTGGTGGTGCGTGGCCCCGGCGCTGGGATGCCTGGCCGCCTGGGCGGTCTGGGCCATTTCACGGCGTATAACCCGCCCCAATCCAATCTGAGTGCAGGCCGTCCCGGACTTTCCCGTCTGGGGCGGCTTTTTTCTCCGCCAATCTGCCCGGAGTGGTTGCAAATTCGGTGGAAAAAGGCTATACTTAATGGCAACTGCAAAGAATCGAGGAGGATTCGCTTTGGAACGCACGACCATTTCTCAGATTTTCGCCGACCAGGAGCAGTTCGGCGGGCAGACGGTCACCGTCTGCGGCTGGGCCCGCACCATCCGGGACATGAAGACCTTCGGCTTCATCGAGCTCAACGACGGCTCCTGCTTCCGTAACCTTCAGATCGTCATGGACGCCAACGTGCTGGGCAATTACAAAGAGATTGCCGGCCAGAACGTGGGCGCCGCCCTTATCGTCACCGGCACCGTGGTTCTCACCCCCGAGGCCAAGCAGCCCCTTGAGGTGAAGGCCGACACCATCGCTGTGGAGGGCCCCTCCACCCCCGACTACCCCCTGCAGAAGAAGCGCCACAGCGTGGAGTACCTGCGCACCATCGCCCACCTGCGGCCCCGCACCAACCTGTTCTCCGCCGCCTTCCGGGTTCGGAGCGTGGCGGCTCACGCCATCCACACCTTCTTCCAGGACCGGGGCTTTGTGTACGTCCACACCCCCATCATCACCGCCAGCGACTGTGAGGGCGCGGGCGAGATGTTCCGGGTCACCACCCTGGACATGGAGAATCTGCCCAAGAAGGACGACGGCACCGTGGATTACAGCCAGGACTTCTTCGGCAAGAGCGCCAACCTGACCGTGTCCGGCCAGCTCAACGCCGAGAACTTCGCCATGGCCTTCGGCAATGTGTACACCTTCGGCCCCACCTTCCGGGCTGAGAAGTCCAACACCACCCGCCACGCCGCCGAGTTCTGGATGATCGAGCCCGAGATGGCCTTCTGCGATCTGGCCGGCGACATGGACGTGGCCGAGGCCATGATCAAGCACATCATCAATACCGTGATGGAAAAGTGCCCCGACGAGATGAACTTCTTCAACTCCTTCGTGGACAAGGGCCTGAAGGAGCGGCTGGAGCACGTGGCCTCCTCCGACTTCGGCCGGGTGACCTACACCGAGGCGGTGGAGCTGCTCAAGCAGAACAACGACAAGTTCGACTACAAGGTGGAGTGGGGCTGCGACCTGCAGACCGAGCACGAGCGCTACCTCACCGAGCAGATCTTCAAGAAGCCCGTCTTTGTCACCGACTATCCCCGTGAGATCAAGGCCTTCTACATGCGCCTCAATGACGACGGCAAGACCGTGGCCGCTGCCGACTGCCTGGTGCCCGGCATCGGCGAGATCATCGGCGGCTCCCAGCGTGAGGAGCGGCTGGACGTGCTGGAGGCCCGCATCAAGGAGCTGGGCATGAACCCCGAGGACTACTGGTGGTATCTGGACCTGCGGCGCTACGGCGGCTGCAAGCACGCCGGCTTCGGCCTGGGCTTCGAGCGGATGGTCATGTACCTCACCGGTATCGGCAACATCCGTGACGTCCTGCCTCACCCCCGCACTGTGGGCAACGCGGATTTCTAATCAAACAAACATGGCCCCGGTGTTCTCCCCCCCTGCGGGGGGCGGGATGTCGGGGCCCCATCTTTGATGGGGCGGCGCTCTGCGCCGTACAAGCGTTTTGGGCCATCGGCCCAAAACCTTGATGCCGGGCGGATTCACTCCGCCCGAGCAGATACAGTGAAACGGGGTCCCCGCACGGCCCCCGGCCGGGTGGGGCCTGCCCCATCCCAGAACCGTTGGCAACGCAGATTTCTAATCAAAGTCATAAAAAAGCGGCGCTCTCCCCATGGGAGAGCGCCGCTTTTTTAATCTTCTCAGTGATAACGGGCCAAAAACTGCTTGGTCCGCTCCTCCTGCGGATTCTCGATGACCTGACGGGCAGGCCCCTGCTCCACGATGAGGCCCCGATCCATAAACATCACCTGATCCGCCACATCCCGGGCAAATGCCATCTCGTGGGTGACGATGATCATGGTGGTGTGCTGGTCGGCCAGACCACGGATGACCTTGAGCACCTCGCCGGTCAGCTCCGGGTCCAGAGCGGAGGTGGGCTCGTCAAAGCAGAGGATGTCCGGCTTGAGAGCCAGGGCACGGGCGATGGCCACACGCTGCTGCTGGCCGCCCGAGAGCTGGCTGGGATAGTGTCCGGCCCGGTTGGCCAGGCCCATCCGCTCCAGCAGCTCCCGGCCCTCCTCCTCAATCTGGGCGAAAATCTGCTTCTTGTTCTGCTTGAAGTCGGGCCGTTCCTTGGCCAGCAGCTGGCTGGCCAGGGTCACGTTCTGGAGGGCCGTATACTGGGGGAACAGGTTGAAGGACTGAAACACCAGCCCGAAGTGGAGCCGCTTGCGGCGGATGTCCTGCTCCTTACGGCTGTTCTGCCCTTCCGCGTCAAAGAGGGTCTCGCCGCCCACCACGATGCGCCCCTTGTCCGGGGTCTCCAGAAAGTTCAGGCACCGCAGCAGAGTGGTCTTGCCGCTGCCCGAGGAACCGATGATGGCCAGGGCCTGGCCCTTCTCCAGCTCAAAGCTGATGTCCTCCAGCACCCGGGTGGGGCCAAAGTGTTTTTCAATATTATGTACTTCCAGAATTGCCATTTTGGTCCCCTCCTCTCACTGGAAATAGGCCAGCTTCTTCTCCAGCCGGCCCAGCAGCAGCGTCACCACGCCGCTGAACACAAGGTAATACACAGCCACAAAGAACAGCGGCCACAGCAGGCCGGAGATGCCCTGATTGCCCTTCATGAAGGACTCCGCCACCCAGATGACCTCTTTCAGGGAGATGGCACGGGCCAGGGAGGTGTCCTTCACCAGGGTGATGATCTCGTTGGACATGGGGGGCACGATGCGCTTGATCATCTGGAGCAGGGTGACCCGGAAGAAAATCTGGGTTCTGGTCATGCCCAGCACCTGGCCCGCCTCCTGCTGGCCCACCGGCACGCTCTGGATGCCGCCACGGTAGATTTCGGAGAAATAGCAGGCGTAGTTGATGATAAAGGCCACGGCCACCGCGGCGAAGCGGGAGCTCTCACCTCCGCCCCAGGTGAACAGGTCCAGCATGCCGGGGACATAGAAGAGGGCGATGATCTGGAGAATCAGCGGGGTTCCCCGGATGGCCCACACCACCAGACGGCAGATAAGGCTGATGGGCCGGAAGGCAGAGAGCAGCTTTGCCACACGGCCGGGCTTCTTGCCCTTCCGGGCCAGTGCCCAGTGGACGGGCCGCCGCAGAGGCGCCCAGCGGCTCATGGAGCCGAAGGAGATGATAAGTCCCAGGGGCACAGCGCCGATGATGGTGACAAAGAAGAGCTGAAGGGTCACCAGGAAGCCCTCGTTCAGGGCTTTTACCACAACGGGGAATTCAGGGGTGGTCCAGAACATGGTATCGTCCTCTCTGTATGGAGATGGGTTGTACTGGGGAAAAGCCGGGCAAAGGCAGAGAGCGGAGCGCGCCCTCTGCCTTTGCCATTATAAATAAGGTTCACTCATTCAGTCAAGGATAACAGCATCCTCAAGGCCGTAGGTGGTGGCGGTCTCCAGGGCGGTACCGTCGGCCTCGGCGGCGGCCCAGAACTCATTGAACGCGTCCACCAGGTCGGAGCCCTTGCGGAAGCCCACGCCGTACTCCTCGGCGGCCAGACCCTGGGCCTCGTTCAGGTTCACGCTGTAGGCCAGGTCGGCGTAGCTGGTGCCCTCGCCGATCATGGCAGCGGCCATGAGCACGTCGATGACGGCGGCGTCAGAGGTGCCGGCAGACACCTCCATCAGGGTGTTGGCCTGGGACTGGACGGGCACGGTGGAGGCACCCAGGGCCTCAGCCGCATCCTCACCGGCGGAGCCGGACTCCACGGCCACGCTCAGGCCCTCCAGAGAGGTCAGGTTCTCAAAGTCAGCGGCCTTGTCGGCGGGATAGACCAGCACCTGATAGTTGGTGCAGTAGGGGTTGGAGGTGGCCATGGAGGAGGTGACCTCGTCAGTGAGGGTCATGCCGTTCCAGACCACGTCGATGGCCTTGGACTCCAGCTCCTCCACCTTATAATCCCAGGTGATCTCGCTGAACTCCACCTCTACGCCCAGGCTCTCGGCAAAGGCCTTGGCCATGTCGGCATCAAAGCCAATCCACTCGTCGCTGCCCTCGGCCTTGTAGTCCATGGGCTCAAAGTAGGTGATGCCCACCACCAGAGTGCCCTTGTTCTTTACATACTGTGTATCGCTCTCCACCGCAGCCTGAGAGCCGGAGGGAGCAGGGGAACCGGACGGTGTACCGGTATCGCCGCCGGTGGAATTGGAGCAGGCGGTCAGAGTGGTTGCGGTCGCCAGCGCCAGAGCAAGGGCCAGCCATTTTTTCAGCTTCATGATATATCCTCCTTCTGTCAGGCGCCGGTGTTTCGCCTTCTTGCTTTAGTATACTACCATGATAAATCGATGATGTAAAGACGTATTTTAAAAATCGGCATATCGCACAAAGCCTTCCGGCGGAAAAAGGCGGATTCAGCCTTGACATTCTCTGGAACCCATGATAGGATACTTACGCTTCTTTAATAAAGAGGATAGAGGCGCGGTACGCATGCGTACCCCGGGACAAGGCCAGGCAGCCGTCCCGTGGGGAGAGGGCGCACCGCCGAAGGTTGCTTCGCCTGCCTGGGCGCGGCTTCCTGGGCCGTACGGGAATACCGTGCGGACTGTCACAGCATGTGGAGCGCTATCCTGAGGTCCCCCGCTTTCACCGTTGGGGGACCCCTGGTTTTGCCATGGGCGCTTCTGTAAGCGTTCATGGCTTTTTTGTTTGGCGCCACATGGGGCGTGTGTGCCCCGGAAACTATTTGGGAGGGAAAAACATGAGAACAAGAAGAACCTGGCTCGCCCGGGCGGCTCTGCTGCTGATGCTGCTCTTTGCCCTGACGACCACCGCCTTCGCCGCCGGTGACCCCACCGACGAGACCGGCACCAAGATGATTGAGTGTACTGACTGCGGCACCATGGGCGTCGTCCTCAGCGATGCGGGCGAGGCCGTCACCTGCGAGACCTGCGGCGGCACAGGCTATGTCCAGTCACCCAGCAACTACTTCAACACCATTCTGTCCCTGCTGCCCCCCGTCATCGCCATCGCGCTGGCCCTGATTACCAAGGAGGTCTACTCCTCCCTGTTCATCGGTATTGTGGTGGGCGGATTGCTCTACTCCAACTTCTCCTTTGAGGGTACCCTGAACCACGTGTTCAGCGACGGCATCGTGTCCGTCCTGTCCGACAGCTACAATGTGGGCATCCTCATCTTCCTGGTGATTCTGGGCGCCATGGTGGCCCTGATGAACAAGGCCGGCGCCTCCGCCGCCTTCGGCCGCTGGGCCCAGAAGAACATCAAAACCCGCGCGGGCGCCCAGCTGGCCTCCATTGTCCTGGGCTGTCTCATCTTCATCGACGACTACTTCAACTGCCTCACCGTGGGCTCGGTCATGCGGCCCATCACGGACAAGCACCAGGTCTCCCGGGCCAAGCTGGCCTACATCATCGACTCCACCGCCGCCCCCATCTGCATCATCGCCCCCATCTCCTCCTGGGCCGCCGCCGTGGCCAGCTTTGCCGAGGAGGGACAGGGCCTGAACCTGTTCATCCGCGCCATTCCCTACAACTTCTACGCCCTGTTCACCATTGTGATGATGCTGGGTCTGGTGTTTATAAAGGTAGACTTCGGCCCCATGGCCAAGTTTGAGAAGAACGCCATCGAGAAGGGCGACCTGTTCTCCGGCTCCAACCCCTACGCCATGCTGGACGAGGACATCGACGAGACCAAGGGCAGGGTCATTGACCTGGTGCTGCCCATTCTGGTGCTGGTGGCGTGCTGCGTCATCGGCATGATCTACTCCGGCGGCTTCTTCTCCGGCGCCAACTTTGTGGAGGCCTTCTCCAACTCTGACGCCTCCGTGGGCCTGATGCTGGGTTCCGCCTTCGGCCTGCTCTTCACCTTGGTCTACTATGCCGCCCGCCGGGCCATGTCCTTCAAGGACATGATGGCCAGTATCCCCGAGGGCTTCAAGGCCATGGTTCCCGCCATTCTCATCCTCACCTTCGCCTGGAGCCTGAAGGGCATGACCGACTCCCTGGGCGCCAAGTACTTTGTCCGTGACTTTGTCCGCAGCGCCGAGCACCTGCAGATGTTCCTGCCTGTCATCGTGTTCGTCATCGGCTGTCTGCTGGCCTTTGCCACCGGCACCAGCTGGGGCACCTTCGGCATTCTGATCCCCATTGTGCAGAACGTGTTCTCCATGGACGATCCCCTGGCCATCATTTGTATCTCCGCCTGCATGGCCGGCGCCGTCTGCGGCGACCACTGCTCCCCCATCTCCGACACCACCATCATGGCCTCCGCCGGCGCCCAGTGCGACCATGTCAACCATGTGTCAACGCAGCTGCCCTACGCCATCTCCTGCGCGGCCATAGCCGGCATCTCCTACCTGCTGGCCGGCCTGCTGGCCGCCAACGGCATTCCGGGTATCATCGCCCTGCCTGTGGGCATTGTGCTGATGCTGTGCTTCCTGTTCTTCATGAAGAAGCGCCAGACCGCCTAATCCATTCTGCAAAAAAAGACCGCCTCATCACGGATGAGGCGGTCTTTTTTTGCAGGACTGGGGGCTCACTTCTTCTCCTCGTTCTCCCGCTCCTGTTTCTCCTGGATGGCCCGGATGGCGTAATCCACGGCGGCGAGAGAACGGGGGGTGCAATACTGCTGGATTTTCAGCAGCTCCTGAATGGCTTCATGTGCGGTCATGGTCCCCACGCTCCTTCCCTTTTTCTTCCTTCAGTTTACCACAGAGCAAGGGCGGCGCGCAAGGGGCAAAGGGGCTTACAGCTCCTTCTTCTCAAAAATCCCACGGGCGATGAAGTAGGAGATGATATAGCCTCCGATGGCCAGCAGAACCAGCAGACCGGGCAGCGCCAGGAAGAACCACTCGGGGATTACAATGTTCTCCAGCGACTCGGCCAGCTGGCCTATCAGCATGATGCTGCCGAATACCGCCACGAAAATCAGGATGCTGATCAGGCGGCTCTTCTCAGAGCCGAACTTGATGAACACAGGGAGAATCACGGCGTCAATGAGGATGGGCAGCAGCGTGCAGATCAGCAGCCCGATGAGCATCTCATCCAGAGCGCCCAGCTCCGGCTTCAGCGTGAGTACGGCCACCACCAGCACAGCGGAGAAGGCCGCCGCCAGCAGCACAGAGAGCAGGGTAAAGACATACTTGCCCGCCACAACGCCGCGACGTCCGGCAGGAGTGGCGACGGCGTACTTGTTCCACCGGGCCAGGTCGTCATAGGCAAAGGTGGACATGGGCACCAGCATGCCGATGAGCACGGTCATTGTGTACATGATGGCCGTAGGCATGATTTCCATTACAGCCAGTACTGTATACATGATAAAAAACGCGATGTAATATCCCAGCTGCTTGCGCTGGACCAGAAAATCCTTATAAACCATTCCCATCATGACGCTACATCCCCCTTCGCGGTAAAGACCATGATCTCGTCCAGGGTCACCCGGTCCACAGTCAGTTCCGGGTAGAGCCGGACAAACTTCTCCCGGTCCCGTACCAGGGCCTCACAGCTGAACTGGCTCTCCCGCACGCCCACCAGGAAGGCCCGGTCCACCTTGTCCAGGTCGGCTCTGCCGCACACCAGGCGGCCGTACTCCTCCAGCAGCTCATCCTTGGCCCCCTGGAGGGCCACCCGGCCCTTGTGGAGGTAGACCACGTAGTCCGCCGCCTTCTCCAGATCGGTGGTGATGTGGCTGGAGATGAGGATGGCGTGGTTCTCGTCCTGGACAAAGTCCAGGAACTGGTCCAGAATCTCGTCCCGCACCACCGGGTCCAGGCCGCCGGTGGCCTCGTCCAGAATGAGCAGCCTGGGACGGGCCGACAGCGCCGCGGCGATGGACAGCTTCATCTTCATGCCCCGGGAGTAGTCCTTCACCGTCTTTTTCTCCGGCAGGTCGAACTTCTTCAGCAGGCTTTCAAAAAACCGCTGGTCCCAGTTCTTGTAAACCTTGCGGAGGATTTTCCCCACGTCGCCGGCACGCAGGGTGTCGTGGAAGGTGGACTCGTCCAGCACCACCCCGATCTCCTCCTTGGCCTCCCGCTCGCCGGTGATGTTGTCCCGGCCCAGGAGCACAATCTCCCCGCCGTCCCGGCGGATGAGGTTGAGGATACATTTGATGGTGGTGGATTTTCCGGCGCCGTTCTCGCCGATGAGGCCCACAACCGTGCCCATGGGCACGTCGAAGGTCACGTCGCGGAGCTTGAAGCTGCCGTAATCTTTGGTGAGATGGCGGATTTCAATGGCGTTTTCCATATTATTCGTCTCCATACAGGATGTTGAGGGTATCGGTCATCTCCTCCAGGGTGACGCCGCCCGATTTGGCGGCCTCCACAGCCCGGGTCAGATGTTCCTCCACCCGGCGGAGGGTCTCCTCCCGGGCCAGCTCCGGGTCCTGGGGCGCCACAAAGCACCCCTTTCCCGGCACGGTGGTGATGAAGCCCTCACGCTCCAGCTCTTCATAGGCTCGTTTGGTGGTGATGACGGAAATGCGCAGCTCCCTGGCCAGCAGCCGCATGGAGGGGAGGGCCTCCCCCTCCTTCAGCTCACCCCGCAGAATCAGGCCCTTGACCTGCCGGGTAATCTGGTCGTAGATGGGCACCCCGCCGGCATTGCTGATGATAATATCCATTCGGTGCACCTCGTTTTACTGTGTATACTCAGCATATACAGTATAGACACAGATAACAGTCCCTGTCAATAGGGGAACGTAAATTTTTTATGGTGCCCAAAAACACAACATGGCCGCGCCTTTGGGCGCGGCCATGACTTTGTTCAGACTCAATTTTCCTCTTCGGCGTTGAGCAGGCTCTCCGCCCCGTACCGCAGGCAGCGGCGCAGACGTCGCTCCCCGCGCTTGATGGTACGGGAGATGGTGGACTTGTCCACCCCAAGCCGCTCCCCTATCTCCCGCATGTTGAGCCCCTCGGCGTAGTAGAGCAGCAGGGCCTGCCGCTGATGGGGGGTCACGTCCTCCTGAAGGGCGCGGATCAGGTTCTGCCGCAGCCGGGAACGCTGCTCCCGGTTGTCCTCCGCCATGGTCCTGGCGTACACCGCCATGTCCGCCGCATAGGAGCCGCCCCTTCTATATCGCGTATTTGACATTGCGCCAATACCCCCTGTCATAGTATCGTTCCGTGACGACCGCCAGATCCCTGGCCTCCCGCCACATTGTCTCCAAAATTCTGATGCGGTCCTCCAGAACCAGACGCTCCGTTGCGTCCGGCTCATCCGCGCGGCGCAGCTCCAGCTCGGTAATTCTCCGCCGCAGGACTCTTGCCTGAGTCCGGTATTCCACTGACATCTCCAGTAAAGTCATCAATCTCTCCGCTTTGCTCCATTTCCTCGCATTTTTTCTCCGCCCGGCACTGGGGGCACAGGTTCTCGCCCTCTCCCAGCTCCCAGGCGTAGATCTCGTTCCGGCATCGCCGGCACCAGGCCGCTGCCGGTTCCCGCTGCATATCCCGCAGCGGGTTGATAAAAATCCTCCCGCCCGTGCTTCCTCTCCTGTTTCCGGCCGTCTTTTGACGCCCTGCAAATTTTTTTGAATTTTTTTATTTTTCCTGTTGACAACCCCCTATTCGCCTGCTATAATAAGCAACGTTGTGGACGAGCTGAGAGCTGAAACGCTGGTGTAGCTCAGTTGGTAGAGCAGCTGATTTGTAATCAGCAGGTCGGGGGTTCGAGTCCGTCCACCAGCTCCAAAACTTCATATGGAGGAGTTCCCGAGTGGCCAAAGGGGGCAGACTGTAAATCTGTTGCGTCTCGCTTCGGTGGTTCGAATCCACCCTCCTCCACCACGTCAGAGCAAGCGCCATATCGCTTGCTCTGATTTTTTATTAAAATCAGAGCGCGCTCATTCTGCTGCTCTTCCTCTCCAAACCGAACCCGCTCTGCTGGGCTTTGGTTTGGTGCCGCCTCCGGCGGCATCCTTTCCTGGTGCCCCTTTCAAGAGTTGCCGTTTTTCTTTTGTCTGGTGGATTCGAAAGCCGCCTCCTGGCGATGTGTTGGCGGCACCCCGTAGCCGGCGTGGCTTTTTCAGAACAGCAAAGCCCTCTTCTCCACCATGTCAGAGCAAGTGACTTTTTGTTTGCTCCCGCCGATTTTTTCCCAGCGCGTTTTCATCCCCCTTTCGTTCTGTCCTTCTGCGCAGAATAGAACTTGTGTTCTAGTTCCTGTTTATATTACCACTCCCGCGCTGTATCGTCAATACAACTTTCTTATGTTAATCGAACATGCGTTTTATAAAAGTCCCCATTTTGGGATATTTCACCTGAGAGGAGCCGATTGCGAATGCTGACCCAGGACTGGATGATGCGCCAGATTGAGACTATGACCCTTGCCATTGCCAGAATTATGTTCCAGAAAGATACGGCGGAGTACCGGGCTCACGGCAGCCAGGAGACTCTGACCGCTGCCGACAGCCTCCACGCCTCCCTTAACGCTCTGCTGCGTGAGGGACGCATCGCCGAGGGGGAGGACCTGCTTTTCGCCTCTCTGGACACGGAGGACGCCTCCCTTCTCGAGGTGGCGGTGGACTTCTATTACCGCCTGAACCTGCTCTCCGACCAGGAACTGGAGGAGGGCAATTTCTCCCGCCAGGAGGTGGAGGAGGGGCTGCACGACGTAATGGACCAGTACGGCGTGGTACTGCCCTGACGTGTTCTCCTCCCCCCATGCAGAAAAAAGCCCGTGAGGCGGCTTGTATGCCGTCTCACGGGCTTTTTTATTTTCATCTGTCAGACACCCAGCTGGAAGCCGTCTCCCTTGCCGGAGAGGCCGTCCTTGTCCAGCATCCGCTCCAGCACCTCTACATCGGTGGTGATGTCCATGGCGTCATCCTGGAAGAGCTTGTCGAGCTGCTTCTCAAAGCCCTCCACTACCTTATCCATCATGCCCTCAATCCGCTCCTTGGCGGCCGAGATGTTCTCACCCTCAATGCCCTGGGCCTCCATCTGTGCGTAGGCCTTCAGGATTTTCAGGGTAGTGGGCAGATAGTAGCTCAGGAAGCTGCGCAGCTGGCTGTTCTTGTTGGGGTTCTTGCGCTGGTAATCCAGAATCTTTCCGGTGATCTCCCCGATGCGGTCGATCTTCTCGCTCATCTCCGGGTCCTCGATGGCGTCGTTCACCTGCCGGATCTCCCTGAGGATGGCGTCGTCATCCTCAGGCTGGGCAGGCTTCTCCTCCTCCGGCTCCGGCTCGGGCTCCTCCTGAAGGCCCTCGTCAGAGAGAATCAGGCGGCCGCTGGCCATATCCAGGTAGCCGGTGGGGATGTATCCCTCGTCCAGCATCTCCTGAATGTCGTCACAGGCGGTGTGGTAGGAGACAGGCATGGCCTGGGCCAGAGAGCCGATGGAGATGCTCTCCCGCTTGCCGATGAGGGCAAGATACTTGCGGAAGCGCTTGGCCTTCTTGTTCCTCTGAGTACCACACACCAGCAGCACCAGGCCCGCACCCAGCAGCCCCAGAGGGAAACCGATGCTCTGGAGCATGTAGATAAAGCCCATACCCATGGTGTCAAAGAACTCCACAAAGGAGATGAAGCCGCCGAAGATGGCCAGAATGGCGCCCCAGATCATCATGCCCTTGCCCTTGTTCAGGTCCACGGGCCTGCGCTTGGGCATAAAGCGGCCCTTCTTGTCTCTGGGCCGTTCGCTGACGCCCTGCATCCCCGGCTGGGTGGCCTTGGAGGACTTGGCGGTCTGCGTGTACTGGGTGTACTGGGCGCTCTGGGTATTCTGAGCACTCTGCCCGTCCTGGCGGGGAGGAGTCTGACCCTGGTAGCGGTACTCGTACTTATAGCCGGAGCTCTGGCTCCAGGACTGGCTGCCCGAGGGGCGGTAGGGTCCGGTGGCGCTGGAGCCGTAAGAGCCTCCGTTGTTCCGTCTGCCACCGAAGGACCGGCCTGTCAGCTTCATGAACAGCAGCACCAGGCCCACCGGCCAGAATATCACCAGCGCCGCCACCACCACAATCCAGGACATTAAGTCCCCGTTGTTGCCGCCGCCGCTGTTGTTGTTGTAGCTGTACGCCATGCGTAGCGCCTCCCATATCCCGATCCGGCTGACTGGACTGCCGGTCCTGCTGGATCATATAATATCATATATGTGGAAAAAATAGATTGATTTTTTATTTAAAATCTTTAAAATTTATCTTCTCACCCGCTATACCACATGAAAATATGGTACAATAACCGCAATACAAACAGCTTTGCTGTTTGCGGCCGCTCTGCGGCAGGCAAGCCAAAATGGCTTGCAGCTATGGTACAATAACCGGGAAAGAAGGCCCTCTTCCGCCTCAGTCAGGCAGCTTGCCGCCATAATTGCGGATGGAGATATGATACAACGAAAGCACTTTCTTGTAAAGAGGGGCAAAGATCCCTCCCGGTGTCTCTCCCCACCACGGGCACTCGCCCGGCTCTGAAGCCGGAGACAGAAATGTGTAACCGTTCTGTAATTGCTTTCCCAGCCTGGGGGCCCTATAATGTATACTGATTTCGTAGATTCTGCGGGATATTGGAGTGATTATCATGGAAAACAGCGCGGACGGCAAGCGCGTCATGCCGAAGCAGCAAAAGCCCGGCGGCGCAAAAATTGCCATCATAGTTGTCATTGCAGTTCTGGTGCTCCTGATTGGCGCCTATCTGGGTCTATGCGCCTGGGTGAGCGCCGGGAATATTCTTCCCAACACCACCCTGACAGTGACTGACCACACCCTGGATCTGTCCGGCATGACCCGGGAGCAGGCCGCCCAGACCATCAGCAGAGAATCTGAAAGCTGGTACCCCACCTCCTTCCAGCTCACCAGCAGCGAATACCCTGAGCTGGACAGGGAGATCACCTCGGATACCCCCCTGTTTCAGCTGGACGTCTCCGCCCTGGCGGCGGATGCCTGGTCCCTCGGCCGTGAGCAGGGCTTCCTGGGCGGCGGCATTGCCTGGCTGAAGGCCACCTTCGGCAGCGGCTACGCCATCGAGGCCCAGCCCCAGCCCTCTGAGAAGCTGGAGCAGCTGCTCACCGAGCTGCCCGGCGAGCTGACCAAGGCACTGGACTCCGGCCTCACGGAGAGCACCTATGAGGTCACGGATACCGCCCTGATCATTCACAAGGGTGTCTCCGGTCTGAGCGTCAACGCCGCTGACTTCCGGGACCTGGTGATCGACAGCCTGCTCACCGGCCGCACCTCCATTGAAGTTGCCCCCCATGTCACCCCCCCTGAGGAGCTGGACTTTGAGGCCATCTATCGTGAGGTTTACAAGGAGCCTGTGGACGCCTATCTGGACAAGGAGACCAGTGAGATTGTCCCCTCGGTCACCGGCGTCAGCTTCGGCGTCTCCACCGCCCAGGCGCTGATGGAGCGCACGGAGGAGGGAGAGGACTGCGAGGTACCCCTCACCTTGACTGAGCCTGATATGACCACCGAGAAGCTGGAGAACAGCCTGTTCAAGGACGTGCTGGGCCAGAGCAGCACCAAGACCGCCGGTCCCTCCAACCGCTGGCACAACGTGGAGACCGCCTGTGAGCGGGTCAATGGTACCATCCTGCTGCCCGGCGAGGTGTTCTCCTATAACGAGCTGTGCGGCCCCTACTCCCAGGCAGGCGGCTATCTGAAGGCTGGCGCTTATGTGAGCGGCACCACTCAGGACACCTGGGCCGGCGGCATCTGCCAGCTCTCCTCCACCATCTACTACACCACCCTCAAGGCGAATCTGGAGACCGTGGAACGCACCAAGCACAAATACGATGTAGGCTATCTGCCCTCCGGCATGGACGCCACCGTATACAGCGACACGCTTGACTTCAAGTTCAAGAACAACACCGACTACCCCATCAAGATTGAGGCCACCCTCACCAAGGACAGCAGCGGCCGCCGCTGGTGCAACGTGACCATCTACGGTACCAACACCACCGGCATCTACGGCGATCCCTATTATATCCTGCTGGAGACCATCCCCTACGAGACCTACTACGAGCCCAGCGACTCCGTCCCCCAGGGCAGCCAGCCCCAGAAGGACTCCACCCGCACCGGCTACACCGGACGCAAGGTTGAGGTCCATCAGCGCCTGCGGGATGCTGACGGTAATGTCATCAGTGACACCGTCATCCACACCGACACCTTCTCTGTCCGCAACGCCTACTACTTCTACAACCCGGCCGACGCCGCCGCTCTGGGCATCGACCCGGCCACTGGCCTGCGGAATCTGACCCCGGTAACGCCCTCTCCCTCCCCGTCTGAGTCCGCGTCTCCCTCTCCTTCCCCGTCGGAGTCGGTGACACCTTCCCCCTCGCCGTCGGAATCTGTCTCGCCCTCTCCTTCGCCGTCTGAGAGCGCTGAACCCTCGGCATCCCCCTCACAGTCGCCTTCGGAGTCACCCTCTGCCTCTCCGTCAGCCTCACCGTCCAGTACCCCCGATGCTGACGGAAACACTCCGCCGGAGGGAATTCCCATTGCTTCCACAGTTCTACAGGACTAAACAACTTGGAGCGCGTACCTATTGGTGCGCGCTCCAATTCTTTTTGGGATTTAATTCTTTTGTAATATTTTTTGTTTTATTTGTTTACAATTCTGCCGTAGGATATTAATCAGCGAGAGACAGCGTCTTCTTCATTTCATGTATCCCTCTTTCCTTCCTTTGCATGAACAGCCCGCGCCAGTACTGGCGCGGGCTGTCTGCGTTTTCATATAGACTCAGCTGCCGCCCAGCAGCACTGGCTGGAGCTGCCTGCCCGCCATAGCCGCCTCCACGGTCTCAGGGATACGGGTAAAGTCCGCCACCAGCGAGGTGGGCTTGCCTGTGGGGTCGTCCTGGCGGAAGGGCACGAAGTACACATGCTTCTTATCCATCAGGGCGCCGATGTTCTTGGCGCTGCCTGCCAGGCCGTCATTGGTCGCCACAGCAATCACCAGCGGACGCCCGTTGCGCAGGTGGGCCTTGGCGGCCATGGTCACCGAGGAGTCGGTTATCCCCGCCGCCAGCTTTGCCAGCGTATTGCCGGTACAAGGGCAGATGACCAGTACATCCAGCAGCTTCTTGGGCCCAATGGGCTCCGCTGCCTTGATGGAGTCAATGGGCCGCTTGTCGCAGATGCGCTGCATCTCCCGCATAAAGTCGTGGGCGCTGCCAAAACGTGTATCTGTGGCGGCACTGCGCTCGGAGATAATGGGTGTCACGTCCTTCCAGCGCCGGTGAACGGCCTCCAGGGCGGCCATGGCGCTGTCGTATGTACAGAAGGAGCCGCAAAAGGCAAAGCCTACCTTCCAGTCTTCCATGCTCACACTCCTAACTCGCTCAACATATTGTAAATGGTATTTTTGATGCTCTCTCCTGCGGTCACCGGCGCTGTCTTGCCCGGCAGCGAAAGGGCCCAGATAACCCGTATTCCCAGCCGTGCAGCCGCCTCAAAATCCACGCCTCCTGGTTTTGAGGCCAAATCAATGACCAGGCAGTCCGGCTTCAGATCCCCCAGCTCCGCCTCCCCAAGCACCCGGGCAGGCACGGTATTGATTATCAGGTCATAGCCGCACAACCACCCCAGAAGATGGCCTGTCTGTTCCACGCCCAACCCAAGACTCTCCGCCCAGGCCAGATCTGCATATTTTCGGGCCGCTACGCTGACATGTGCGCCCAGTGCCTGGAACCGCTGGGCGGTTATACGTCCCACACGTCCGTAGCCGATGACCAGTACCCGGGCGCCGTGTATGGTAATGGGCAGTTCTTCCATAGCGATTTGGATGGCCCCCTCTGCGGTAGGTACTGCATGGGGTAATTTTTCATTGCTCGGCCGAAAAACAAAAAAGAAGCGGCAGACATAAGTCTGCCGCTTCACGCTTGTGTTGGCGTTACCTATCTTCCCAGGCCGTCTCCAGCCAAGTATTTTCGGCGCAGGTGAGCTTAACTGCCGTGTTCGGGATGGGAAC
>NZ_JBMNPX010000030.1:0-18302 GCF_050943825.1 Pseudoflavonifractor sp.
CAACCAAGCTTTTGCTTGTTAAGAGAACTTCTTGTCCTCTTCTGGTGCTTCGTGTTTCTTCACGTTGTTTAATTTACAAGGTGCACGCCCTACCTCAGCGGCAGGAACTCGTTCATTATATCATACCATTTTGTTGCTGTCAAGTACTTTTTTCAAACTTTTTTCGGAGCTTTTCAGCTCCAAAAGTTCAAATCCAGGACTCTCATCCAGCCGCTCGCCGCTCTCGCAGCGAACTTTTATATGATATCATGTCCGGCTCGCTTTGTCAAGAGGTCTTTTCATTTTCTTTTTTCGGGCCGTCAGGCTGATTTCAAGAAAACTTTTTGGCCTCTTCAAGGGGTGTTCCCCGCGAGCGCTTAGATAATATACCAGATAAAATCCGGGTTGTCAACAGTTTTTTTCCTTTTTCTTTTCACTTTTTTCAATCCTCTGTTTCCCAACAATATCTGCCCACTGGGCAAGTGTTTGCACACCATATCTAGGTGTTTTTTACACGCTCTTTCCCCGTATTTTACCAACTATCAGAAGAACAAGGGGGAACCCAAATCCAACCGCCAGATTACCGGCGGTGAGAATCCCGTCGGCAAAGCGCTCCACGGCAAAGGCGTCCTGAAAAAGGAATACACTGCCCGCCAGCACCACTGCCGCCACAGGCACTGCGGCGGACTGGGCCCGCTTCAGTCCAAAGAGCACCTTGCACACGGCGCAGGCGGAGAGCACCAGCATGCCAATCAGCATCAGGTCGGAGAGCACCCACAGGGCCATGACCACAGACTCCACCCTCTGGAATGCCCCCTGTACGCCTATCCCCTTGACCATGACAAAGAAGGGCTGCTCCACCCGGGAGATAAGGTCAGGACCCAAACAGCCCAGGGCTACCAGCAGCAGCACGGACAGCAGCAGACACAGCCACACCGTCCACCGGAAGGCTCTGGAGCGGTCCTTGTCCTGCCGTTTCAGGCGGCCCGCCAGAAAGGCTCCCGGGACGGCATACCCCAGCAGGGACAGCACAGGCACCACGGCGGCGCCTGCGGCAGGCAGGTCCTCTATCCAGATGGGGAACAGATTCTCCGGCTCCATCTGAAAGGCAGCCAGCAGCAGCACAATGCCCAGAGTGACGGCCAGGATGGCGTGGAACACCTCCCCTGCCCGGCCGAAGGCCGCCAGCTTGCCCCTGGCCATCCAGAGGGCCACCGCCAGCAATACTATAATATAAAAGATAACCGGCCGGTTGCGGTAGCCGGTGATGAGAAAGCGCTGTCCGCACATGCGCACGGTGACGCTGAGCTGGAGCAGTCCCCACAGCAGGCACAGGGCCAGAGCCAGCTTCCCCCCGATTTTTCCAAGCAGCAAAGGACAGGCCTCGGCCAGACCGGTACCGGGCGGCAGGGGTGAGAGCAGCTGAAACAGCACCCAGCACAGGGCCAGGGCAATGGGCAGGGCCAGCAGGGGTGAGAGCCACCCGGCCTCCCCTGCCGCCTGGGCGACGCCGCCGGGCAGCACCCGGATGGCCGGGGACAGCAGGGCGGCAAAGACAACGGAGAGCAGCTGGCGCATGGTAATGGGCGTCTCAGACAATGTGCTTCACCTCATTTGACATCGTAGCCCCGCCGGATGCTGGCGGTGACCTCCACCCTTATGGGCAGGGTGGAAAAGGCCTCCCCCCACTGGTCCTGGAGGGCGGCCCAGCGCCAGGGGGCGGACATGCCCGCCTTGCGGCACAGGTCCAGGCAGTCGGCGTCCAGGGTCTGAAAGAGCGTGAGGGCGGCCGCAATCCGCTCCCGCTCGGTCTGGGCCAGGGCCGCCTCCAGGGCCTTCTGCTCCTCCGGGCTGTGCTCCAGGTCCAGATTCTCCGGCCCCTGGGCCACGCTGGCGTCCACGGCGCACTTCACCGTCAGTCCGGTGAGGGTTCCCCTTTCAAAGACAGGGCTGATTCTGGTCTGCGCCCCTACCACCCGCAGGGCCGCCGTGCCCCCCTCTGCGGGGCACTCCACCACGTCCGCCTCCACCCGCCCCAGCAGCAGGTTGACCCCCAGGGCCGCGTCCCCGTCGGCAAAGCCGATGAGGGCGCCGTCCTTCAGCAGGGCATAGCCGTCGGCGGCCAGGTCATAGTCCCCCTCCTCCCCTGTCAGAGTGAGGGCCGGGGCAAAGGTGGCCCCGCACCGTGCCGTGTCGGCGAGCAGCTCCCGCACCGTGCGGGGCATGGAGGCGGCCATCAGCCCGGCGTCCTCCGCCATGGCCTCCAGCCGATCGGATGCGGAGATCCCGGACTGCGACAGGGCAGCAATGGCGTCGGAGGCCTTTCCGCCCCGCACCACGTAGAACTTGGTATCCAGCCGCATCTCAATGTCCCGCTCCACATAGCCCAGGGCTTCCTCCAGTCCGGCGGCGGCCAGCTCCTCCCCGGAGAGCAGCTCTCCCACGTGTCCGTAAAAGAGATAGGCGCTGCCCCGGGACTGCATGGCCAGGCAGGCGGCGCTGACCGTGCCCGCGGTATGGGAGTACACCAGGGCGGGCTGCTCCCCGCCGCTCTGCTCGGCGGAGGCGGCGGTGACCATGACCCCCTCCTCCGCTTCATCCACGCCCAGGGTGCGGATAAGGGCCATGTTCTCCAGCTCCCGCCCCTCGGGCAGAGCGCTCTGGACGCCGCAGCCGGCCAAAGGAAGGCACAGTACGGCCAGGAGCATTGCAGCAAAAGCCCGTTTCACGCCTGATTCCTCCTGTTTTTGGTGTGGAGCCCGGCCTGACGCAGCTTGACCCAGGGCAGGGGCAGGCGGAGCGCGCCGTCCAGCCCGGACTGGCCCCCGGCGGAGAAGGGGGTGAGATAGGCCACGCCAAAGCTCTCCAGCCGGGCAAGCCGCAGGATGAGCACCGCCGCGCCCACCACCACGCCGAACAGCCCCGCCCAGCCCGCCAGCACCGCCAGCAGGAAGCGCCACAGCCGCAGGGCGGCGGCGAACTCCTGGCTGGGCATGGTGTACCCGGCGATACCGGCGGCGGCCACCACGATGAGCACCGCCGGGGAGACGATTTTGGCCTCCACGGCGGCGGTGCCCACCACCAGGCCGCCGATGATGGAGACCGTCTGACCGATGGAGGGGGGCAGCCTCAGCCCGGCCTCCTGGAGAATTTCAAAGGCCGCCAGCATGAGGAGCACCTCAAACACGGTGGTAAAGGGCACGTCCCGCTTGGCGGCGATGATGGACAGGGCCAGCCGGGTGGGGATCATCTCCTGATGGAAGTTGACCATGGCGATATACACGGCGGGCAGCAGCAGGGTCCCGAAGATGCACAGGCACCGCAGCAGGGTGAGTACGCTGGCAATCATCCAGTTGTTGGACTTGTCCTGGGGGGCCCGGATAAACTCTCCCGCCGTGCCGGGGCAGAGGTAGCCCAGGGGCAGGCCCTCCGCCAGGATGCCCACCCGCCCCTGGGCCAGTCCGGCGCAGAAGCGGTCGGGCCGTTCGGTGTAGAGCACCAGGGGGAAGGCGGTGGAGGCGGCGTCCACAAGATACTCCTCCAGATTGCCGGTGGAGAGCAGGGCGTCGATGTCGATGGCAGCCACCCGCTCCTCTACCCGCCGCACCAGGTCCGGGTCGGCAATGTTGTCCAGCCACAGGATGTCCACCGGGGTGAGGGACTGCCGCCCCACGATTTTCTCCTTGATTTTCAGCTCCGGGGCCCGGAGATGGCGGCGCACCAGGCTGGTGTTGCTGCGCAGATTCTCCACAAAAGAGTCCCGGGCGCCCTTGATGGAGGGCTCGTTGTCCGGGGCGCTGACGCCGCGCTTGTCCTCGGTGGCCATATAGAAGGAGAGGACGGCGGGGGCGCCGGGGAAAAAGAGGATGAGGTTGCCGTTGATGATGTCCAGCGCGGCCTGGTCGGCGGTGGTGCGCTGCTCCACCATTAAATTGTAGAGGGCTCCGCCGGCCATCTTCCGCCAGGCCTCCTCCGGCGGGGCGTCCCGCAGAGTGCTGTCCTGGGCCAGGGGGCGGAGAATGTACTCGCTGGCCCGCTCCAGCTTCACCATGCCCCCGATGTAGCACATGGTCACGTGCTTTTCCGGGTCCCCGGCCAGGTCGGCCTCCCGGACGGCAAAGTCCACGCAGTCGGCAAACACCCGTCGCAGGGTGTCCACGGTCAGGGGGCCGTCCACCCGGGGCTCCTGCCTGGGATGGGGCGGAATTCCGTCTGTCTGGGGTCCGAACAGCTTCATGGGTGGATTCCTCCTCTCCTGTCTCCCGTTCAGTATGTCCCCGGCGGCGGCGGATATGCGCTGTCCGTGTTCTTTTTGTTGCCTTTTTGGAAACACGTGGTTATAATAGCCCCAGAGCGGCTATTATAACCGCCCATCGTCCCTCATGCGGGACGATGGGACTCATTCGCCCACCGCCTCGCCCCTGGGGCAACCGGCGGTGACGGCGAAGATGCCCTGGAGTCTCAATCCAGGGCATCTTGGGGAAATCAAAATTGATATACAAAATGAGAGGCTTTTTACTATGGAATTTAAAGCGAACGAGGGCAAGAGCGTCACCATCCGGGCCATGGGCAAGACCTGGGCCCGCCACGCCATCCAGACCCATTTTGTCCAGGTGGGCGAGAGCTATCTGGATCTGATTGAGAAGTATGTGCTGCCCGTCTATCAGCCCGGGGACATCCTGTCCTCCAGCGAAAAGGTCATCGCCATGTGCCAGAAGCGGGTGGTCACCGAGGACGAGGTGAAGCCCGGCTTCTGGGCCAAGGTCCTCAGCCGCTTTGTGCACCAGACCTCTGCCGGCCCCGGCATGGGCCTGCCCGTGAAGATGCAGTTCGCCATCAACGTCTGCGGCCTGCCCAAGGTACTCTGGGCCGCCTTCCGCGCCGCCATCGACAAGCTGCGGGGCGTTCACGGCACTTTCTACAACATCCTGGGCACCGAGGTCTCCGGCCTGGACGGCTTCTACGGCCACGACATCCCCGAGTATGAGCACATGGGCGTCCGGGTGCCTGAGAATCCCGACGGCGTGTGCGACGAGGTCTTTGAAAAGACCGGCGTGGTGATGATGATTGTGGACGCCAACGACCTGAACGTGGAGCTGCTGGGCCGCTCCTCCCAGCTCAAGCAGTCCGACAAGGACCTGCTGGACCTGATCCGGGACAACCCCGCCGGTCAGGACCGCCAGCTTACCCCCTTCATCCTCATCCGGGAAGTGAAGGAGTAATTCCAGATGCAAAACGAGCCCGTGGCAGCTGCCGCGGGCTCGTTTTTTATCCTTTCTCAATGCCGCACGGAGGTTCTCCGCCGTGTTCCAATCTCTGCCCCAGCGGGTCCGGCATCCTTGGCCGCTTCCTTCTTTCCCCACCGGCTCACGGCCTTGGTCAGCTCGCACACCGCCACCGGGGCGGCGGCCAGGCCCAGGACAGCACCCCACTGCTCCCCGCTGAGGGGCACGGTGGAGAACACCGCCTGAAGGGGCGGCAGACACAGCACCGCCAGCTGCATGGCCATGCCCACCAGGAAGGCTTTGTTCATGGCTTTATTGGAGAACAGGCCGATGCTCAGCAGGCTCTCCTCCTCGCTGCGCACGTCGAAGGCGTGGAAGAGCTGGCAGATGGTCAGGGTGGCGAAGGCCATGGTGTTGGCGGCAGCGGCCGGGTCGGATGGGCCGGGAATGATGTACTGCCCCAGGAAGAAGGCGCACAGGGTGAGCAGGCCCACCATGCACCCCTGCCAGCACAGCCGCCAGGCAAAGCCCCCGGCAAAGAGCCTCTCCCCCGCGTCCCTGGGCTTGTGCTCCATCACGTTCTTCTCCACCGGCTCCACTCCCAGGGCCAGGGCGGGCAGGGAGTCGGTGACCAGATTGAGCCACAGCAGCTGCACCGGCACCAGGGGCATCTGGCGGAAATCCAGGGCGGTGGCCAGGAAGATGGTAAGCATCTCGCCGATGTTGCAGGAGAGCAGATAGTGGATGGCCTTTTTGATGTTGGCGTAGATGCCCCTCCCCTGCTCCACCGCCGAGACGATAGTGGCGAAATTGTCGTCGGTGAGAATCATGTCGCTGGCGCCCTTGGCCACGTCGGTGCCCGCCACGCCCATGGCGCAGCCGATGTCGGCGGCCTTGAGGGCGGGGGCGTCGTTGACGCCGTCGCCGGTCATGGCCACCACCTTGCCCCTGGCCTGCCAGGCCTTTACAATGCGCATCTTGTGCTCGGGGGACACCCGGGCGTAGACGGCGAATTTCTCCACCTCCTGCTCCAGCATTTCCTGGGGCATAAAGTCCAGGTCGGCGCCGGTGATGGCCAGGTCGCCGGACTGGAAGATGTCCAGCTCTCTGGCCACGGCCACGGCGGTGAGCTTGTGGTCGCCGGTGATCATCACCGGCCGGATACCGGCGGCGTGGCACTGCTTCACCGCCTCCTTCACCTCGGGACGGGGCGGGTCCATCATGCCCACCAGCCCGGCAAAGGTCAGGTCCTGCTCCAGGGTACGGCTGTTCATCTCCCGGGGCAGCATCTCCAGGTCCTTGTAGGCCACCCCCAACACACGCAGGGCCTGGGCGGCCATGTCGGCGTTGCGGGCGGAGATGTCCCGCCGGACGCTGTCGGTGAGGGGCGCGCCGCCTGGCAGGCGGCGGCACAGGGACAGCAGCACATCGGGGGCGCCCTTGACGCACACCCGGAAGCCTCCGTCCGGGCGGCGGTGGACGGTGCTCATCCGCTTGCGGTCGGAGTCAAAGGGTACCTCGCCCCGGCGGGGCCAGTCCTTTTCTAAAATGTCCTTGTCCAGCCCGTCCTTCAGGGCGGCATCCACCACGGCAGCCTCGGTGGGGTCGCCCACCGCCCGGCGTTTGCCCTTGTCCCGGGCCAGAACGGCGTCGGAACACAGGCTGCCCACGGTGAGGACGGTGGAGCGGTCCCCGCCCCTGGGCGTCCACACCTGGGTGACGGTCATCTTGTTCTGGGTGAGGGTGCCCGTCTTGTCCGAGCAGATGACCCCGGCGCAGCCCAGGGTCTCCACGGCGGGCAGCTTCTTGACAATAGCCCCCCGCTTCACCATCCGCTGTACCCCCAGGGCCAGCACGATGGTGACGATGGCGGGCAGGCCCTCGGGGATGGCCGCCACGGCCAGGGCCACGGCGGTGAGGAACATGTCCAGAATCTCCTTGTGGAGCAGCATGCCCACCCCGAAGAGGACGGCGCACACGCACAGGCAGGCAAAGGACAGGGTCTTGGATATCTCCGCCATCTTCCGCTGAAGGGGTGTCTCACTCTCGCCGCTGTCCAGAATCATGCCGGCGATGCGGCCCACCTCGGTGTCCATACCGGTGGCGGTGACCACGGCTCTGGCCCTGCCGTTGGTGATGACGGTGGAGGAGAGCAGCATATTGTGCCGGTCCCCCAGGGGCAGGTTTTCCGCCAGGCCGTCGGCGGGAGCCTTGTCGCTGGGCAGGGACTCGCCGGTCATGGCGCTCTCATCGGCCTTCAGCCCGGCGCTGTCCAGGATACGGGCGTCGGCGGGCACCATGTCCCCCGCCTCCAGCAGAATCATGTCCCCGGGCACCAGCTTTGCCGCCTCCACCCTCCGCTCGGTGCCGTCCCGCACCACACGGGCCATGGGTGCGGACATGCGCCGCAGGGCCTCCAGAGCCTTTTCGGCGCTGTTCTCCTGGGCGATGGAGATGCAGGCGTTGACCAGCACGATGACCAGGATGATCACCGCGTCCACCCAGTCCTCCCCGCCCCCGGCCCACAGGGACAGCCCTGCCGCCCCCAGCAGCACCAGAATCATGGGGTCCTTCAGCTGGGCGAGGAACCGCACCACCAGACCGGGCCGTTTCCGCTCCTCCAGCAGGTTGGGGCCGTACCGCCCCAGTCTCTCCTCTGCCTCCGCCCCGGTCAGGCCCCTGTCCCGGCTGGTCTCCAGCTCTGAGAGGACCTGGGCGGCGGTTTTACTGTGCCATGCGCTCATACACGTCTCCCCTTTTCATCTTTTGCGCAGTGAGCCCGTCCTCCTTTGGGGTATGGGGACAGGCCTCTGCTCTGATTCTATGCAGGGAAACCGGGTGTATGACAAAAAAGGCCGGGGACGCATCCGCGTCTCCCGGCCCGCTTTATCTCTCAGTGCTCTTTTCCGCCAGCGCCGCAGCTGTCCGGCGGAGGAAGGTGCCGTTGTCGGGCGGCCTGTCCAGACTGTCCAGACCCATCACCTTCAGGTAGAGGGGGCTGGCTCTCCCGTGCATGCCCCGGATGACGGTGCGCAGATTCTTTTCCACACAGGCAGCGGTGGTTCGGAAGGCCGCCGCCGTGGACAGGTAGATCTCCTTCATCTGCATGGGGCCGCCTGCGGCCACCAGCTCCAGGGCAAAGGTCAGCTGTCCGTAGCCCTCCAGGCGGCTGTCCGCTCCCATGCGCAGCAGCAGCCAGTCGGCCGGGCCGCTCTCCTGCCTGGCCTCCCCGCCGGGGAACAGGGCGCTGATGCGCTGGGCCAGCTGGTGGAGGTTGACCGGCTTGACCAGGTAGTAATCCGCCCCCATGCGGCAGCTGTGCTGCACATAGGCGTCGGTGCTCACGCCGGAGAGCACAATGACCCGGGGCTTCTGTCCGCCCGGCAGACCGGACAGCCCCTCCAGAAAGCCGATGCCGTCCAGGCCGGGCATGATCAGGTCCAGCAGCACCAGGTCGGGCCGCAGGCGGCCGGTCAGCTCCAGGCCCTGCCAGCCGTCCCCGGCCTCACCGCACAGCTCCAGACCCTCGGCCTGCTCCACAAAGGCGGCCAGCAGCGCCCGTGCGGACGGATTGTCATCCACCAGAAGTACGCGAATCCCACTCACACAGTTTCCTCCTCCCGCCGCGGCGGGCCACTGTTATTCCGGCCGTCCCGCCTCCAGCATGGCCAGCATGGTCTTCAGCATCTCCCCCGCCATATCCCGCATGGCGGGCGTCAGCGAGGTCAGGTGCTCGGCAATCCCCGTCCAGGCCGCGTCTGCGTCGGTGCGGCCGTAGAGCAGATAATCGGAGGTGACGTTGAGGGCACGGGCCAGGTTGGCAATGTTCAAGCCGGTCATGCCCTTCTTCCCCCGCTCCACCGAGGAGAGAAACTGGGGCGTAATCCCCGCCTGCTCAGCCACGTCCTCCGCCCGGCGGTTTCCCCGGGCCAGGCGGCACCGCCGCCCAAACTCCTGGTTGAAGCGCTCCTTATCGTCATACATGGGATGTTCCTCCACTTTTTCATCTATTGTTTATTTATCTCGAAACAATGGTGAATGTGAACAAACCATAGTTTCTCGATTTTGATACAATAGATTCCAAAGTATCACGGGGTTGCTGCCGGGAAATTTTTGCCCACTGGAGGGACAGCGGATGTAAAAAAACGCGGAGGCCTGCTTAACAGAAGCAGGCCTCCGCGGAATGTGTCAGACATCCGTCGCTGACAGTTGGAAAATACTGCGACGCATTTTAAATTGCCGCAGCCGGGCTCAGCCCTCGGCGGCGGGAGAAGCGGAGGGCTCCGCTGTGGCAGCGCCGTCGGCGGTGTCCTGGGCAGCAGCGAGCTGCTGCTGGTAAGCGGTCAGCCGCTCATAGTAGTCCTTGGGGTCGATGGAGGCAAAGGTGTCGTTGGTCTGAACATCGGCCTCGTCCATCCAGGTGGTCATCTGGGCGTTCATCTGCTCGGTGAGAGAGGCCTCCTGCTCGCTGGCCCAGGCTTCACGGGCCATCTCGGTGTCCACGGGCAGACGGAGGAGGATGTGGTAGCCGTAGCTGGTCTCCACGATGCCGCTGAGCTCGTGCTCGCCCAGGGCCTTGGCGGCATCCTCAAACTCCTGGACCATCTCGCCCTCGCCGAAGAGGTACCCATCGGGGGCGCCCAGGGTGCCGTCGGAGTAGCGGCCGTCCTCGGACAGCTCGTTCATCAGCTGGTCAAAGAGGTTCTCCATGTCGTCGCTGGCCTGGAGCTGGGCCAGGGTGTCCTCGGCCTTCTGCCTGGCGGCGGCGATCTCCTCGTCGGTGAGGGTGATGTTCCGCTCGGCGCACTGGTTGCGGATCACCTGGTTGAACACGGCCAGGTCACGGGCGTTGTTGATGAGGTACTCGGTGACGGTGCCGTTGCCGGTGTCCATCTCCCAGTCGATGGCAGTGGGGTCGCCGAACTGGTAGTAGCCCACATACTCGGTGGCATAGCCCAGCCAGTAGAGGTACTCCTCGGCGTTGACCTCCACACCGTCCACGGTCATGACGGGGGTGGTGCCGGGGAAGCCCAGCAGCACCTGGGTCACATCGGGATTCTCCAGGTCGAAATCACCGAACTGGGCGGAAGGGCTCTCAGACGGGGTGGCACTCACAGAGGGGGAGGGGGACACGCTGGAGGTGGGGTCGGCGGGGGTCTCGGCACAGCCGGCCATGGCGCCAATCAGAAGGGCGCCGGACAGCGCCGCGCCCAGGATTCTCTTGGTAGCTTTCATTCTTATCCTCCTTATAATGGGGAAACTTTTATCATAATAGCACGATGAAGCAAAAACAGCAATGACAATTTTGTAAACAGCGCTTCACCGGGTCTTATGCCTGGGGCGGGTCGCCGGCCTCTTCCTGGGGCACGGCGGTGGCGGCGTACTCCTCCACCAGCTTGCGGCCCAGCTTGAGGGGGTCGTCTCCCTTTTTCAGGCGCAGGGAGAGATAGGGCTTTTCCCCGGCGGAGAAGAGCAGGCGGCTGCGGTACTTGTCCAGGCCGCACAGAGCGGATACCCGGCGCAGGTCGGCCCCGTCCAGGTAGAAGAGCAGGCTCAGGCCCTTCTGGGAGATCTCCCGGATGCCGCACTCGGCCGCGTCGGCACGCATCAGGGCCACGGCAATCAGGTTGTTCACCGGTCTGGGCGGGTCGCCGTACCGGTCGATGAGCTCGTCGGTCAGGTCGTCGGCGTCCTCCTCGCTGCGGATGGCGGCAATACGGCGGTACAGGTCCATCCGCTGCTCGGGAGAGGGCACGTACCGGTCGGGGATGGAGGCGGCCACACTCAGGTCGGCGGAGCACTCGGCGGGAATCTGGGCCTTCTCGCCCCGCTCCTCCAGTACCGCCTCCTCCAGCAGCTTGAGGTACAGGTCGTAGCCCACGCTCATGAGGAAGCCGGACTGCTCGGGGCCCAGCACGTTGCCTGCGCCCCGGATTTCCAGGTCCCGCATGGCGATTTTGAAGCCGGAGCCGAACTCGGCAAACTCCCGGATGGCGCCCAGCCGCTTGGAGGCCACCTCGCTGAGCACCTTGCCCCGGCGGAAGGTGAGGTAGGCGTAGGCACGGCGGCTGGACCGGCCCACCCGGCCCCGGATCTGGTGGAGCTGGGCCAGGCCCATCTTGTCCGCGTCCTCGATGATGAGGGTGTTTGCGTTGGAGATGTCAATGCCCGTCTCGATGATGGTGGTGCACACCAGCACGTCCACCTCTCCCTCGGACATACGGGTCATGACATCGTTGAGCTCCTCCTGGCTCATCTTGCCGTGGGCCACGCCAACGGTCACGTCCTCCCCCAGCATCTCCCGGATGCGGGCGGCGGTGCGGGTGATGGTCTCCACCCGGTTGTGGAGGTAGTAGACCTGGCCGCCACGCTCCAGCTCCCGGCGCATGGCGTCGAAGAGGACGCCCCAGTCGTGCTCCAGCACGTAGGTCTGCACCGGCTGGCGGTCGGAGGGGGGCTCCTCCAGGGTGGACATGTCCCGAATGCCGGAGAGGGCCATGTTCAGGGTACGGGGGATGGGGGTGGCGGACAGAGTGAGCACGTCCACCTGCCGGGACATCTCCTTGAGCTTCTCCTTGTGGGCCACGCCGAAGCGCTGCTCCTCGTCGATGACCAGCAACCCCAGGTCCTTGAACTTCACGTCCTTCTGGAACAGCCGGTGGGTGCCGATGAGCAGGTCAATCTGCCCCGCCTCCACCCGGCGGAGGGTCTCCTTCATCTGGGCGGGGGTGCGGAAGCGGCTCACCACGTCAATCTCCACCGGGTACTTGGCGAAGCGCTGCTTGGCGGACAGGTAATGCTGCCGGGCCAGAACCGTGGTGGGCACCAGGATGGCGGCCTGCTTGCCGTCCAGCACGCACTTCATAATGGCCCGGAAGGCCACCTCGGTCTTGCCGTAGCCCACGTCGCCGCACAGCAGCCGGTCCATGGGCCGGGGCGCCTCCATATCCCCCTTAATCTCCGCAATGCAGCGGAGCTGGTCGTCGGTCTCGGTGTACTCGAACTGCTCCTCAAACTCCCGCATCCACTCGGAGTCGGGGGAAAAGGCGAAGCCGGGCTGGCGTTGCCGCTGGGCGTAGAGCTGGATGAGGCCCTTGGCCAGGTCCTTGACCGCCTTTTTGGCCCGTGTCTTGGCCTTCTCCCAGTCGGCGCCCCCCAGCTTGGACAGCTTCTTGGTCTCCTGGGCGTCCTCACCTGCGCCGATATACTTGCTCACCAGGTCCAGCTGGGTGGCGGGCACGTAGAGCACGTCGGCCCCGGCGTAGGCGATTTTCACATAGTCCTTCTGGATGCCGTCCACCGGCATCTTCACCATGCCCTGGTACCGGCCGATGCCATGGTGCTCGTGGACCACCAGGTCGCCCACGCTCAGGTCGGCGTAGGACCCCAGCTTCTGCCGGTTGGTGACGGCCCTCACCTTTTTCTTCTTCACACCGGTGGCCTGGCCCTCGGTGAGGATGGCGCACCTGGCCTCCGGGTACTCCACGCCGCCGGACAGGCCGCCCACGGCGATGACCGCCTTGCCGGGGGCGGGCAGCTTGTGGAGCTTGAAATCCACCGCCGCCTTCACGCCCTGCTCCCGCAGGAGGGCCTGGAGGTTCAGTGCCCGCTGCTCGCTGGACACCAGCACCACGGTGGAGAAATTCTCGTTGATATAGTGGCTCAGGTCGGAGACGGCGGTCTCCAGACTGGCGCCGTAGGAGGGCAGCTGCTTGGCCAGCAGGTTCAGGAGGGTGCGGGGCCGCCGGGGGTACTGGGCGCCCACGAAGTTGTCCAGGTAGGCCACCGGCCACTCCTCCAGCACGCCGCACAGCTCCTCAAAGGTACGGGCGAACTCGGAGAGCTCTCCCGCCAGCACACCGGCCTCCATGAGGGCCTTGGTGTCCTCGGTCAGCTGCCAGAGGTAGTGTTTGGCCCGCTCCGCCACCCGGGGGCTCTCGCTGAAGAGCACCACCGCGTCCTCGGGAAAGTAGTCCGCCGCCGTGGCCATCTGGGGGTACACCAGGGCGATGTACCGGTCCAGGGCCGGGAAGGACATGTGCTCCGCCAGCCGCTCCCGGTCCTCCTCCAGGGTCTTGGCCAGGTCAGCGCCGTCCTTGCGGCGCCTGGCCCGGGCAATGAGGCCGTCCATGGCCTCCAGCAGCCCGGCGTACCCGCCGGGGGCAAACTGGGGCAGCACCTCCGCCGCCGGGAGAATCTCGGCGGACTTCCGGTTCTCCACCCGGCGCTGGGTGTTCACGTCGAACAGGCCCATGGAGTCTGCCTCGTCGCCGAAGAACTCCACCCGGATGGGGCCGTCCTCGGCGGGCGAGTAGAAGTCCAGGATGCCGCCCCGGAGGGCGAACTGGCCCACGCCCTCCACCTGCTCACAGCGGGTGTAGCCCGCGGCGGTGAGGGTGTCGGTCAGCTCGTTCAGGTCGTAGCTCTCCCCCACCCGCAGGCACTGGGAGGCCTGGGTCAGCAGGGTCTTGGGCATGGTCCGCTCCAGAGCGCCCTCAATGGTGCACACCAGCAGAGGGCACTCCCCCGCCGCCAGAGCCCGCAGCACGGACAGCCGCTTATGCTCCCACTGGCGGGAGGCCACCGCCGCGTGGTGGAAGGTGAACTCCCGGGCGGCCAGGGTGCGCACCTGCTCCCCGGTCAGGAAGGCCAGGTCCCGGGCCATGCGGTCGGCCTCGGCCTCGTCGGCGCACAGCACCACCACGCTCCGGCCCAGGGCTTGCCGCAGCCCTGCGGCCATATGGGCCCGGTGGACAAGGGACAGACCGGTGAACGCGGCGGGACAGCCTCCGCCGTCCACTGCCGCGGCCAGGCGCTGGAATTCCGGGATTCCGGTTACCATGGTTGCCAGTTCCTTCACGGGATACACCTCACAGTTCTATGAAAAAATAGGGTCTGAAATTAATTGAAGCGGCTCATGGCCTTGTCCGGGCCGTCCTGGATATAGCACTCCACCGCATCGGCGGCCCGCTTGATGGCCGCATCGATGGTCTTTTTGTCCTCGCCCACGAACTTGCCCAGCACCCAGTCGGCCAGGTCATAGTCCGGGTGGGGCTTCTCCCCCACGCCCACCTTCAGGCGGGGGAACTGGTCGGTGCCCAGCTGCTGGATGATGTTCTTCAGGCCGTTGTGGCCGCCGGCGGAGCCGCTCTTGCGGATGCGCAGCCGCCCCACAGGCAGGGACACGTCATCGCTCACCACCAGCACATGGTCGGGGGCCACCTTGTAGAAGTCGGCGGCCTGGCGCACTGCCTCGCCGGACAGGTTCATATAGGTCACCGGCTTCATCAGCAGCACCTGTGCGCCGCCCAGCTGGGTGGTGTTGGTCAGGGCCTTGAACTTGAGCCGCTGGACGGGGATATTTTTCCGCTCGGCCAGCTCATCGGCTACCATAAAGCCCACGTTGTGGCGGGTGTTCTCATACTTGTCGCCGGGGTTGCCCAGGCACACCACCAGCCACTCCACACCCCCGGTTTTCTTTCCAAACAACATCTTTCACGAACTCCCTTGAAAGGTTAAAAGGGGGCGGAGCAACGCTCCGCCCCCGGATTCGGTTTTTGCTTCTGTTCTGCTTGGTGCTTCTTGTCACATTTTGCTCGCCTCGCGGGCGGGTCAGCGCTTCTCCTTGTCACGCTTCCTCGTCCTCGCAAGCTCCGTATCGCTCACTTTGCCGCTTGCGGCAAAGCTCGTTCACTTCGCTGCTCGTCCTCTCCCCAGAAAAGCACTTCGCGCTTTCCCGGGGACCCCTTAACGCGACGGGCGGCCTCCCTCCTTGGGCTTTTGCCTCCGCTCCCGTCTTATCCGCCTGCTCCCGGGTGCTCAGCGCTTCTTACAGGAACAGCTTGGAGACAGACACCTCTTCGTAGATGCGCTCGATGGCCTCGGCGAACATGTGGGCCACGGAGAGGTACTTAATCTTATCACACTTCACGTCCGCACGGGGCTGAATGGTGTCGAGGAAAATGACTTCCTTGATGACGCTCTTCTCGATGCGGTCCACCGCGGGGCCAGAGAGCACGCCGTGGGAGGCGCAGGCCACCACCTCGGTAGCGCCGCCCAGCTCCACCAGAGCCTGAGCCGCGCCGCACAGGGAGCCGCCGGTGTCCACCATGTCGTCGAAGAGGATGACCCGCTTGCCGCGGACATCGCCGATGATGTTCATGACCTCGGAGGAGTTGGCCTTCTGGCGGCGCTTGTCTACGATGGCCAGGCCCATGCCCAGCTTCTGGGCGAAGGCGCGGGCGCGGGCCACGGAGCCCACGTCGGGGGACACCACCATGGTGCCCTCCACGTCGTCGCCGAAGCGCTCGGCAAAGTGGCGGGTGAAGATGGGGTTGCCCAGCAGGTTATCCACAGGGATGTCGAAGAAGCCCTGGATCTGGGACGCGTGCAGGTCCATGGTCAGCACCCGGTCGGCGCCGGCGCGGGTGATCAGGTTGGCCACCAGCTTGGCGGAGATGGGGTCACGGGGCTTGGTCTTGCGGTCCTGACGGGCGTAGCCGAAGTAGGGCATCACGGCGGTGATGCGGCCGGCGGAAGCCCGCTTGAGGGCGTCGATCATGATGAGCATTTCCATCAGGTTGTCGTTGACAGGCGCGCTGGTGGACTGGACCACGAACACGTCGGAGCCGCGGACGGTCTCATAGATGGAGACGAAGTTCTCCCCGTCGGAGAAGGCGCCTACCTCCGCGTTGCCCAGTTCCGCACCCATCTCCTTGCAGATGGCCTCCGCCAGGGGTCTGTTGGAGCTGCCAGCGAAGATCTTGATGTCCTTGCCATGTGAGATCATCTTCTACATCCTCTCATTTCAATTCTTTTATTTTCTATTTTTCCGCGCCGAGCGCGGTGGTTCCCTCTTTCATGGCGGGCTCTCCCGCCTCTCTCCCCGCTCCGGCCCTTACCGTCCGGAACGCTTGCGCCGCTTGACCGCCCACTGCTTCTTGACCACCTGGATGCTCCGGGCGATGGCCAGAGAGTCGGCGGGTACGTCGTCTGTAATGGTGCTGCCGGCGGCAGTGTAGGCGCCGTCGCCCACCTTCACCGGGGCCACCAGGTTGGTGTTGCAGCCGATAAAGGCGCCGTCGCCCACGGTGGTGCGGTACTTGCTGGTGCCGTCATAGTTGACGGTGACGGTGCCGCAGCCGAAGTTGGCCCGCTCGCCCACGTCGGAGTCTCCCACGTAGATGAGGCGGGAGAGCTTGGTGCCCGCGCCGATGGTGGAGTTTTTCAGCGTCACGAAGTCGCCTACCTTCACATTCTTCCCCACCCGGCAGCCGGGACGGATATAGGCAAAGGGGCCGATTTTGACCCCCTCCTCCACGGTGCTCTCATTGAGCTGGGAGGCGTTGACGGTTACATGGTCCCCCACGATGCAGTCCTGAATCATGGAGTTGGGGCCGATTTCACAGAAGCGGCCCACGCTGGTGCGTCCCCGCAGGATGGTGCCGGGGAGAATCACCGTGCCGCCGCCCACATTGACCCGGGGGCCGATGTAGGCGTTTTCCACATCCACAAACCGGACCGGCGGGACGGTGAGCTCCCCCCGCAGGCGGTCAATGGAGGCATGGCGCGCGAAGTACTGGGCGCTGTCCCAGGCGGGGGCGCTGCTGTCCAGCGGCAGCACACCCTCGTATCTGCCGGTCTTCATGCCGAAATGGCTGCCGGTGCGGACAGCGGAGACAAAGTCCTCGCCCCCCTCCATCGCCTCCTTCAGGGCGGCGGCGGAGATGCGGTACACGCCGGTGTCCTCACCCCGGGGCAGCTCCTCCTCCCCGGCCAGGCGCCGGGCGCCCTGGTCGTCCAGGAACACGGGGCGGGTAAAGACCGCCACGTTCCCCTCCACCGCGGAGAGGAAGGCGGTCAGCTGTCCGGCGGCGTCCTCGGCGCCGTCGGTGACAAATTCCGTTCCGGCGGGGAAGCACTCCCCCGCCCGCTCCCGGTCGTCGTCGTGGCAGACCACCAGGAACCGCTCCACCCCGGACCGCTCCAGCGCGGCGGACAGCCACGCGGCGGCCGGGTCGAAGAGAATATGTTCCAGCATCAGCGAGGGGGTGTCGCCCTCCCGCGGAAGAAATACAATGGCGCCCATGGGGCCCATGTTCCCTCACCTCGTCTGACAGAATCAACAGGATGCCCACAGGCATCCACTCCATACGTGGTTTGATTATATCAAATATTTACGCAAAATGCACCGTGATTTTGAAATTTTGCCTTACTGGAGTTCACTCTCGTGCAAATGCACAATTTTCTCCCGCCGTATCCTCCGCTCACGGCCATTCTGCCAGCCATTTGGACCTCAAACAGCCCTTCTCAGCCAGAAAAAGGGTAAAAAAAAGGGAACCGGCAGGGGTTCCCTTTTGCTTCCGTCTCCCCCAGGCGGTCAGCCCATGGCCTTCTCCCGTACCCGGGAGCGCTTCCAGTAGCCCAGCACCTCGGCGGTGGCGCAGAGCTTGTCGGCCAGGTTGACCACAGCCGCCTCCGGGCAGCGGGGCATCCGCTTGGCCAGGGGCCACATGTGGGAGATGATGATATTCTGTTCCTTTTCGGTCAGCCGCCCGCACAGGGCCTCGGCATTGCGCAGGGCAAAGACCGGGTGGTCAAAGCACTGGTTGCCCGGGTGGGCGGATTTGTCCCGGGGATCGTAGAGATACAGGTCGTGGAGCAGGCCGCCCCGGGCGGCCATGTAGTCCAGGTTCCAGCGCCGGGCCATGCGGAAAGCCACATAGGCCACGAACACCGAGTGCTCATAGCAGCAGGTGCCAGGATGATGGGGGATATCCCGCATGGACTGCACCTCCGGCGTGAAGAGAAGGTCCCCCACGCAGTCCAAAAAGCACTGCCAGTTGACTTCATTGATTACCGTCATTCAACGCTCACCTTTCCCATCACACATCAGCTCCGGCAGAGCGGAGCCGGTTCGTTCCATACAGCTTCCATTATATTATAGCGCGTCAATTTCCCTGTGTCATGTCGGAAAGGCGATACTGTTCTCAATCACACAGAGTTATATGAGTACCGACACGGCAAAATGCTGATGCACTTTCGATTCGTCTTTGAATCCCTGACGGCGCTAAGCTGTCCCGGCGAATATATACGCTA
>NZ_JBMNPX010000031.1:0-17241 GCF_050943825.1 Pseudoflavonifractor sp.
TCCACCCCCCCTCCCCCCTCCCCCACACAACACCACCCCCCCCCCACCCCCCCCCCCCCCCCCCCCCCCCCCCCCCCCCCCCCCCCCCCCCCCGCTCTGGCGTCTGCGCAAGAACCTTATGAGTGTAATCTGCCGGTTCTCGGACGGGGGAGCTCGAGGGGGCGGCAGCCCGCCTCGAATGGGAACAAATGCCCTGCAAGCCTTGGCTTGCAGAGCGCGAAGCGAGAACTTTTGTGCCACTGTGCGGCGCAAAAGTAACGGCATTTTTTCAGGCTGTCAAAAAGATTTTATCTTTTTGACAGCCTGAAAGCGGCGCTGTCTTTTCGGACAGCGCCGCTCTTGCTTTTCTTTAATGTACAAAGGTCACGCCGGTAAAGCAGGTCTCCGGGTCGGCCAGTTCCCCGTCCAGCCGAATCTCCACATGGAGATGGGGGCCGGTGGCCATGCCGGTCTGGCCCACATAGCCCACGTTCTGGCCCTGGGTCACCTGGTCCCCCTCCGCCACCGCACAGGCCGACAGATGGGCAAAGAGCACTTCTCCGCCGTCCCAGCCGATGACCACATAGTTGCCGTACTCCTGGTTAAAGGCGGACTCCAGCACCTGGCCGCTCCGGGGCGCGTACACCGCCGCGCCGCTCTCCGCCTGGATATCCAGGCCGTCATGGCTGGTGGTCTCTCCGGTGACGGGGTGCACCCGGTTGCCAAAGGGCATGGTCACCGTCAGGGTGTCGCCGTCCAGAGGAGAGGTCAACTCTTCCTCGGCAGCTCCCGTCTGTTCCTCGGTGGCCAGGGGCTCCGAGATGACCAGCATTTCAGGCTGCTTGCTCTCTTCCGCCTGGCCGGTCAGGTCGGCGGCGTAGGCCCCGGCCAGCACACCGCACAGGCACAGCGCCGCCGCCACGCCCACCGCCACAGCAACCGTCAGCTTTCCTTTGGACTCAAATTTCATAATGGCATACAACCTCTCTTTCAGCTGTTCTCCATCCCTGCTCATGGCAAGGGTCATGTTGTTCTTGGTTGGTCCCGATACAGGCCGGGCCAGGGCCAAGAGAGACGCGCCGTAGACCCTGCGGCCGGACTCATCCAGCTGCCCCAGCACGCTCTCGTCGCAGGAGAGCTCGCATTCCCGGCTCAGCTCCCGCCGGAGCACATAGACCAGCGGGTTGAACCAGTGGACGCACACCGCCGCCTCCGCCAGCCACTTATAGCACAGGTCCAGGCGACGGTAGTGGGTCAGCTCGTGGAGCAGGGCCGCCCTGAGTGCCTCCTCCCCGCTGTTCTCGTCGGGCAGAAGCACCATGGGCCGGAGCAGTCCGGCCTGCATGGGGGACCGGAGACCGGGGCAGACCAGCAGCCTGGGCGCTCTGGTCACCCCCAGCATACGGCAGGCGTCCTCATAGACCGCCTGAGCACGCTCCCCAGCCGTGCGGCTCTCCCGCTCCAGCGTACGGAGGCAGCGGGCATACCGCCACACCGCCCGCAGGGCCAGGTCAGCGGCCACCGTCCCCCACAAAATGACCAGCAGTCCGGGCAGCATGGACAGCAACTCCAGCCCCGCCCCCTGCCGATCCGGCCCGGCCAGGGCCATGTCCGGCGCTCTCAGCCACAGCGCACCGTCAGAAATAGCCTCAGGCAATGCCCGGCTGACACCCTCAGGCAGGCGGATGGCAGGAAACACAGGCAGGAGCAGCCGTGCCAAGGGCACCAGCCAGAGATAGTACTGTCCGCTGTGCCCCAGACGGCGGCGCAGCAGAGGCCGGATGGCCAGCAGCACCACAATGAGCACCGACCCGGACAGGGTCAGGCTGAGCAGCGTGGACAGCGCTCCGCCCATCACGCCTTCCCGCCCTTCTCCCAAAAGGCCTTCAGCTCGTCCAGGTCCTCAGCGGTGAGGCAGTCCTGCTTGAGAAGGGAGGACACCAGCCGCCCGGCATTGCCTCCGTACACCCTGTCCAGAAAGGAGCGGGTCTGCTGGTCGGCGTAGTCCTCTTCCCGCAGAAGAGCCACATACACGTTGAGCCGGCCGTTTTTCTCCACCGCCAGCATATCCTTCTCCACCAGACGGGAGAGAAAGGTGAGTACCGTATTGGCCTTCCAGTCCTTCCCCTGCCCCGCCAGGGCCTCCATCACCTGGGCAAAGCGGGCCCGCCCGCCCCGGCTCCAGACCACCCGCATCAGCTCCAGCTCGGAGTCTGACAGCTGCCGTTTTTCCATGGAAATCCCTCCAATATTTCAACTACAACTTGTAGGTGTATTTACCTTAACATCTTGTAGGCGAAAAGTCAAGCAAAAAAATCCTCTCCCATCGGGAGAGGATTTTTTGCTTACGCCAGCCCCAGCATTCGGGCGGCGGTGGCCACCAGAAAGCACAGCGCCATGCCGATGGCCGTGGGCAGAGCAAAGCCCAGCAGAGTCCACTTCCAGCTGCCGCTCTCTTTGCGGATGGTCATGCAGGTGGTGGAGCAGGGCCAGTGGACCAGAGAGAAGAGCATGGTGCACACCGCTGTCAGCCAGGTCCAGCCCTGGTCGGTGAGCAGGGTGCGCAGGGCGTCCAGGCTCTCGTAATCGGTCAGGCTGCCGGTGGCCAGGTAGGCCATGAGCATAATGGGGATGACAATCTCGTTGGCGGGAAAGCCCAGGATAAAGGCGGCCAGAATCACGCCGTCCATGCCCAGTGCCCTACCCAGCGGGTCTAAAAAGCCGGTGCAGTGGGCCAGCAGGCTGGCACCCCCCACCTGTACGTTGGCCAGCACCCAGATGAGCAGCCCCGCCGGGGCGGCAATCATCACCGCCCGGCCCAGCACAAACAGCGTCCGGTCCAGCACCGAGCGGACAATCACCTGCCCCACCCTGGGGCGGCGGTAGGGCGGCAGCTCCAGGGTAAAGGAGGAGGGCATCCCCTTGAGCACCGTGGCTGACAGCAGCCGGGAGACCTGGAAGGTGAGCAGCACCCCCAGCACAATCACCCCGGTGAGCAGCAGGGCGGACAGCAGCGCCCGCCCCGGCCCGCCGCCGGTGCCCACAAAGAACATGGTAATGATGGCGATGAGGGTGGGAAAACGGCCGTTGCAGGGCACAAAGCTGTTGGTGAGCATGGCGATGAGCCGTTCCCGGGGGGAGTCGATGATGCGGCAGCCCACCACTCCGGCGGCGTTGCAGCCGAAGCCCATGGCCATGGTGAGGGCCTGCTTGCCGCAGGCTCTGGCCTTCTGAAAGGCGTGGTCCAGCACAAAGGCCACCCGCGGCAGGTAGCCGAAGTCCTCCAGCAGGGTAAAGATGGGGAAAAAGATGGCCATGGGGGGCAGCATCACCGACACCACCCAGGCCAGCACCCGGTAGACCCCCAATACCAGCGCCCCGTGGAGCCACTCCGGGGCATTCCAGTATGTAAACAGGTCGGTCAGCCGGTCCTGGAGCCAGAAGAGTCCGTCGGACAGCAGCTGGGAGGGGTAGTTGGCCCCCTGGATGGTCAGCCAGAACACACCCGCCAGCAGGGCCAGCATCACCGGGATACCGGTGGCGCGGCTGGTGAAAATCCGGTCCAGCCTGCGGTCCCGGCGGGCGTAGTCCTCCTTGGTACACTTCACCGCCCCGGCGCACACCGCCTCGGCGGTCATCACCAGCCCGGCAGCCAGCCGGTCTCCCAGGTTCTCCCGGCTGACCCCGCGCATCTCCAGCCATGCCCAGGTCTCCGCCAGGGCGGCGGTCAGCGCCTCATCCTCTGCCAGGCAGACGCCCAGCGTCTCTTCCAGCCTGGCCAGCAGTCCCGGCTCCCCCTCCAGCAGCCGCAGAGCGGTCCAGCGGCTTGGGAGCTTGCCCGCCGTCCGCTCCTCTATCAGCGGGAGCAGGCGCTCCACCGCCGTCTCAATGGGGCCGGGGTACTGCACCCGGATGGGCTTGGGCGGCTGTTCCGCCGCCACTACTCCCTCCAATGCGTCCAGCAGCTCTTCCAGCCCCTGACCCTTTCCGGCGCAGGTCCCCACCGCAGGCACTCCCAGCCGCTCCGACAGCTTCTCCAGGTCCACCCGGATGCCTTTCTTGGCCGCCTCGTCCATCAGGTTGACGCACACCACCGTGCGGGGTTCCAGCTCCAGGGTCTGGAGCACCAGGTTCAGGTTCCGCTCCAGACAGGTGGCGTCGCACACCACAACGGCCCCGTCCGCCCCGCCGAAGCACAGAAAATCACGGGCCACCTCCTCCTCGGCGGAGTGGGCCATGAGGGAGTAAGTACCCGGCAGGTCCACCAGCACATAGCCCCGCCCCCTGTGCTCGCACCGGCCCTGGGCGCTGCCCACCGTCTTGCCCGGCCAGTTTCCTGTGTGCTGGCGCATGCCGGTCAGGCTGTTGAACACCGTGGATTTGCCCACGTTGGGGTTGCCCGCCAGGGCGATGACCCGGTCGTCCGGCCGGAGCTTTTCAATGTTCAGGCCATGGTCCACCGCCGCCGCGCCGGTGGAGGCCCCGGTCAGGCCCACCGGGGCTCCTCCCCCGCAGAGGCCGGGCAAAATGCGTCGGCAGGTGCCACCCGGATACCTGCGGCGTCCCGTCCACGCAGGGCCACCACCGCCCCCCGGATCAGGTAGGCCGACGGGTCCCCCGCCGGGCTGGCGGCCACGCAGGTCACTCTGGTGCCGGGGATGAGGCCCATATCCATCAGGCGGCGGCGCATGGCCCGCTCGCCTGCCACCTCCGCCACCCGGGCGCTTGTACCCACCCCCAGGCCGCAGAGGGAAATCAATTCGCTCATATTGGAACGCTCCTCACATAACATTAGGTGGGGGATGGTTCTCCCCCATCTATCCTATTGAGCCGCTCCCCCGGTGGTGACGGCGTGAGGAGGAAGCGGCTGTGAGACGTCCATACCTGCCACGGCGGAGAAGGCGAAGGAGGAGAAGAAATCCCGGCGGTTGGGGCCGCTTTTGTCGTCTGATAGGCATGATTCTGCTTCTGTCCGGCCTTCTGCTCCCATTTTTGCCCCGGGAGAGTGCGCCAAACGACCAGCTCTCCCCTGCCCCTCCCCTCTCTCTGCCGGAGGATTTATCCCCTCTGCGGCAGTCCATGGTGGAAAACGCCGCCGCCCTCACCGGAAAGGTGGGCTACTTCTGGGGCGGAAAGTCGGTCTGCCTGGGCTGGGACGACCGCTGGGGTGTGCCCGCCCTGGTCACCGCCGACGGGAGCGACACCACCGGCACCCTGGTCCCCTTCGGCCTGGACTGCTCCGGCCTGGTGACCTGGGCGGCGGTCAACGCCGCAGGAGACGCCGACGCCCTCTCCGCCATCGGCAACGGCGTCCGGGATCAGTATTCCCGCTGTACGCCGGTGGCCTGGGAGGAGGCTCAGCCCGGAGACCTGGCCTTTTTCCCCGACCTGAGCCATGTGGGGATTGTGGTGGGTACCACGGAGGCAGGCACTTTGGAGGTGGTCCACTGCTCCAAGACCCTGGGGGGCGTGGTCCGCTCTCCTGATGGAGCGACCATCGGCTTTGCCCTTATTGGCCGCCCGGCGTTCTATCAGATTTACGGCGAGATGTAAAAAGAACCCGCCGGACCGGAGAATATCTCCGTTCCGGCGGGGTTTCTGTTTTAATTCCAGTCAGCCCAGGGCCAAAATGGCCTCCAAAGCCCGGTTGTAGTCCTCGGTGATCTGGGGCATCATGGCGGCGGCGGCATCCCAGTCGCCGGCCCGCATCAGTGTCACCTGGCGGTCAAAGCCGGTGAACAGCGGCTTGATGGACAGGTTGCCGCACAGGCCCTTCAGGGTGTGGGCAGCGTTGACCGCTCCCTCGTGGTCACCGGCCTCCAGAGCGGCGGTAAGGGTCGCAAACCCCTTGTCCGCAGGGAACTTCTTCAAAAAGCGCTCCAGCATGGCCTCGCTGCCCATAAAGCGCTCCAGGGCCTCGTCCACATTCACGCCCGCGGCGGTCAGTCCCTCTCTGATCTGACTATCCATTTTCAGTCTCCTCCTTCGGCCTCTGATACAGAACACTCAGCTCCTGCTCCACCTGGAAGAAGCACTCCAGCAGTTCGGGATTGAAGGTGCCGCACTCTCCGTCCCGGATCATGCGCAGGGCCTTCTCCCGGCCGAAGGCGTCCTTGTAGACCCGCTTGCTGACCAGGGCGTCGTACACGTCGGCCAGGGAGACAATCTGAGCCCAGATGGAGATCTCATCCCCCTTCAGACCATCGGGATAGCCCCGGCCGTCCCACCGCTCGTGGTGGTGGCGGGCGATGTCGCAGGCGTAACGGTAGGCACCCAGCTCCCGCATCTGGGGAATCCGCTCCAGCATATGGGCACCCTGGATGGTGTGGGTCTTCATGATCTCGAACTCCTCCGGCGTCAGGCGGCCGGGCTTGTTGAGAATGGCGTCCGGGATAGCGATTTTGCCCACGTCGTGCATGATGGCTGCCAGGGCGATGGCGTCAATGTCCTCCAGCGACATTCCGGCGCCCAGTGAGGTGTGCTCCAGCATGTAGCGGGTAATGTCGTGAATCCGTCGGACATGCTCCCCCGACTCACCGTTTCGAAACTCAATGGCGGTGGACAGGGACTCAATCATACCCCGGTTGAGCTCAATAATCTGCTCAGCCTGCCGCAGCAGCGCGGACTGCTGCCGCTCCACCACGCTGCCCAGCCGTTTTCTGGCCCGAAACAGCTCCACCACCGACTTCACCCGCCGCTCCACCACATAGGGAATGACCGGCTTGCTGATAACGTCCATGACGCCCAGCTGGTAGGCCTCCCGCATGGTATCGCCGCTGGCCTCAGCAGTGATGAGGAACACCGGAATCCGGCTCAGGATTCCCTGCTCCGCCAATGCCCGGAGCACCTGGATACCGTTCATCTCCGGCATGACCACATCCAGCAGCACTGCACAGAGACTGTTCCGCAGATCCAGCACGGCTTCCAGCCCCTCCCGGCCGTTCTCCCGCTGTTCAATGTTATAGGACGACGAAAAAATATTCTCCAGAATCACCCGGTTCATCTCGTCGTCGTCCACAATCAGCATTGTATCCGGATCCGGATGGGTACTTCGGTTATGATGTTCAAGCTCCATGGTCCACACTTCCTTTTCTCTCCGGGCACATCCCCGGGAGCGGTCCTGTTCCCCACTCTCTTATCTTTTTGCGGCCATGCTGTTTTAAGAAATTGCGCGGCATACGCCGCCCGAACAGACCGCAGAACAACTTTTTTGTAATAATGTTATTATAAATTATGTTTTTATCAATTGCAACTCCCCGAATGGAAGAAAACGGATAGGGAGAGTGCGACCACGCCGTTCTCCCTATCCGTTCCTCATCTTACCTTATACCCGGCTTCAGCCGCCGAACAGCCGCTTGAAAATGGATTTTTTGGCCTGGTGGTGCTCCGGCTTGACGGCATGGAGCTTCTTCAGGCTCTCCTCCGCCTCCCGGCTGCCCTGCCGGGCCGCCTCCTGGTAGAGCTGCTCCGCCCGGGCCCGATCGGGCTCTGTGCCCACGCCGTCCCGGCAGCAGTCGGCCAGCAGGTTCATGGCCCGGACCGAGCCCTGCTCAGCCGCCCGCTTGAACCACTCCACCGCGCCCGCCGGATTGCGGGCTGTACCGATGCCGTTGAGGAGGCAGTAGCCCAGATTGCACTGGGCGGCCCGGTCCCCGCTCTCGGCGGCCCTGGTGTACCATTCCACCGCCTTGGCTGTGTCTGCCGCCACGCCGGTGCCCTGCTCATAGCACAATCCCAGATTGCACTGAGCGGGGGCATAGCCCCGTTCCGCGGCGCGGGTCAGGTACTCCACGCACTTTTTCTCGTCCTTCATGACGCCTGTGCCGTCCCGATAGCAGCCCCCCAGCAGACACATGGCCCGCAGAGAGCCCTGCTTGGCCGCCTTGTGCAGCCAGGAGACACCCCGGCCCGGGTCTTTTTTCGCTCCGATGCCCTCCAGATAGCAGTAGCCCAGGTTGCACTGGGAGGTCTCATCTCCGGCCTGGGCGCCCCGGGTGTAGTACTCCACGGCCTTCACCTTGTTTTCCGGCACACCCTCGCCGGTCTCGTAGCAATAGCCAAGGCTGCAGAAGGCGGACACATAGCCATCCTCAATGGCCTGCTTGTAGCAGTCTACCGCCTGCTCCAGGTTCCGGTTCACACCTACGCCCCTCCGGTAGCAGTCGCCCAGAATGCTGAGGGCCCGGCCAAAGCCCTGGGCCGCCGCACGTCTGAGCCACTCCACCGCCTGACCCTCATCCTCATGCACGCCGATGCCGTTAAGGTAGCACACCGCCAGGTTGCACTGGGCAGGGGCATACCCCTGCTCCCCGGCCTGACGGTACAGCTCCGCTGCCCGGGGCGGGTCCTGCTCCACGCCGTCGCCGTTCTCATAGCACAGGCCCAGGCTGCACTGGGCGGGGGGATAGCCCTGCTCCGCCGCCAGCGTATACCATCTGACCGATTCCTGCTCGTCAGCCTCCACGCCCCGGCCGTCCCGCAGGCAGCTGGCCAGCAGGCTCTGGGCGCGGGGATAGCCCTGCTCCGCCGCACGCCGGAACCACTTTACCGCCTCATCGGACCGCTCCACTGTCCCGGTGCCTGTGAGCAGGCAGTAGCCCAGGTTGCACTGGGCGCCAGCATAGCCCATCTGGGCTGCCTGACGGTAGTACTCCACCGCCTGCTTCTCGTCCTGCTCCACGCCGCTGCCCATCTCGTAGCACAATCCCAGGTCACAGATGGCCATGGCATAGCCCTGCTCCATCGCCTGGCGGTAGAGCTCCACAGCCTTCTTTTCATCCTTCTCAATGCCGGTGCCGTTGCGGTAGCAGTCGCCCAGAATGTCCATGGCCCGGGCAAAGCCCCGCGCCACGGAGTTTTTCAGCCACACCACGGCCTGCTCCGCGTCCGCCTCCGTGCCGATGCCGTTGAGACAGCACACCGCCAGGTTGCACTGGGCGGGGGCATAGCCCTGCTCCGCCGCCTTGGTGTACCATTCCACGGCCCGCTTCTCGTCCTGCTCCACGCCGCTGCCGATCTCATAGCACAGACCCAGGGCACACTGGGCGGGCACATACCCCAGGTCGGCAGCCCGCTGGTAGCAGGCGGCGGATGCGGCCTCGTCCTTTTCCACGCCGGTGCCCTCGCCCAGGCAGTCGCCCAGAATGCTGATGGCCCGGGGGAACTCCTGCTCCGCTGCCCGCTTCAGCCAGGTCACGGCCTCTTCCACGTTCTTCTCCACGCCAATGCCGTTGAGCAGGCAGAAAGCCAGGTTGCACTGGGCAGGGGCGTAGCCCAGCTCACCGGAGCGGCGGTAGAGCTCCGTTCCCCGCTTCTCATCCTTCTCCACGCCCTCGCCGTTCTCGTAGCACAATCCCAGATCGCACAGGGCGGGGGGATACTCCTGTTCCGCGCTGCGGCGGTAATATTCCGCGGCCTTTTCCAGGTCCTTCTCCACGCCCCGGCCGTCCTGGTACAGGCAGCCCATGAGCCGCAGCGCCCGGGGATAGTCCTGCTCCGCCGACCGGCCAATCCACTCCGCCGCCTTGACGTCGTCCTGCTCCACGCCGATGGCGGCCAGATAGCAGTAGCCCAGATTGCACTGGGCGGGGGCATACTCAGCCTCAGCGGCCTGGGTGTAGCACTCCACCGCCTTCTCCAGGTCCTCGGCTACGCCGCTGCCGCTCTCGTAGCACAATCCCAGGTCGCACACGGCGGGTATGTAACGCTTTTCCGCCGCCCGGCGGAAGAGCCCGGCCGCCTTCTCCAGGTCCTGCTCCACACCCCGGCCGTCCCGGTAGCAGCAGCCCAGCAGGCTGATGCCCCGCGGGAAATCCTGCTCCGCCGACTGCCGCAGCAGCTCGGCGGCATGGCTGTCATCCCGCTCCACGCCGATGGCGTTGAGGTAGCACACCGCCAGGTTGCACTGGCCGGGGGCATAGCCCTGGTCGGCAGAGAGCTGGTAGAGCTCCGCCGCCCGGACCGGGTCATGCTCCACGCCGCTGCCGTTCTCATAGCACAGGCCCAGGCTGCACTGACCCGGCGCGTAGTCCTCATCCACGCAGCGCTGGAACAGCTCCACCGCCTGCTTTTCGTCCCGCTCAACGCCCTCACCCAGCTGGTAGCAGCGGCCCAGAGCTTCCACGGCCCGCATGTCGCCCTGCTCCGCCGCCTGGGCAAACCAGTATGCGGCCTTGGCCATGTCACGGTCCACGCCGTCTCCGTCGGCGTATTTCATGGCCAGATCGTACTGGACGGAGATATCGCCCAGTTCAGCCTGGTCCAGCAGGGTCTGGAACTCCTCCCGGGACTTCTGAAGTCCGGCTACCGCCCGCTGAATCAGCTCTGTATTGACAAAGACCACCTGATCTCCGTTAAAAAATTCCGCTCTATCCTCATTTTCAGGGCACATGAAAAACACCTCTCAGTCCTTTTTACTCTACCAGTCAAAGCAGGTTCTGTCAATGCGGAGGGCACCCTCCATTTACCGCCGCCGGGGTCTCTTTATGACGCCGCCAGGTTTGCCCGGCCGAATTTTTCCCCGTATTTTTCCGTAAATTCACACAAAATATACTTTTCATTTTTCACTTCCATGCTACAATATATCTTATAGATTCCCTGTATGCAGTCAGTCCGGCCCTCCGCTCCCGCGGGGCCGCATTCCCACCTGTCTTTGGAAGGAGGACCCCAATGAAAAAGAAAGCCGACGCTTCTGTCCCCAGCCTGCGCTATCTCCAGATGCTCTCCCGCCAGTACCCCACGGTCCAGGCCGCCAGCAGTGAGATCATCAACCTCCAGGCCATTCTGAACCTGCCCAAGGGCACTGAGCACTTTATCTCCGATGTTCACGGCGAGTACGAGGCCTTTCTCCACATCATGAACTCCGCCTCCGGCGTGGTGCGTGAGAAGGTGGACGAGCTCTTCTCCTCCAGCGTGTCCAAGGCGGAGCGGGACCAGCTGGCCACCCTCATCTACTACCCCGAGGAGAAGCTGGCCCGGGTGGCCAAAGAGACCGAGGACATGGAGGAGTGGTACCGCATCACCCTCCACCGGCTCATCGACATCTGCCGCATGGTCACGTCCAAGTACACCCGAAGCAAGGTCCGCAAGGCCATGCCCAAGGAGTACGCCTACATCATCGACGAGCTGATCAACACCAACTACGAGTACCATAATAAACGCTCCAACTACGAGAATATCATATCCACCATCATCGACATTGACCGGGCCGAGGACTTTATCGTGGCCGTGTGCGAACTCATCAAGCGCATGGTGGTGGACCACCTCCACATTGTGGGCGACATGTTCGACCGGGGCCCCCGTGCGGACATTATCATGGACTACCTGACCGAGTACCACTCGGTGGACATCCAGTGGGGCAACCACGACGTGCTGTGGATGGGCGCCGCCACCGGCAGCCGCACCCTGGTGGCCACGGTGCTGTCCAACTCCATCCACTACAACAACCTGGAGGTCATTGAGACGGGCTACGGCATCTCCCTGCGGCCCCTGGCCGTGTTTGCCAATGAGTTCTACAAGGATGTGGACTGCTCCTGCTTCAAGGCCAAATTCGCCGGGGACGACGCCAACAACTACACCGAGAAGGACAAGGCCCTGGCCGCCCGGATGCACAAGGCCATCACCATCATCCTCTTCAAGCTGGAGGGCCAGAAGATTCTCCGTCACCCCGAGTTCGGCATGGAGGACCGGCTGCTGCTGGACAAGATCGACTATGAGAAGAAGTCCATCACCATCAACGGCGTGGAGTACCAGCTCTCCGACACCGACTTCCCCACCGTGGACCGCTCCAACCCCTACGAGCTCTCCCCCGAGGAGGACGAGGTCATCAACCAGCTGACCAACTCCTTCCAGCGCAGCGAGAAGCTCCAGCGGCACGTCCGCTTCCTCTACTCCAAGGGCGGTCTGTACAAGATTTACAACGGCAACCTGCTGCTTCACGGCTGCATCCCCCTGACGCCGGAGGGCGATCTGCTCACCTTCCGTGCGGACGGAAAAACGCTCTCCGGCCGGGCCTTCCTGGACTACGCCGAGGCGGTGGCCCGCCAGGGTTATTACGCCAAGCCGGGCAGCGAGGAGCGGCAGTACGGCATGGACTACCTCTGGTTCCTGTGGTGCGGCCGCGGCTCCCCCGTCTTTGGCCGGGACCGGATGACCACCTTTGAGCGGCGGCTCATCAAGGACGAGTCCTCCTGGGCCGAGCCCAAGAACGCCTACTACACCTTCTACAACGACCCGGCGGTGTGCGAGCGGCTGCTGAAGGAGTTCGGCCTGGAGGGCCCCCACTGCCACATTATCAACGGCCACGTGCCCGTCAAGTCCCGGAAGGGCGAGAGCCCCATCAAGGGCGGCGGCAAGCTCATCGTCATCGACGGCGGTTTCTGCCGGGCCTACCAGCCCACCACCGGCATCGCCGGCTACACGCTCATCTACAACTCCGAGTCCATGCGCATCGTCTCCCACGAGCCCTTTGAGGGCCGGGAGAACGCCATCCGGGAGAACCGGGACATTCTCTCCTCCTCGGTGGTATTTGAGCGGATGGACGACAAGGTCAAAATCCGCGCCACCGATATCGGCAGCGAGCTCCAGCGCCAGGTGGACGACCTGAAGGCCCTTCTGGCCGCCTACCGCTCCGGTCAGGTCAAGGAGGACCACCGGAGCTGAGTACCCATACACAGTACAGGCCCCCCGGCGCTGCCGGGGGGCCTGTTGTTATGCTGTGTCAAGGTTCTGCGCTGTCCGCGTTCCGCGGCAGGACGTATCAGTCATCCCAATCGTCCCAGTCATCCCAGTGGTCCTTATACCAGCCCCGGTGCCAGCCGTTGTCGTGGCCGTTGTTCCAGCCCCAGCGGTCATGGTAGTTCCACCAGTCGTCGTCATCATCGTCATCATCCCAGTCAAGCAGGTCCTCCAGGTAGTCCATGGCGTCGTCCGCACGGTCCTCCGCCTGGTCCAGCATGCTCTCCAGGGAGCGGTACTCGCTCTTGGTCAGTTTGCTCTGCTTGTAGGCGTTCTCCAGTGCGTCCTCCAGGTTTTCACACTCCTGGTCCAGCGCCTTCAGGTCCTGAATCAGCTGCTGGCCGTTCTTCCAGCCGTCGGTCCAGATCTTCTCTGCCAGGTCGGCAATCCGTCCGGCCAGTATGTTGATCTGATTGACATAATCGTCGTAGGAGCCGCCGGGCGTGACGGGATCGTCATCCGGATCCTCCCACTCGCCCTGGAACATCTTCTCCTTCAGGTCGGCCCGGGCGTTCTTTACCCGTGTATCCAGCCCGCCCAGACGGCTGTTCAGGCTGTTGTACTCGCTGTAAGAGGTGCGGCCCTGCCGCAGGTCGTCGTTGATGATGGAGTACTCGCTGGAGATATCCTTGCTCAGGGCGCTGAACTTCTCCTCAATGGCCAGATACTCCTTCACCCGCTCGATGTAGTCCTGGGAGGGCTTCAGGTCCCTGACCTCCTGCTCCAGAGCGGCAGTGCGGCTTTCCAGCTCCTTGATGACCGCGTCCGCCACCTGATAGGCCGTGCCGCTGGCGGCGTTCTTCTCCTCCAGGTTAGCCCGGGCGTCCTTGGCCCGGGTGTCCAGGGAGTTGGCCCGGCTGTTCAGGCTGTTGTACTCAGAGGTGGTGATGCGGTTCTGGATGTAGTCATCGTTGATGGTCTTGTAACGGGTACTGATCTGCTCATACAGATTCTCCAGCCGGAGGGAGAGGGCGGCGTAGGACTGGGCCTGCTCCACGGTGGTGGGGGCGGGCTTGAAGGACTCGATGGCCTTCTCCAGCTCGGTCATGGCGCTCTCCAGCTCAGTGAGGTTGTTGGCAGAGATCTGATAGGCGGTGAGCTTGCCGGTTTCGTCGGCGATGGTCTTGGTCTCCAGGTCGGTGTAGGCGTCCTTCAGACGGACGTCTACCTTGCCCAGCCGGCTGTTCAGGTCGTTAAACTCAGCCAGGGTGAGCTTGCCTGCGCTGAAATCGCTGTTGGTCTCCTCTACCAGGGCATCCAGTCCGGCCCGCAGGTCGTCCAGGTCACCCACCAGGGCGGCGTACTGCTTGGCACGCTCCATATAGGTGGACGCGGGTGTCAGACCGTCAATGGCCTTCTCCGAGCGGGTCATGCCCTTCTCCAGGTCATCCACAGTGGGATAAAGGGCGGCGGGCTCCAGTACCTTTTCGGTGAGGATAACGGTCTGGGTGGCGCTGTCCCACTCCACGGTCTGGCCCAGGATCTCGCCCAGCGCCCGGACGGGGAGGTAGGTGGTGCCCTCATAGCTGATGGGGTAGACGGTCTTTCCGTTCTTGTCGGTCATGGTGCGGGCCATGCCGTCTACCTCTACGGTGATGTCAGGGCGCAGGTCCGCAATGATTTGCTGAATTCCGCTGGCGGCTGCGGCCCCGACGGCCAGCACGCCCAGCAGCACGGCGGCGATGACGGCTGTTCTCATGCGTTTCATATCCATTTCTCCTTTTCCGGCGGCATACGCCATTTTTTAGGGGATATGCTGTTGTGAGCCCTTCACCTTAATACCGCATGAGCAGGGTATTTTGTTACAGAAAATAAAAATTTTCCACTTAGTATCTAAAAGTTTTTTTGGTTCTAAAATATTTTTTCTTTTTTGCCTTCCACATACATTGACAAAGCCGTTTTTTTCCTCTATTCTTTTTCATATAAGGCTCTCACCTCACATCTGTGAGGCTGCTTTCAGCTTTTATTTCAAATGAAGGAGGATCTTTCCCATGAAAGAAATCATCAGCACTACCGGCGCGCCCGGCGCTATCGGGCCCTACTCCCAGGCTGCCAAGGCCGGCGGTTTCCTCTTCGTCTCCGGCCAGCTCCCCATCGATCCCGCCACCGGTGCCTTTGCCGGCGATGATATTACCGCTCAGACCCGCCAGTCCCTCACCAATGTGAAGAACATTGTAGAGGCCGCCGGCATGACCATGGACGACGTCCTCCGCGTGGGCGTGTTCCTCAAGGACATGGAGCACTTCGCCGCCATGAACGCCGTGTACGGCGAGTTCTTCACCGGCGATTGCCCCGCCCGTGCCGCCGTCCAGGTAGCCCGCCTGCCCAAGGACGCCCTGGTGGAGATTGAGGCTGTGGCCTACAAGGGCTGAGCCGCCTGATTTTTATACAAAGGAAGGACAGTCTATGGATCAGCAGACAATGCAGGTTCTGCGTGACGCTATGGCTGCCGGGATGAAGGTGGCCACCGGCTGTACTGAGCCGGTGGCCATCGCCTTTGCCGGCGCCACCGCCCGGGCACAGACCTCCGGTCCCATTGAGCGCATTATTCTCCGCGCTTCTGCCAATATCATCAAAAATGCCTTTGTGGTGGGTATCCCCGGTACCGAGTTTACCGGCCCCAAGTATGCCGTGGCCATCGGCGCCGTATGCGGCGATCCGGCCAAGGAGCTGGAGCTGCTGGAACATCTGGATCCGGCGGGTGTCGCCCAGGCCGCCCAGCTGGTGCAGGACGGGAAGGTGGAGCTGGATCGTGCAGACACCCCCGCCAAGCTGTACATCGAGGTGGAGCTCCATACCGCCGCCGACACCGTGGTGGTCCGGGTAGTGGGCTCACACACCCATGTGGACTCCATTGTGAAAAACGGTACTGTGGTCTACCAGAACAGCTGTGCTGTTGAGGGCGGCGATCACACCGAGGGTCTCAACTGCCGTCTGGCCGATGTGTATGAGTTCTGCACTACCGCCCCTCTGGAGGAGTTCTCCCTGGTGGAGCAGGCTATCACCCTCAACTCCAAAATTGCCCAGGAGGGCCTGACCAACGACTACGGCCTCCGGGTGGGCAAGACCATCCTGGAGGACGTCCGGGCGGGCGCCCTGGCCAACGACACCACCAACTACGCCATGACCCTGGCGGGCGCCGCCGCCGATGCCCGTATGGCCGGTGTGGATCTGCCCGTCATGTCCAACTCCGGCTCGGGCAACCAGGGCATCGCCGCCACCATGCCGGTGGTGGCTGTATGGGAGCGTGTGGACGGGAAGGACCGTGAGAAGTTGATCCGGGCCTGCGCCCTGTCCAACCTCATCACCATCTATATCAAGTCCCGGTTCGGCGTGCTCTCCGCCCTGTGCGGCGCCGTGGTGGCCTCCACCGGCGTGGCCAGCGCAGTGGTGTGGCTCCGGGGCGGCGGTCTGGGTGAGATTGCCTGCGCCATCTCCAACGTGCTGGGCAATGTGGCCGGCATGCTGTGCGACGGCGCAAAAGCCTCCTGCGCGCTGAAGATCTCCACCTGCACCAACGCCGCCATGCTGGCTGCCACTCTGGCCATGCGCCATCTCCGGGTGGCCTCCAACGAGGGCATCGTGGAACAGCGGCCTGAGTACACCATTGATAACTTCGCCCTGCTGGGCAACGAGGGCTCCGATGAGCTGGATCGGCTTATTCTGGATATGATTATCCACAAGAAGGACGCTACCTAAAACGAAAGGGCGGTGCGCACTCTGCGCACCGCCCTTTGTTCTCAAAGAAATTTTTTCAGCTGCTGCACGTTATCCTCTTCCGATTTGAGCAGCCGTTCCATCAGCGCCCGGGTATCCCGGTCCGCTTCGGGATACTTCTTCAGGTTCTTCACTGCATTGATGACGCCCATATTGCTGCCTATCATCATCATCTCCGCCACGTGGGAGGCAGAATGGTCCGTCAGTGTCTGCATGTCAATCATCAGGTTGGTTCGCATCTTTTCAAAGGCAGTCAGTCCCTTCTGATTGCACCCACTGCGCTCCATCAGGTTGCCAGCCTCCCGCTCAAAGGCGCTGTACTCCCTCTTCTGTGCCTCCAGGTGCCGCCGGAACTCCTGATCCTCCACGATATCCAATAGTTTGTCAATGCTTCTGGTGCCCATCTCCGCATTTTGATAGACATAATTGAGCAGTGCGCTGTCACTGTCCATTTGCCTCACTCCTTCCCGCCTTACAGTGTGTCCGTTGGTCCGAAAAATATTTTCGAATTTTTTCGAGAAAAGTGTTGACAGATCGAATTCAGCGTGATAGTATATCATCTGTCGCTGAGCTCCATAAGTGAGCCGGACAAGAAAAGAAATGCGCGAGTGGTGGAATTGGCAGACTCGCTAGATTCAGGTTCTAGTGTGCATTACGCACGTGCGGGTTCAAGTCCCGCCTCGCGCACCATAACTGGACACCAGTTTTGATACAATTTGTATCGAAGCGGGTGTCCAGTTTCTTTTTGCAAAAGCCCCTATTTGCAAGGGTTTTCCTATACCTTTTAACGATAACAGGCTCTACGGTGGT
>NZ_JBMNPX010000032.1:0-15749 GCF_050943825.1 Pseudoflavonifractor sp.
AGGCGTATTGCAATTTCATCTTCTCTGAACTTCTCCATTTTGAGAAGCAACATTCTCTGGACTTCTGAATCGTCTCTCGGTATTGTGTGTTTGCAGTCAACAACACAGAGAGGAGAAAAATACTATGACACAAGTTCCTGTTACCAGATGCCAGTACTGCGGCTCACAAGACATCGGAGAAGGCTGGCAGCACGGAGAAGCCCTGGTTACTTTCAAATATCACGGACTGCTGGGAAATCGGCTGAAGTACCTGATCTGCCGCCGCTGCGGAGCAGTGCTGTACCAGTGTGTGGCAGAACCTCACAGGTTCCCGCAGGCAAGAAGATAACCTTACAGTGCAGGAGGCTGGAACACTATGAGGAAAGAACCTGATAAGCGTATATCTTTCCCGTACCAGTGGCAAACCTATCAATACGGCACGCAAAGCCCACAGCGGTATCTGCCGCTGTGGGCTTTGTTGTCTCCGTACTTCCTGTACAATAGCAATATCATTCAAATGGGAGGGCCTCTATGAAGAACCGTCAATTGACACAACAACAAATCCGAGCATACGCCCATTATCTTCTGATGGAGGAAAAAAGCAGTGCAACCATGGAGAAATATCTGCGGGATATCCAGGCGTTTGCCTGCTGGCTTGATGGACGGGAAATCAGCAAGGAGTTGACCTCGGAGTGGAAATCCCACCTTGTATCCCAGGACTATGCCCCGACCACCGTCAATGCCATGCTCTCTGCCTTGAACAGTCTGCTGGAGTTCCTTGACCTGCGGGAGTGCCGGGTGAAGTTTCTGAAAATCCAGCGCCGTCTGTTTCGGGATGCCGACCGTGAACTGACAAAGGATGACTACCAGCGTCTTCTGAACACGGCCCACAAATTGGGAAAGGAACGGCTGGGACTTCTGGTGGAGACTATTGGAGCCACCGGTATCCGGGTCAGCGAAGTAGCGTATATCACCGTAGAAGCTGTTCAACAGGGCAAAGCAGAAATCGCTCTCAAAGGCAAGATCCGCACCATCCTGCTCCCCGGAAAACTCCGTCGCAAGCTGCTGAAGTATGCGAAAAAACAAAAAACCGCCTCCGGTGCGATCTTTCGCACCAAAAGCGGAAAGGAACTTGGCCGCCGACAGATCTGGGCGGAACTGAAAGGGCTGTGCAAGCACGCAGGCGTGGAGCCGGGAAAAGTGTTTCCCCATAACCTGCGGCACCTATTTGCCACAGTCTTCTACCGAACCTGCCGGGACATTGCCAAACTGGCTGACCTGTTGGGCCACAGCAGCATTGAAACCACACGCATCTACCTGGTTACCTCCGGCACAGAGCACCAGAGGGAGATTGATCGGCTGGGGCTTGTGTCGTAGTCACAGAATCGACATTCCGTCCCAACATCGACTACATAATGGAATAATACATCGTTATTATAGCAGGCGTGGACATGAAAGACAAGGCATCTTCCAGATTTTGAGCGCAAAAACATAGGCCGCAAGCATAATCTGCCTTTGCGGCCTGGATTCCTACGCCCTTTCGCCCTCTTTCCGAAAGAAAGACGGGCGATTTTTTATGCCTGTCTTTTCCATTTAGCAGAAAGAAAAGGAAAAGTTCTATTCAGAATGTCGATTCTGTGAATTCAGGGGGTGAGCCACTTGGAAGCCGTCGCAAAGGATGTAGAACGGTTCTGTATTTTTGAAGATGATCTTCCACGCAGCGGCGGGCGCTGGCCAGAGTATGCGGCAACGATGATCCTATGCTTTGATCAGTGGGAAAACGATATGGCCATTGGAAGCCTGTGGACTTTTTTCCGGTCTGCTCCAATTCCGTTTCGTGGGCTGGATAACCTGCTTTTTATCATGGATGCCATGATGGATGAGACGGAGCAGCCAATGCCTTGGATGGAGCGGCGGCACATCAAGGAGCAGGCAAGGCCGCACCTAAATAGAAGAAAGAACGATTCCACAAAAACGGTGACTCAGATCCAGAATTCCCTGTCATTCAGACCAGGCCTGCTGTCCACGGTATCCGTCCGGATTTATACCCGTCAGCACGCTACCATGCAGGGGGCTTTGCGTGTGGAAGGCAATCGAACGGTATGCTTCCGCAGTGGCCTGGAACTGCTGTATCTTCTGCGGGAAATTACAAAACATCCATTTGCTCTGCGGCCCGTGGAATCGGAACGCGTGTGATATGGGAAAGACTTTATCTGCCTTCTGCCATGTAAGAGGCTGTACGGAATTGCTTGCTCAATGGGATCGTCAAGTCAATCTTCCCCTTACCCCTGAAACCATTCCCTACGGCAGCACGAAAAAGGTCTGGTGGCGGTGTGCAAAAGGTCACCGCTGGCAGGTAACGGTGAACAACCGCACCTCCAGCCATACTGATTGCCCATACTGCGCCGGCAGGGCTGCGTGGCCCGGAGAAACCGACTTAGCCAGCCTGTTCCCGGAATTGGCAAGAGAATGGCACCCCACCAAAAATTTGCCACTGACGCCGGAGCATGTACTGCCTGGAAGTGGGAAAAAGGTATGGTGGCGGTGCGGCCTGGGGCATGAGTGGCAGGCGGAAATCCGTTCCCGGGTGGATGGTTGCGGCTGCCCGGTGTGCGCCAACCGTGCTGTAGCTCCAGGCATCAATGATCTGGCCAGTCAGTTTCCCAAGCTGGCCCAGGAGTGGCACCCCACGAAAAACGGAACTTTGAAGCCCTGGGATGTGACCTTCGGCACCAAGCGCAAAGTCTGGTGGCAGTGCAGCAAAGGACACGAGTGGCGCGTTTCCGTCCAGTCCCGCACCTTGGATGGAACTGGATGCCCGGTCTGCGCCGGGCGGGTGATCCTGCCGGGAGAAAACGACATGGCCTCTCAGTTCCCGGAGGTAGCTCGGGAGTGGCATCCCACAAAGAACGGAGCGCTGCTTCCGTCCCAGGTGCCACCCACCAGTAAGCGCCGGGTATGGTGGCTCTGTCCCCTGGGACACGACTATATGGCTGCGGTGGGAATGCGGACCATGCGGAACTCAGGCTGTCCCTACTGTGCCGGGAAAAAGGTCCTTGCCGGTTTCAATGACTTGGCCACGACGGAGCCAGAAATTGCGGCACAGTGGCATCCCACGCTGAACGGTTCGCTGACGTCCCAGATGGTCACCGCAGGCTCCCACAAAAAGGTTTGGTGGATCTGCGCCGAGGGCCATGTCTGGAAGGCTGCCATATACTCCCGAGCCGGAAAGCAGAAGCGCGGCTGTCCGGTGTGTGCCGGAGTTGTCAGTGGGAAGCGACGGACACGCTATGAAAAAATGCTGGCAGAAGTAAAGGAGGTCATGTCGGTGTGATGGTAGAACAATCTCTGCTGGACTTACTGTCCATTCAAATGAAGTGTGAGTACTTATCCGATCTGCGTTTTTTGTCATTGGAGCAGCGCCGGTATCTGGCACAAAGGCTGGACCGGCTGACACCCCGTGAGGAGGATGTATGGGAATGGAATGACGCACTGAACTATCTGACGGGCGCTCCGCCGGAGGATACGGCCCAGGCCGCGAAAGCGCGGCTCATCTATTCGTTATCCCAACCTTGTGAGGCAAGGTAGTATAACTTATGTAATCTTAGGAGGAAGAAAAATGAGAAGTAAAGTACGAACACGGATTGAGAGCATATTGCTTGTAGCAGTGATGCTCCTCAGCCTCTTGCCGATCCACGCACTGGCAGATGGGCCGATCCCAGTAGGTACAGGCGATGCACTTACCGAGGCTCTGACCAACGGAGGTAGTATTCAACTGGAAGATGATATTACCGTGGACACGGAACAGAACTGGACTATTACAAAGGATGTTGTGCTGGATTTGAATGGCCATAATATCACCAGCACATACGGGGAAAGCAACTACTATTTGATGACGGTCCGCGGTGCCTCTTTGACTGTCACGGATACGAGCGCCTCTGAAGCTGGTACCATTAGCGCCGACGTGTCCGGCGGGTATGGAATCCAGTTGTACAGCAACAGTACCTTTAATCTGGAAGGCGGCACGATCATTTCCAAAAATGAAACGGTCGACATTTATACCATCACTACCGGTTGCACGGTCAATATCTCCGGCGGCAAACTGGTCAGCACTGCTGATAGTGCAATGAATGTCCGCGGCAGCGGCACCGAGGTGAACATCACCGATGGTGAACTGGTAAGCGAAGGCGGTATTGCTGGCGTCTTTGTCAGTAGCGGTTCCGGCAGTACTGATCCGGAGAGCATTGTCTTCAATATGGACGGCGGCAAGCTGACGTCAACAAGTGGCCCGGCCATTCTCACGGATTATGCACTTACGGTTAATTATGGCGGCGATGCTGTAATTGAATCTGAGAATACCGGTATTTCTGTAAAAGGTTCAACTGTTTTGAATGTTACCGGTGGCACCATCACGGCGGATTCCTATGCGCTGCAGGGTAGATATGATAGTTCTATCCATGTCACGGATGGTAAGATCGAAACTACCCGCATTAATCTGGCGGCGGTTGATGTCAGTGATAATAGCACCGTTGAGATTAAGGGCGGAACACTTGTAGGTTCCAAGGCACTGACTGGCAACAAAGAAAACATCACGGTTGCCGGCGGCACCTTCCAGACCAGTGCCGGCACCAAGGTGGATGTGAGCGAGTACCTGCCCGAGGGCAACACCCAGGATGAGAACGGCCAAGTGATTGTGGATACTGCCACTGCCAAGTTCGCTGTGGACGGCGTGGGCTATACCACTCTCGAGAAGGCACTGGCCGCCCTCAAGGATGGTAGCACCATGACCATCCAGCCCGGTGAGTATGATGTGACCACTGTGCGCACGTCCAAGCCTACTTATGGCAGCGGCTTCATTATCGACAAGAAAAATGTTACCATTCAGGCGGCTGACCCGAACGACAAGCCTGTACTCTATGGCTTCTCCAACGAGTTCAATGCCGGCGTGGATAGCGACGGCATCAACGGCCAGGACACCATCTATGTCTCCGGCAGCGGCGTTACCCTGAAGGACCTGGTCATCATGCCTCTGGGCGGTGTCGGTCCGAATGCGAACAACTGGCAGAAGACTGTTGAGGTTACCTCTACGGCCACAGGCTTCACCATGACTGGCTGTGAGACGACCCCCAACACGCATCAGAAGGATAGTCAGGATAACAGCATGGCCGCCGCCTCCGGCAATATCCATGTGTCCATCAACGATGCGAAGATCTCCGGCAACAACTTCGGCGCAGGTACCACCGTTTCCGCTGGCTGGAAGACCTCTGCTGCTGACACCTACTCTGTGGACGTGTCCGGCAACTATTGGGGTGACGGTGTTACCGCTGCTGACATTGCCGGCAAGATTGACGGTAACGTCAAGGTGGATGACTATTATGCGGATGCGGGCATGACTGAGCTTGTCACGGTCGGCGGCACGCCGGTTTCCACGGTTGATCAGCTGGAAAAGGCTCTCACCGCCGCCAAGAATGGCGACACCATCGTGCTGGCCCCCGGTACCTATAAGTTGACCAGCACTCTGAATCTCAACAAGGGCGTTACCGTTACCGGTCAGGCAGGCGAGGCCGCTGAGACGATCCTGGTGGGTCCCACCACTGTGGGCCAGACGGTCCTGCTGAGTGGCGGCGCCACGCTGAAGAACGTGACCGTGACCCGGGATAATAGCGTCTGGGATGAGGCAATGAACAAAAACAACTCCGGCGTCTCCTTTGCCCAGAATCTGACGGCGGTGACCACCTTGGAGAACTGCATCATCACCCACAACCGCAACGGCGTCTATCTGAATAACACCGGCACCGGCAGCGGCTACGCGGTGATCAAGAACAACCAGATCATTGACAACCGCACCGGCATTAACATGTGCAACAATGTGAACAACTCCCAAATCACTGGAAATATCATCAACAATAATACTACTCTGGGTATCGTTTACTATGAGTCTGGTTTTGGCACTAATTTTGATACCGTTACCCTGTCCGACAACGAGATCCTGGGCAACTGGTACGGCGCTATCAACCTGAAGACTTTGACCGATAGGACCACCGGCTCCCTGTCTGTGGGTGAGAATACCATCGTGGCCGCCAGCGAGCAGGTGAATGTGGCCTACGAAGCGTCCAAGGAGCCCGGTTATAATGTCCAGATTCCCTCCTGGGGCGGCGGAAGCGCCACCAAGCCCGCGGAGGAGCCTGCCGATGTGATCCTGACCCTCAATGAGAACGAGGAAGGGCAGACAGCGGCTTCCATCGCTGGTTTGGTGGACTACGGTACACTGGAAGTGGCCCCCATCACTGTGAATGTCCATAATGCCGCCGAACTGCGCGAGGCCGTGGTCAATGCGCTGCCCGGCACGGTGATCAACGTCTATCCCGGCGAGTATGACATTGAGCCTGACGCCGCAACGCCCTTCCTGGAAGGTCAGGGCGGCTGGTACCTGCCCATCACCGCCAGCAACATCACCATTCAGGGCGTGGATGCAAGCGGCAATCCCATCACCGACGCCACGAATACCAAGGCCACCATTTACAGCAGCACCGAAACCGCGAATGGCAACTGGGCTATCCAGAACTTGATCACGGTTTTCGGCGATAATGTGACCATCTCCGGCCTGAAGATTATGCCCAAGGTGGAGGTCAACAAGACCATTGAGGTTGCGCCCGCCGCACAGAACTTTACCCTCCAGTACTGCTCCGTCGTGCCTAATGACAAGGTTACGGGGGCTCCTGCTGATGCCGGAACCCTGTACTTTAACGGCGATAAGGGTACTGTGGTGGTAAAGGATAACTACTTCAAGCAGATGGTGATGGCCTTTGACAGCATGAAAGATGCTGAAAGTGTTCTGATTGAAAACAATGTGTTTGATACACCTGTGGACACTGATACCTACATGATTTCCAACGTTACCTGGACCACGCCGGCCACCTTGGAGATGGCTCCTGTGACGATCAAGAACAACACCTTCAAGAACCTGCCCAAGGACTATGACAAGCTGGTTCTCCAGCGGATGGGCGGCACCTTCACCCTGGAGGATAACCAAGCGTTCTGGGAAGGTGGAACTCCGGTGGAGGATCTGGCTGATCTGGCGAGCTTTACTCCGTACAGCAGAGATGGGGTTACCTATCCTTGGAATGAATTTGTGGGGGATGCTCCCAAAATTGTTCTCATCAAGGACGGCGTCACCACTGTGCTGACGCCTCCTGAGCAGGCGGGTGATCCCGTGGTCACTCAGACTGTGACGGTGTCTCCCACTTCTGCATCCATCTACACCGGCGCCAGCCTCACCCTCACGGCAACGTGGGACGGCTTTGCGGACGACGCTGCTGCCAATTGGAGCGCGTCTGGTTCTGGGGCTACAGTAACTCCCACTACCGGTGAGCAGACTGTCTTCCAGGCTACCCAGGCCGGTCAGTACACGGTGACGGTGACTGTAGGCAGCGTGGCAGCCTCTGCTGTCATTACTGTAACCGCCGCTCCTGTCACCCCCGTTGACCCTGTGGTTCCCAGCACCCCCGTCACCGGCGGCTCTGATGCAGACGGCGACTACGCCGTGACCGTGGACCGCACCACCGGCGGCAAGGTCACCATAAGCCCAAGCCGTGCTGATAAGGGCGACACTGTGACCATCACCGTGAAACCTGACAAGGGTTATGAGCTGGATAAGCTGATCGTCACCGACAAAAATGGAGACTCCATCAAGCTCACAGAAAAAGACGACAATAAGTTTACCTTCAAAATGCCCAGTTGTCGTGTGGAGGTCGAGGCTTCCTTTAAGAAGATCGTTGAGGAACCCATCAATCCCTTCACCGATGTTTCCGAGAGCAATTACTACTATGATGCGGTGCTATGGGCCGTGGAGAACGGCGTGACCAACGGCACCAGCGCCACTACATTCGGTCCCAACATGGCCGTGTCCCGTGCTCAGATGGTGACCTTCCTGTGGAGAGCCCACGGCTCCCCCAAGGCCACCGGAACCAACCCCTTCACCGATGTGAGCACCAGCGACTACTACTATGACGCGGTTCTGTGGGCTGTGGCCAACGGCGTGACCAACGGCACCAGCGATACCACCTTCAGCCCGGATATGGCTGTGACCCGCGCTCAGGCGGTCACCTTCCAGTGGCGGGCTGCCGGTTCCCCAGTGGTGTTTGGCAGCAGCTTTGACGATGTGGCTGCCGACGCCTACTATGTCAATGCTGTGACCTGGGCTGTGGCCAACGGTATCACCAACGGCACCGGAGGCAACAACTTCAGCCCCGATGCGGCGGTGTCCCGCGCTCAGGCCGTGACCTTCTTGTGTCGGGAACTGGCATAAGCATCGTGCAATGAGATAAAACCCACAAAACAGGGAGGGACCGGAATTTCCGGTCCCTCCCTTTTGCTTTTTGTGTTACCTTTTTGGGTCCTCCTTATTTGCTGTGCACAGAATATGATACACACAACGCAACGCCGCTGTCTTACACAAAAATCCCCGAATCAGCTCCTGTTCCTCCAGCCATGTGGACTGGGGTGAACGGTATTCTATCTCTCTGCTGGCCTCCCGGCGTGCGGCTTGAATCGCTTTCTGGATGGAGAGCCACTGACCGTAAGCACCACCGTTTCGTTGCTTTCTCAGCTTCCGGATGGCACTCTTATACGCTTTCTCCGCGCCGCTGGGGCCATTGTAGTTCAGCCGGATGGCCAGTTCCTGAAAGGTCATGCCCTGCTCATTGGGCTGGCCGATCCCCAGATAACAGCGTACCAAGTTCAACTCTCTGGGCTTGAGCACCTCCTCCATGCGCTGGAGGAGCAGCGTCCGGCGCATGAAATGGTCATAGGCTCTGGCGGGATCACCGCAAAAACTAATATCAAAGACACGCTCACCCAACGACTCGATCTGGAACGCAGTGCGATATTCCTCCAGCAGACGCTTGGCCACTTTGACGGAGACTTCCAGCTTCGCTTGAATGGCGGTCAGAAGATTTGCTTCGGTGTCCTGCTCGTGTGCGGCATAGAGGAACGCCACCTGGCGCAGCTGGTAGTAGCGATCCAGCGGGAAGGACAGAGAAAAAGAACTTTGGGCGGCGCAGTCCTTCATGGCCGTTTCAATGGCGGGAGTGGCGTAGGTCAGCAGCCTGGTTCCCATGGATGCATCAAACCGCTGTGCCGCGTCCAGTAATGCCAGCGCACCCTCCTGCTTCAGATCGTCCACCAGAAAATCCTGAGAAAATTGTTCGCAGTAGCTTGTGGCCAGCATGGTCAGGTATCCCTCGTTCTGGGAAAGCAGAAGTGAAGCAGCCTCTGGATCGCCTTCCTGTATGCGCCGGGCAAGCTCCTCGTTGCTGGGGCAGGGCGCGTCACAGAGGTACATGCTCATGGCTTGTCCTCCTGGGCAAGCCGCGCTCTCGCCTGAGCATAAAGCGTCTCCTGCTCCATGTCGTGGGCGTAGTCTCCGGCGGCATAGTCGTTGTCCATAAGCGCCCGGTCCCGATAGGTCTCCGCAAGATACAGTGCTTCCCGCCGCAGCTCGTCGGAGATTTTTCCTCTCTGGTGATGCTTGCGGATGGTGTTGGTGCGGGTATTGAACAGACGGTAGACGGGATGCTGCTTGTTCTGCTCCTTCTGGTGCATCATGGCACCGTACTGTCGGCAGGTCAGGCGGCTGTCCTGAGGTGCCATGCCGCTGCAGTATTTTGGCTTGTGTCCGCTGCGGGTAAGAAAATACCGCTCACAGTTCTGACACACGCAGGGAGCGTGGCCGTGATGCAGCCCGTTCATCAAGTCGAAGCAGTAGAACGACATGATCCTGTGAAAGCGGATGCGCTGGACAAACACCATCTTTTCTTTCTGGGTAGGATTCCTGGCAAAGATGTATGTGGACTCCATGACTGGGGACACCGTAAATTTTTCAATATCCGGCAAGGGGAGGGTGTCCATCACATGCCAGAAGTCGTCGCTGGTGAAACAGTCGTGGGCAGCAATGGCAAAGAAGGTCTCGTTCCGCTCCTTGAGCCGGTAGAGATATCCCCGCTCAAAGTAGTCCGCCGCTACAACAAAATGATAGATCCCCAGGGGGATGGCAAAGGCGGCGGCCAGGTAGTGCAAGAAAAAATCCCGATACGGGGCCTCGGTCGACATCAGGGCATCCACCATGTTCTCGCGGCAATATTGATCCAGCACCTCCAGTTCTCCAGACTTGTCCAGGAAGCAGAAGGGCGGGTATGTCCACAGCACATCCAGCAGGGCGGAGACATCCGAGCGCACCTGTGGGAGCAGACGGGCAAAGGTGTCCCGATCTGCGTCCAGGAGTGCTTCCGCCTCTTTACTGATGGCACCGCCGTAATGGATCAGGGCCTGAAGGGTTGCCTGATCCTGATTCATGATATTGGCCGCAAAATATCCGGCGGGATAGGCTTGCTCGTTCAGAAAAACTAAATCCTGCCACACGTCCAGTGTGAGGTACAGCAGGTTGTTGTTCTGCTTGATCCCCAGCGGCATGTGTCCCCCTCCTGTCCTATATCCATTTTGGGCCTGTCTTGTGATATTCTCATTTTATCAAAACTCCCAGAATAATCAAGTGAAAGGAAAAATACCTTTCCCGGAAGCGCTCACTGAGGTGGGCGCTTTTCATATTCAAAATAAGGAGGAATTGACCGTGAGAAAAAACAACGCGCCGCTCCGCACAGTGGATGGAGCAACCTTGATGAGCCAGCCATTGCACTCGCCCAATTTTGTGGTGGACACCCTGCTTGCGCAGGGCCTGCACATCCTGGCAGGCTCCCCGAAAGTGGGCAAATCCTGGTTGGCTCTGTGGCTGGCCGTGACAGTGGCCAAGGGAGAACCGGTGTGGAACATGACCACCAGGCAGGGTACCACCCTCTATCTCTGTCTGGAGGACTCCGTCCTCCGCATCCAGAACCGGCTGTTTGAGATCACTGAGGACGCACCGGACAGCGTCCACTTCTGTACCGAGTGCGACCTCATCGGTCAGGGGCTGGAGGAACAGGCGGAAACATTTCTCACCACCCACCCCGACACCGTACTGGTCATTATCGACACCCTGCAGATGATCCGTCCGATCCACGACGCCACCTACGCCAACGACTACCGGGACCTGTCTGTGCTCAAGCGGCTGGCGGACAAGCATGGCATCGCCATCCTGCTCATCCACCATCTGCGGAAAGAAAAGGCAGAGGATGTGTTCCACCGGATCTCCGGCACCACCGCCATCAGCGGCGCGGTGGATTCCAGCTTCACGTTGGTGGAAGAAAAGCGGGGCAGCGGCAGGGCCAGACTGACCTGCGTGGGCCGGGACATCGAATACCGGGAGCTGGAGCTCCGACGCGGCGATGAAAATGTGTGGGAGCTGGTTTCAGACAGCAGAGAAGAACCCGTGTTTCATGAGGATCGGATCGTCGTTCTCCTCTCTGCATTTATGAGCACCAGAACAATATTTATCGGCACTCCCACGGAGCTCTCCGAAAAGATCGACCCTGATAAGTCTGAAGGGGTAACGCCCAAAAAGATTTCAAGGCTGATCCTGCAAAGCATTGAGGCCCTAAGGAAGAACGGGATTGCTGCAGTGATCCGCCGAAGCAACGGCAAGCGTGTAATCGAGCTGAATCGTGCCGATAGTGTCGATTTGGAGGGTTCCGGAAAAATCGTCCCTATCGACCCTGCTGCCGTTGACCAACCGTCTGGAGAGGGCGCGGCGAGGGCCGTGGAGACGGATTCCTCCCTTCGGGGAGGGCAAGCATCGCGCCCGGCTATACGCCGCGCACAGTTTCGGGGTGCTGCCCCGTACCCGGCCCCTGAGGGGGAGAAGGAGGAGCAATGCAGAGAGTAAAAAAGAGCGAGATCATCACCCTGCGGGTGACGCCCCGTGTGAAAGAAACTATCCGGGAACGAGCCAAGGCTGCTGGCCTGACAGTCACTGATTACCTGTGCTACAGCGGACTGGGAAAAGAGATTGTGCGGGTGGAAGGGTTAGAACAGGTGCTGTCTGAACTGAAAGCCCAGGGACGAAATCTGAATCAACTCACCACCCTGGCCAACATGGGGAGGGTATCTGTAGTCAAAGGTGACACGCTGGCAGAAAACTATGGAAAAATCTATGAACAGCTCCGAGAGCTGTTACGGGAGGTGACTTGAGATGGCAACCTTCACCGCAATCAAAAATTGTGGCGGGGGCAGAGGTGCTCTGGGCGGTGTGCTGCGCTATGTCCAGCAGGAAGAGAAAACCACATGGGAAGATCGTCGGCTGGTCTCCGGCTGGAACTGCACCGCCCAAAGTGTCTGCTCCGAAATGCAGCTCACCAAGGAGCGGTTCCATAAGACAGACGGCAGACAGTACTATCACTTCGTGCAGTCCTTTGCGGAGACGGATGATCTAACGCCCCAGGAGGCCCACGCCATTGCGCTGGAATTGGTTCAGCGTGAGTTCCCAAACTTCGAGGTGCTGGTGGCTACCCATATTGACACCGACCATCTGCACAGCCACCTGGTGGTGAACAGTGTCAGCTTTCAAGATGGCCGCAAACTCCACCAGAGTGCCGCTGACCTGCAAACCCACCGGATTGCCAATGATGAAATATGTGCTGCACATGGCTTGGAGATTCTTCCGCCACCGCAGAAGCAGGTCAAGCAAAAGCGGATGAGCACCAGAGAGTACCGCTCCGCCGCAAAGGGCGAGAGTTGGAAGTTCCGGCTTATGAACACCATCGACCAGTGCATGCGGTACGCTGTCAGCAAGGAGGAATTTATCTCCCTGATGGAGAGCGAGGGGTATCAGGTGCGGTGGACGGACAGCCGGAAGAGTATCACCTACACCACGCCCACGGGAATGAAGTGTCGGGACGACCGGCTCCACGAGGAGAAGTACACAAAGGAGGTCATGGAACATGAGTTCAGAATCCGGGCAGCGCTTGCCCATGGAGGAATTGAAGCGGAGGAATGCTCCGCAGACTATGATACCGCAGAACTGTCCCAGCAAAGAGGAGTGGCAGGAGCTACTCCATCGGCTGGACGAGCTGGAGCGGCACACAGCGGCCCACACAGCCCTTCTGCGGGAGGCTTCCAGTCGGAGGGAGCCGTGCCCCACCCAGGCGCAGATGGAGGCACTGACGCGGGATGTAGCGGAAGTACAGCGGCTGCTGCAACAGGCTGGGAAGAAGAAAGAGATTTCTATTTCTCCGCCCAGTCTGGGAACGGCCATGTCGGTCATGGTATGGCTGGCTCTGATTTTGCTGGGGACTATGGTGGGTATGGTGGTCTTGCAGGTGATCTGGTCCGGCTTGGCCGCTCTCTGGAGCGTGATCAAACTGCTGATCCCATAAGGGATGCCACCACCATGCACCAGCACACGGACCGGAAAGCGCTCCGTCGGGAACGGCAAATAAAAATCGCCCTCGGTCATAAGGAGGACGATCACGAAGAAGAACCAACTTGGCAGCAGACTATGTGACGGTCTGCTATTTTTATTGTCCGGATCATGTCCGGAGGAAAGGAGTTCTATGAGAACAGAATACGAGGAATACCGCGAGACTGGAATGCTGGGCGGATACAATCCCAACGGAGCTCTGCTGCGGGAAACGGAAAGCGGAGAGGTGCTGACCAGTTTTCGTGACACCAGCTACCAGCACCAGGACGATCACATCATCAATCAGAGGGAGATGCTCATTGGAGGAAAGGTCTTTCATGTGACCTCCGTGTTCCCGATGGATGCCACGGCAACGCCCACCGACAAGCTGCTCTCGCTCATTGACACAGACCTAAAGAAAGAAGCCCACAGCGCGTAAGGTTTCCGTGGACTTGTGCAGGCCGGTGGGGTATACTGTTCGTACCCCATACCGGCTTGCCCCAGTAAAAGGAGGTTACAGAGATATGGCAAGCCAAAAATACAATATTTTATACGGCAGACTCAGTCAGGAGGATGAGCGGCAGAGGGACGACAGGCAGAAAGAGTCTAACTCCATCCACAACCAAAAACTCTTCTTGGAACAGTACGCGGCGGACCATGGGTTTGAAAACACGCTGTTCCTGGCGGACGATGGCTACTCCGGTACAAACTTTGACCGTCCGGCCTGGAAGAAAATCATAGAAATGGTGGAACGGGACGAGGTGGAGACCATCATCGTCAAGGATCTCAGCCGCCTGGGACGAGAATACCTCCAGGTAGGACAGTACACGGAGATCTACTTTCCGGAAAAGGGTGTCCGCTTTATCGCGGTCAATGATGGCGTGGATTCCCTGGTGGAGAGCAGCAACGACTTCAATCCGATCCGTAACTGGGCCAACGAACTCCACGCCAAGGACACCAGTAAGAAAGTACGCGCCATCAAGAAGATGCAGGCGGAGCGCGGGGAACGGCTGGGCGGCAAACCGCCCTACGGCTACAAGAAAAAGGACAAGGACTCCAAGGAGATTATCCCCGATGAAGAAACTGCCCCCATTGTGCGTCAGATCTTTGACCTGTGTGCAGCGGGGAAAGGGCCAAACCAGATCGCCAGAATCCTGACCCGAGAGCAGGTGCTGAATCCGACCAACCAGTACTACCAGACTACCGGAGCCGCCTGCACCAATCTGGATACCACCCGTCCCTACACCTGGTCTGGTAAAACCGTGGCTAAGATCCTGGAAAACAAGGTCTACATCGGACACACGCTCAACATGAAGAAAACAACGCTCTCCTACAAAAACAAAAAGCAGATCCAGAAACCGGAGAGTGAGCAGATCCTTGTGGAGAACACCCATGAGCCGCTTATCTCCATGGAGGTCTGGGAGATCGTGCAGGATGTGCGGGCGCACAAGCGGCGGCCGCCCAAGCACATGGAGGAGCCGAATCTGTTCTCTGGATTGGTCTACTGTGCCGACTGCGGCAAATACATGGTGCTCTGCCGGACGGAAAAGATGCGGGAGGATCAGTATTATTTCCGGTGCTCCACCTACGGCAAGCGCGGGAAAACCGCCTGTTCACCCCACCAGATCCGGGAGATGGACCTGAAAGCCATTGTGCTGGATGACCTGCGCAGGGTCACCCACTTCGCACGGATGAAGGAGCGGCAGTTCGCCCAGTACATCAACCAACGGAATACCGCAGAACTGCGCCGGGAGATCAACCGTCTGCAGAAGGATCTGGATTCCATGCATCGGAGGTACGATGAGTTGTCCGCGCTGTTCAAACGGCTCTATGAGGACAATGTCCTGGGGCGGGTGAGCGATGAACAGTTCCGCATGCTCTCCGCAGACTACAACGCCGAGCAAAAAAGTCTGTCTGCCGACATTCCAGCCAAGGAGGAACAGTTGGAGAAACTGAAAGCCTCAGCCGCCAATGTGGACGCCTTCATTGAGAAGGCCAAGCGGTACACCACCATCGACGAACTGACGCCGGAGCTGCTGCGGCTCTTCATCCAGCGGATTGAAGTGGGCGAGCGGAGCCAAAAGTATTCCCGCTCTGCGGGACAGAGTGTCAAGATCGTGTACCGGGACATCGGCAGAGTGGACAGTCCTATGCAGGAGGGAGAACACGCACCGCATATCACAAAGCAGATTACAGATATTGAGGAAATCAAGCGACTGCTGGCATAAAACACAACAGGCGGACAGCTTCCGCTGTCCGCCTGTGTGCCTGACATTTCACATGGTTCAGAAAATGTACCTGTGGGAACTATCAGACCGGGTGGGCGCTTTATTTTGTTACAGATGATGATCCCGCAAAAGCCGCTTGGCCTGCTCCCACAGCTCATCGCTGACGGTCTGCACCACCACGACCTTGCTTACCACTTCCGGCAGGGCCTTTA
>NZ_JBMNPX010000033.1:0-13828 GCF_050943825.1 Pseudoflavonifractor sp.
GACTCTTATGAGGCAGCCTTCGCATTAACTGAGCAAATTAGCGCATAAAATTATTCGGTGGTTGTGCAATATCCCAAATTGCATAGCCGCCGAATAAAATTTTTGTCCCTTACTTGACACTCGCAGAGGGTCTCATCATGGGCGTGGGCGCCAAGCTGTTTGTTATCGCCGGGCCGGTGCTGGTGTACGGTATCAGCGCCAGTGTCATCTACGGACTGCTTCTGGTGCTGTTCACTGGGAGTTAAAATATTGGAATAAGATGTAAGCCGCCCGCCGTTTCCAGTGAGAAACGGCGGGCGGCTGTACTGCGTTCGGAGAAAATTGACGGTACCCGGGCGTATATGATAAATTGATTCCAACTAAAAGTGTCACATCCTGGTTCGGCTTCCGTCTCAATGGGTGAAAGGGAAAGAACAAAGGAGGGATTCCCGTGGAGGACGCAAACATTGTGGCGCTGTACTGGCAGCGGGACCAGGGGGCTATCACAGCCTCGGATGAGAAGTACGGCACGCTCTGCCACAGCCTCTCCTTCAACATTCTCCAGACCCATGAGGATGCGGAGGAGTGCGTCAACGACACCTGGCACCGGGCCTGGGACACCATGCCGCCCCAGAAGCCCAACTCCCTGCGGGCCTATTTCTGCCGCATTGTCCGCAACCTGTCCATTGACCGGTGGCGGGCCAGATACAGCCAAAAGCGGGGCGAGGGGATGGGCAGTCTGGTGCTGGAGCTGGAGGAGTGCGTGCCCGCCGTGCCCAGCGCTGAGGAGCAGTGGGAGACGGAGGAGATCGGCGCCGCCGTGGAGCGATGGCTGAGACAGCAGCGCGACCAGGACCGGAAACTGTTCGTGGGCCGGTACTTTTACGGCGCGGCGGTACGGGACCTGGCCGCCGGGCTGAGAGGCTCCCCCAACGGCACCACCCAGCGGCTGCGCCGCCTGCGGCAGTCCCTCCGCCGGGCACTGGAGCAGGAAGGAGTGACACTATGAGCAGAGAGAGCGAGCGGCTGCTGGAGGCCATGAACAGCCTGCCGGACGCCACTTTGGAGGAAAATGTCCCCGTGACGGCGGGGAAAAAGCGCCGCTGGAAGAAGTGGGCGGCTCTGGCGGCCAGCCTGGCCGTGGTGGTGCTGGGGGTGGGCATCTTCACCGGGTTCATCCCCCTGCTGGGGGGACGAGCGGGACAGAACGGCTCGGGCAGCGACGGAGCGTCGGTCTTTATGTCCTACGCCGGGCCGGTGTTCCCCCTGACCCTGCGGGAGGAAAACGGCGCCATTGAGGCGCAGCGGAACATTACCCTGGACTTTGAACCCTGGGTGCCGGTGTGGATCTCCAACCAGGAGGAGGCTGCCTCCCGCACCTGGCTGACCGAGGCAGAGCGGCAGGATGTGCTGGACTTCTATAACGAGCACTACCCGGAGGGCGGGCAGTACAAGAGCAGCACCGACATTCTGGTGACGGATTCCTACACCCTGACCAATACCTCGGCGGAGAACCAGTCCCTGACCGTCCTCTACCCCTTTGTGTCCGGGCTGAACAATCTGGAAGAAAACCGGCCCACCCTGACAGCGGACGGGACGGAGCTGAACACCACCCTGCGGGTGGGCACCTATGCGGGAGGTTTTGAAGGCGTATGGGGCGCAGACGACCCGGAGGGCACCGCGAACCTGGCCTATCCCCACAGCTGGACGGATTACCAGGCCCTGCTCTCCGACGGCAGCTACCTGGAGAACGCCCTGGGGCCCGGGCCGGACGTGACCGATGTGCCGGTGGTTGTCTACAAACTGACCGACCCGTACAGTCCTGAACAGGATGAGGAGGCGGGGATCACCAACCCCACCCTGCGGGTGACCTTCAACCTGGACTACGACAAGACCAACGTCCTGACTTACGGCTTCCACGGCGCCGCCTATGACCGGGAAGCGGGGACGATGATGCAGAGCTTCTCCGTCCCCCAGCCGGGAGAGTATGACTACGGCAAGGAATACTACCTCCTGGTGCTGGGGGAGGATGTGGAGAATATGACCATCCAGGGCTACGCCAGCGGCGGCATGGAGGAGGATGCCCCTAAGTTGGAGGGCTGCGGGGCTACCGTGGAGCGGTATGAGAGCGATTTGGACACCATGCTCCGGCAGCTGCTGCCCCTCATCTGGGAGGAGAGAGGCCAGGAGGACGCAGATTTTGAGCTGTACTACCGGGCCTTCCTGGAGCAGCTGCTCTCCTACGGGGTGCTGTCCGACGAACCGGTGGAGCGGTACGACACCGGCTGGCTGGAGTTCATCGAGGGCGGCATGGTCCGGGTGTGCTGGCTGGAAAGTGAAATTACCGTGCCTGCCGGAGGGACGGTCAGCCTGACCGCCGCCATGACCAAGGCGGGCAGCTACGACTGCACCGGGACAGACAACGTGGGCGTGTGCGGCTACGACCTGGTGACCAAGCTGGGCTCCAACCTGGCCTGTGCCGCCCAGACTGCCACGCTGCAGGACAGAGGACAGATTGAAATTGTCCGTCAGAACTTCGGTTTTGACCTGGAGCAGGGGATTGCCACCGTCACTCTGGACCCGGCGGAGGAGCACTACTACCTGGAGGTGCGGGCCTCCGGAGAGAAAGAACAGAGGTAAAGACAGGCCCCTGCCGCCAGAGTGGCGGCAGGGGCCTGTGCGCTGTTCAACTTGTAGAAAAGTTGAACAATTTCACAAAAACTACTTGACAAAATGGGGAACTCATCGTACAATATAGCCAGAAAGAAAGAGGCGAGTCCGATGGGCTGAAAGGCTCAGAGAACCAAGGAACCCAACAAGGAAACCGAGGTCTTTCCCAGCGAATGAATTCATTCACCATTCGCCACGCGTGACAGATTCCAGGAACCAAGCGAAAAACAGCCATCAGTTAGTTCCAAACAGCACTCACATGTGTGAGACGGCACACGGTAACCTCGAGCAAAGTATTGCGTAAGACGGAGCCAGATGTGCAACAGGTGTTTTAGGTAACTGCGCAGAGACATGTTTTCCAGGATCCAGGATTCTTAATGTACAAAATCCGAAGAAAGTAAGAGGTTAATCAGTTGGTAGAGATTCAGAATCAGTAGCCCCCCGGTCACGTTGGATGGCCGGGGGGTTGTTGTTTTGTCGGGCGGTTTCTAGGCGGCACAGATGTGCCGGGACTGCGGATATTTACGGGAACGGAATTTTACGCTATAATCACAGAGAAAGCGGAGCGGTGCTCTGCGCTGAGGGGGCGAGAGGACATGGAAGAGATGCTGAGAACTGCGATTGTGGAGGACGAGGACGCAGCTGCCCGGGATTTGGAGGAATGCCTGAAGCGGTACTGCGAGGCCCGTGGGATCTCCTGCTCCACAGAACGGTTTCGGGACGGAAAGACCTTCCTGGAGCAGTACAGCCCCCGGTATGACCTGATTTTTATGGATATCCGCATGCCCAAGGTGGACGGTATGGCCGCCGCCCAGCGGCTGCGGGAGCTGGACCGTGTGACCGCCCTGGTCTTTGTCACCAGCATGGTGCAGTATGCCGTAAAGGGCTACGAGGTGGAGGCCCTGGACTTTATCGTCAAGCCGGTGCGCTACTCCTCCTTTGAGATGAAGATGCGCCGGATTCTCCAGGCCGTGGACCTGAAAAAGGGACGGGAGGTACTGCTGAATGTGGGCGGCACGGTGCGGGTGCTCACCTCCTCATCCATTTACTACGTGGAGGTCATGGACCACGACCTCACTTACCACACCAGCCAGGGAGATGTCACCGTCCGAGGCAAGCTGAGCGCGGTGGAGCAGCAGCTGCCCAAAGAGGTCTTTTTCCGGTGCAGCACCTCCTATCTCATCAACATGCAGCATGTTCGTCAGCTCACCGGAGACACAGTGCTGGTGGGGGATAGGGAGCTGCGGGTGAGCCGGGGCAAGAAAAAGGAGCTCATGGCGGCCCTGGCTGCCTGTCTGGGCAGGGGAGTGTGACGGAATGACAGGTCTGGCGCTCTATAAACTGCTCTTTATGGCCCAGCTGCTCTTCGGCGAGGGTATGTTCCTCTTCCGCCTGGAGCGCAGGCCCCGCTTCGGCCTGCGGTTGGCGGCTGTCATTACGGTTATGTTTCTCATTGCCGCCCTTTTTCCACTGCTGGAGTACAATGCCTGGTATGTCTCCTTCCTCTTTCTGACCATGTTCCTGTGCAGCCTGCTGGCCATGCGCTGGTGCTATGACGAGCCCTGGGGCAACATCCTCCTCTGCGGCATCGCCGGGTATACGGTGCAGCACCTGGCTTATCTGGCCTACACCTTCATCAGCGAAGCCACGCAGATAAGCCTGCTGTTCGGCGTTACCTTTGACCCGTACAGCAACACACCCTTTGATCTGGGGCAGATCCCGCTGCTCCAGATGGTATTCTATATCGACTGCTACTTCCTGGTGTACGCCTTTGCCTTCAGTATCTTCGACAAGCTCCTGAAAGGAAATCACAACCTGTATCTGGGCCGCACCAGCCTGGTGGGACTCAGCGGACTGCTCATCGCCGCCGACGTGATTTTCAACATGATTACCAACTATTATACCACCGGCTCCCGGGCCTCCCTGCTGCTGGAGCGGAGCTACAATATCCTCATCTGCGGCCTGATTCTTGCCCTTCTCCACAATCAGCTCTCCAGCCGGGCCCTACGGGACGAGCTGGACGAGGTGCAGCACCTGCTGGAGCAGGGAAAGCGGCAGTACGAGATCTCCCGCAGGAGCGTAGACCTCATCAATATGAAATACCACGACCTGCGCCACCAGAGCGAGTTGCTCAGCCGCCGGGGCGACCTGGCCCGGGAGGAGAAGCAGGAGCTGGATCAGGTGCTGGCCGAGTACGCCGACCAGGCCAAGACGGGCAACGAGGTGCTGGACACCATCCTGACAGAGAAAAACGTGCTCTGCCGCAGCCGGGGCATCCGCCTGAGCTCCATGGCCGACGGACGGGGATTGGACTTTATCAAGGCCCACCATCTCTACGCCCTGCTGGGCAACGCCATCGACAACGCCATGGAGGCGGTTCAGAACCTGCCCGAGGAGGAGCGGGACATTCTGCTGACGGTAAAGCGGACGGGCAACCTGGTGAGCATCCATGTGGAGAACCGCTGTGCCGGGCCGGTGGCTATGCGTGGCGGCCTGCCTGTCACGACCAAGGGAGACCGGGACTACCACGGTTTCGGCATGCTGAGTATGCGCACTGTGGCCGAGCAGTACGGCGGCACCCTCACCGTCCGGGTGGAGGACGGGGTCTTTCTGTTGGATGTGGTCATGGCCGACGAGCCGGAGGCGCAGGAGGCGGAATAACCAACTGCGTCGCCTTTTGTGCAAACGGCGGCAAATCTCTTCCCATTTACCAAAAATATTTGTATCATGCTCATGACGAAAGCAAAGTGCACCGGGCGCCGGGCCCGGGCACGGCGCGCCCGGCGTCATGAGCATTGTTTTTCTCCGCCCGGCCAGGCGGGGAGACGTGCAGCAGGATAGAGAGGAGAACTGTCCATGAAGGCAAGAAAAATTGTACGCACCAGTGTGGGCGGCGTGCTCATCGCCCTGACCCTGGTGGTCACCATTGTAGCCAACGTCATGATTCCGCCCAACCTCAACGTGATCAACGGCTTCCTGGGCGACAGCGGCGGGACCGTTATCGAGCAGCCGGATACCTACACCGAGGACCTGGACCTGCAGTACAACAAGGCCGACTACACCGCCGAGGAGATGGCTGCCGTGGAGCAGGCCCTCAACGAGGAGATTGTGGGAGAAGGCGTTGTTCTGCTGAAGAATGACGACAACAACATGCCCTTTGCCGAAGGCACCACCTTCAGCTTCTTCGGCCGCTCCTCCACCAAGCTGATGGGTAACACATGGTATGACATCATGCTGCAGATGGGTTTCGCCGGCGACCCGGGCACCACCCTGCGCACTACCTTTACCGACCGGGGCTTCAGCGTCAACGAGACGCTGTGGAACTTCTATGACTCCGGCAACGGCAGCAGCTACGGACTGGGCGTGGGCTCGGTCAGCTACGGCGACGACGAGGACTTCTCCATCAACGAGTGCCCTCTGGACGTGCTGGAGAGCGAGCCCGGTCTGCTGGACAGCGTCCAGGGCACGGTGCCCGTGTTCGTCTGGGGCCGGAAGGTGGGCGAGGGCCGGGACATGCCCCGGTCCATGTACAACCACACCGACATCCCCGAGGACCAGGCCAAGAGCTACCTGGAGCCTGACAGCGTGGAGCTGGAGATCCTGACCTACCTCAACGAGAACTTCGACAACGTGGTCCTGCTGGTCAACTCCTCCGCCGCCATGGAGCTGGGCTGGGTGGACCAGTTTGAGAACATCAAGTCCATCGTCTATGTGCCCAGCGTGGGCAATTACGGCCTGTACGCCCTGGCGGACATCTTTGCCGGGAACATCAACCCCTCCGGCCGCACCGTGGACACCTTTGCCGCCGACGCCCTGGCTTCCCCCGCCGCCCAGAACTACGGCGACTACCAGTACATGGACGAGAACGGCCAGATGACCAAGTACAACTATGTCACCTATCAGGAAGGCATCTACGTTGGCTACCGGTACTACGAGACCCGGTATGAGGACGTGGTCATGGGCACCGGCAACGCCGGGGATTACGACTACGCCAGCGAGGTGGTCTATCCCTTTGGCTACGGCCTGAGCTACACCACCTTCCAGTGGGATAACTTTTCCGCCGCTTGGGACGGCGACGCCTGCACCGTCACCGTGGACGTGACCAACACCGGCGATGTGGCCGGCAAGGACGTGGTCCAGGTCTACGTCCAGTCTCCCTACACCGACTACGACAAGGCCAACAAGGTGGAGAAGTCCTCCGTGCAGCTGGTGGGCTTCGGCAAGACCGAGGAGCTCCAGCCCGGTGAGACCGGCACCGTGACCGTCACCTTTGAGCGGGAGCAGCTCAAATCCTACGACTATACCAATGCCAAGACCTACATCCTGGACGCCGGCGACTACTACATTACCGCCGCCGCCAACGCCCACGACGCGGTGAACAATGTGCTCGCCGCCAAGGGCTACACCACCGAAAACGGTATGACCGCTGAGGGTGATCCCTCTTTTACCGATGTGTACACCGTGGCCCAGATGGATGTGGACACCTACTCCGTGGACTCCGCCACTGGCGTGGCTATCACCAACCAGTTTGACTTCGCCGACAGCGGCTGCACCTACCTCAGCCGCAGCGACTGGCAGGGCACCTGGCCCACCCACGACGGTGAGGTGAGCGGCCAGGTCTCCACCTGGGGCAATGAGATCAACGGCAGCGACGGCGTGTCCTACACCTATGCCAAGACCATCAGCAGCGAGGACCTGGCCAAGCTGGATTCCTTCGACTCCCTCAACCCCACTGACCCCGCCACCATTACCGATACTCCGGTCTACGGCGCCGACAACGGAGTGTCCCTCATCGACCTGCGGGGCAAGGACTACGACGACCCCCTGTGGGAGAGCCTGCTGGACCAGCTCAAGCCTGAGGACTACCAGACCATCATCGCCACCTCCGGCTACGGCACCGCCGCCCTGGAGAGCGTGGGCAAGCCCGCTGCCCTGGATCAGGACGCGGCCACCGGCCTGACCGGCGGCGGCACCGGCGTGAGCTACAGCGGCACCATCGTGCTGGCACAGACCTGGAACCGGCCTCTGGCTGAGCGCTACGGCGTGATGATCGGCAACCAGTCCCTCATCGGCGGCTGCGTGGGCTGGTACGCCCCCGCTATGAACACCCACCGCACCCCCTTCTCCGGCCGCAACAACGAGTATTACTCCGAGGACGGCTTCCTCTCTGGCTCCATCGCCGCCGCCACCAGCCGGGGCGCCGCCAGCAAGGGCATGTACACCTTCATCAAGCACTTTGCCGTCAACGACCAGGAGAACCACCGGGGCGACCGCAACGGCCAGTACAGCATGGCCACCTGGTCCAACGAGCAGGCCATCCGGGAGATCTACCTGCTGCCCTTTGAGATGTGCGTGAAGAACGACCCCGTCACCCTCAACTACGTGGAGGAGGACGGCAACGGCGGCTATGTCAACGCCAGCCGGGATTATCCCCCCGTCACCGCCATCATGACCTCCTTCAACCGCCTGGGCTACACCTGGACCGGCGGCTGCTACAACCTGCTGACCAACGTTCTCAGGGGCGAATGGGGCTTCCACGGCTTTGCCATCACCGACAACGCCAACACCGGCTCCCCCACCTTCATGAACGCCTATCAGATGATTGAGGCCGGCGGCGACGCCGCCCTGACCACCACCGAGTACGCCGTGTGGAAGTTCGACCAGAACAGCTCCGCCGACTACCACTACGGCCGCCAGGCCATGCATAACGTGCTCTACACCGTGGCCAACTCCAAGGTCATGAACGGCCTGATGCCCGGCTCTGAGTTTGTCACCCCCATGACCCTGGCGGAGAAGATCCTCACCGGCGTCAACATCGCCTCCGTGGTCATCATCCTGGCTCTGGCCTACTTTATCTTCCGGGGCTTCAAGCCCACCAAGAAGAAGGCTGCCAAGCTGGCTGCCAAGGCCGAAGCGAAAGCAAACGGACAGAAGAAATAACCATCAAAGCAAAAGACCGGAGCACGGATATTCCGCGCTCCGGTCTTTTTTCTACTTTCGCTTTCCGGGGATGGCGCTGAGAATGGTCTGAGCGTAGTGTTTCCGCTCCTGGGCTGTGAGCAGGGCGGACACGTCGTCGTCACAGCACAGCTCCATATCCCGCACACCCTGCCGGACCATCATCCACACCAGCGGATTGAACCAGTGGAAGGCCCCGGCGGCGTACAGCAGGGCTTTGTACAGAATATCCCGCCGCCGGAGGTGGCACAGCTCGTGGATCAGCACCAGGGACAGCTCCTCCAGGCCTCCGGCACCGGGAGCGCGGGGAAGGAGAATCACCGGATGGAATAACCCCGCCAGCATGGGGCTGCCCACCCCGGTGCACCTCGCCAGAGACACGGAAGCCTTCAGGCCCAGCCGTGTCTTCTGCGTCTCCAGCTGCGCCAGCGCCGAAGTATCCTCCACCGGTTCCGCCCAGCGGCGCAGATACCGACGGAACCGCCAGTGGGAGGCCAGATGCCACAGGGTTAGGCCTGCCGCGCCCGCCAGCCAGAGGCAGAAGAGAAGCTGCCCCGCCGTAAGGGAGAAAGAGATTGAGGGAATATCTGTCTCAGCGGGAGCCTGGGAAACTGGGACGGTATTGTCAGCGCTTGCCTGTGGAGAGGGAGAGGCTGTATTACTGCCTGCTGGGGTGGTTTGAGAGGAAGGTGGGGCTATTGATAATGTGGGGGACGGCAGGGGATGAGATGGAACCGGTGTAGCGTCCATCCCGCCGCTGGCCTGGGGCTTGGGCTCGGAGAGGAACGGCCCAGGGTCCGGCGGTGTGAGCACCACCGGGGCGTTGGGCAGCGAGAAGTTGACCGGAATCAGCAGCCGCACTGCCACCGCCAGCCATACCCAGTACCGCCAGCGGATTTTATACCGCCGGGCCAGAACCGGCCCCAGCGCCAGAAGCAGCAGGATGACGGCGGACATGGTCAGGGTGATCTCCGCCAGAGTGAGAAGAAAGCCGGGCATGGACACCCTCCTGTGTTTTTAGACTCTGGAGTCGGAGAGATAGAGCCGATCTATCACGCCGTCCAGGTCCTTGTCATAGAAAGCCACGACCAGCTGGTAGGTGCCGCCCTCCCCGTCGGGACAGGTGAGGAAGAGCCGCCAATCGGTGGGCTCGGTATTGACGCCGTTGGAGAACCACTCCCCGTCGGGATAAGCGGCCCTGGCCTCCTCCATGGTGCTGCCCAGGTGGTCAGGGAGGGAAGATCCGAGGTGACCAGCGCCCGAAGAGCCAGGGAACCCCGGGCCGGGTTGTAGAAATAGGAGGCGCTGGTGCTGCCGCCGCTGCCGTACCACTCGGCGTAGGTATAGACGCCGTCCCCATAGGTATCATCGGTGGTGGTGCCGTAGGGCGTACCCAACAGACCGGTGACAGATGTGCCCAGGGCGTAGGAAGCGCCGTCCAGGGTGAAGGAGGTCTCCAGGTCGGCGATCCCCTCACAGGAGAGGTCAAAGTACTGCAAAAAGACCCAGCTGCCCACCCCGTTTTCCACCAGCTCGGGGTGTTCGCTGGCAATGGCCAGGGTGAAATACCGGCGGATGGTGGGATCGTCCCCGTCGGGGGCATAAAATTGGATAAAGTCGTCCTCCCATTTTGTGATGGTGATGGCCGAGGTGTCCACATGATACCCACAGGAGAGTAGGTCGGCGCTGTCCTCCCGGAACCAGAGGGCATCATCAAACTGGAGGATCACCGGCTGAGCCGTATACACATACCGCTGGAACAGCTGGGTACTCACCTCATGGGGGAAAATAATGGCGGACTGGCTGAGAATCTGGTCATCCATCCGCCTCCAGGAGGTGTCCTGGAAGTCGGCAAACTGATACCAGGTGTGCCCCTCGCTGTCGGTATAGGGCTGCCCGGTGGGCGCCGCCTCTCCCCGGAAGCAGTCCATAATCTGGTCGGCCTGGTCCAGCTTACCCCGGAGGAAGGCCTGTCTGCCGGCCAGGATCATGGCCTCGTCTCCGGCCTCGCTGCCATGTCGGATGAGGAAGTTGCCCAGAATGCCCTCCCAGCCGCCGAGAAAACCGGCGTCGGTGCCGTCGCTGACAAGAGTGCCCAGCAGCGTCCGGGTTTCGCCGGACAGCTCTACCACCAGATAGTAGAAAAAGCTGTCCGGGTGGTACCAGCCCTCGTCGTCTATCCAGCTGCCGCCCGCCACCAGCATGTCTGGGTCGGCGGCCTTCAGGAGGTAGTCGATCTGATACACCTCCAGGTCGGCGTCGGGGAGAATGCCCGAGAAGGTGCCCTCGCCCGTGATGGAAGTGACCTGGATGTCGGTAAACGTGCCGGAATCCCCGGACAGTTCCTCCATGGACTCTGCGGCGTACTCCTGGGCAAAGACCACCACCTCCTCGGGGATATCCGAAAAGGCGGTCTCCTCCGGGGGCTCCTCCAACGAGCGGGTGCAGGCTACCAGACCGCCGGCAAAGACCACCAGCACCAGGGCGGCTACCGCCACCAGACCGCCGTTTTTCCGGCCGGGCGCAAATAGGTTACCCAGCCTGCGGCGGACAGCTCCGGCGCTGCTGCGGAATGGGGTGGAAAACAGGGTGCGGGGCAGAGTAGGGCGCATGCGTGTTCCTTTCATTGTGGTTCACTCCTTTGCGCAAGACCGCTATTTGTCCTGTGTCAGCTCCTCCAGATACTGCTGAAGCTCTTCCAGCTCCGCCTGGTCCACCCGGCCGTCTCCCGCCAGAGAGGCTACAAAACCCTTGAGGGAGCTGCCGAAGAGCTGGTCCAGCACCGCCCGGCCCTCGAAGGCCTGGTATTCCTCCCGGGAAACCAAAGGCGTATAGTAGTTGCTCTTGCCCAGCTTCCGGCAGGCGATAACCCCTTTCTTGGTCAGCCGGGTGAGATAGGTATTCACCGTGTTGGTGGCCCAGCCGTGGCTGGCCAGAGCCTCCTCCAGTACCGAGCGGGGCGTCTCGCCGCCGGCGGCCCACAGGGCCTTCAGCACCTCCAGCTCGGTGTCGGGCAGTCGTCTCAGCTTCATGCTCAGACCCCTTTCTACTTCGAATGTAGTATATCTTCTGATTTCATATTATCACATAAAATCTGGCTGTCAATAACGAAAGGGTTACAAAAAGGGACGGATGGTATCCATCCGTCCCTGTGCTATGCTTGTCTTTTTAAAGAAGGGTGAGCCCGTTGATGTCCAGCTTGAAGGTGAGGCCGAAAAACTCCGCCGCCTTGCGGCACAGGAGCATCCGGTCCAGAAAGATCTCAAAGTAGTCCATCACCGCGCACACCTCTGTATTGATGGACAGGGTGAGGGTGACGGTCCTGGCGGCGGTGTCCAGGGTCAGGTCGGACTTCTCCACGGCGTAGTTGACCCGGTCGTGGATGTCAAAGCTGATGGTGTCCTTGTTGCGCACCCGGCTGCGCCGCACGTCGGTCTTGTCTGCCAGCAGCAGGGCGGCGGCAATGGCGTTGACGGGGAAGGCGGTCTTGTCGTCGTGGTAGCCGATGGCGGTGATGACCGCCGCCACATCCGCTGGTTCCATACCCATCTTGTCCAGGATGCGGAAGGCCATTGTGGCGCCGCTGATGGCGTGGTCGTGGCGGTTGACCACGTTGCCGATATCGTGCATAAAGCCGGCAATCTTGGCCAGCTCGATCTGACGGTCGTCATATCCCAAATCCCGCAGCAGGCCGCTGGCCGTGACGGCGCACTTGGTCACGTGGGCAAAGGAGTGCTCCGTAAAGCCCAACGCGATGAGCGAGGCGTCCGCCTGAGTAATATAGGTGCGAATTTCCGGGCTGTTCTTTACGTCCTCATAGGTGATTTTCATGAGTGTACCTCTTTTATATTGTAGTGTCAGCGTACATTGGCCAGGTCATAAGGCGTGGTCTGATAGACGTAGTAATTGAGCCAGTTGGTATACAGCAGCTGTCCGGCGCTCCGCCAGCGGACCACAGGGGGCTTGTCCGGGTTGTCGCCGGGGAAGTAGTGCTCCGGCACCTCGATGTCCAGACCCTTGTTCCGGTCCCGCCAGTACTCCTTAGCCAGCGTGTCCGGGTCATACTCCGGGTGGCCCATCACAAAGAACTGACGGCTGTCCTGGCTTTTTACCGCATACACCCCTGCCTCAGGGGAGTAGGCCACCAGCTCCAGCTCGGGTACCTTCAGGATATCCGCCTTCCAAACCTCGGTGTAACGGGAGTTGGGGGCGTAGAAGATATCGTCAAAGCCCCGGAAGAGGGGAGAGCTGGGCTTGAGCACCATAGTCTCATAGACGCCGAAGAGCTTTTTGGGCAGAGAGCGCTTCTCAATGCCATGGTGATAGTATAACCCAGCCTGGGCACCCCAACAGATGTGAAGAGTGGAATGGACGTGGGTTTTACTCCACTCCATAATCTCGCACAGTTCTTCCCAGTAGTCCACCTGCTGGAACTCCATGTTCTCCACCGGTGCGCCGGTAATGATCATACCGTCAAAGCGGCGGTCCCGTACCTGCTCAAAGGTGGTATAGAAGGATTCCAGGTGGTCGCTGTCCGTGTTCCGGGAGCGGTAGCTGGAAGTACGCAGCAGTTCCACCTGAATCTGAAGGGGGGTGTTGGACAGTTTCCGCAGCAGCTGGGTCTCCGTGACAATCTTGGTGGGCATCAGATTGAGAATCAGCACGTTCAGCGGCCGGATATCCTGGTGCATGGCCCGGTATTCTGTCATTACAAAGATATTCTCACTCTCCAGCACTGCCCGTGCAGGAAGGGAATCGGGGATTTTAATGGGCATCTGAGCCACCTCCTGGAAATCGTCCGCATACTTCTTATATTATAATAGCTGGCAAGTCTCTCTGCAACCGCCAAAAAAACGGAAAAGTCCACGACAAGAGGACAAATGGACGCTGTAAAAATAAAATGAAGAAAAATGAAAAAACATGTTGACAGGAGCGGAAAAGGGTGGTAATATAGTCAAGCTCTCGCGAGAGAGCGGCCGAGCTGACAAGTACATCGTTTTGGGCGCGCCTGACGGCTGACGACAAAATGAAAAAAGTGCTTGACAAGCGAAGTAAGACATGATATCATATAAAAGTTCGCTGCGAGAGTGGCGGGCGGCTGGATGAGAGTTCTGGATTTGAACTTTTGGAGCTGAAAAGCTCCGAAAAAAGTTTGAAAAAAGTACTTGACAGCAACAAAACGGTATGATATAATGAACGAGTTCCTGCCGCTGAGGTAGGG
>NZ_JBMNPX010000034.1:0-7548 GCF_050943825.1 Pseudoflavonifractor sp.
CCCGGACCACACGGAAACAGTGTGGCCTAAGGGGTCCAAAGATAAAGATAGGCGGAGCGAAAACGGATAAAAACGGCCCGAAATGCTTGAAAAAAGTTTCGGGGGCTGGTTCGCATCCGTAAGGTCGAGGGTTCGATCCCCTTCGGGTCCACCACACTCGGGAGATCTCGTTTTGAGATCTCCCGAGTTTTTTCATGCCTTCAGGATGCGCGATAGTACACACTCTTGTCCCCTTCCGGATACAGGAAGTCGAAGAACTGTGTGACACTGATTTTGAATTCCACTTCGATTTCAAAGTTCTTCCCGATATTCACCCGCTCAATGAGCTGCCGCAGGATCATCTTCTTTCCCTCAATGCTGCTGCCCGCATACAGGTCGGCCCAAGACATGATCTTGTCATACTCCTTTTGAACGGCAACGGCAGAGTTTTTCAGATCAGCCGCTTTTTCCTTGGCCTGTTCCAGCTCCTGTGCCAGTGCCGTCAGTTTGCTCCGGGTGTCCTCTATCATCTCGCCGAGGATGTCCGCTCCAAAACTACCAGTCCCGTTGATGGTCTTGATGATCTCTTTTTTGTAGCTCTCCAGCTCCCGTTCTGCGGCGGCATGGAGTTTCTCCAGATTGGCCACCGAACTGTTTGCCAGTTGGAGTTCTTTCTCCCGCTGCTTTTGAATGAGCTGGCTCCTGGGTGCAGTCTTCATTCGCTCAAAGAGTTGGATGACAATCTTATCAATAATGCCGTCCAGTTTCTCGCCGGAGTATCCGGTCTGACCGTCACAGTCCTGAGGATGACGGATCTTGTAGTGGCAGGCGTATCGGATACGGGTTTCCCGTTTGGGCTCACCCTTGGCGCGTCTGCCGCTGCTGGTGGTCAGCACCAACTTTGAACCGCAGTGGGCGCAGTAGACCATCCCGGAGAGCAGCGACTTCCCCTTGGAGTTAAAGGGCACCTCATTGTGGTGCATTGTCCTGGCCTCCATCAGCTCCTGTGCCCGCTCATACAGATCCAGTGGAACGATTTGCAGCTCCGGAAAGATTTCTGAGCGTGTTTCCCCACTGCGCAGGATTCCAACATACATGATGTTCTTCAGCATTTTGATGATGGTGGTATTGGCGAAGTTGGTTCCCTTTCGATTGAGATAGCCGTTGTTATATAACCACCGGGACAACCGCTGTGCGCCGAACCCCTCATAGACATATTTTTCAAAGATGATGCGCACCACCGCAGCTTCATCCGGGTCAACCAGAATCTCGTTGACTTCGTGATTCTTTTTATTGAAGCGCCCCTGCTTTTCCAGGCGGTATCCATAGGGAACGATCCCGCCGCGGAACCTCCCCTCCTGCACGATTTGTGACAGACGTGTCTTTGTTCGTGCGGAGGTTTTGAGGCTCTCACCGGAAGCCTGCCAGTAACGGATATAGTTCAGCAGTTTGTCGATATGATCATCCATCTTCTGCTGCCCTTCCATTGCGCTCCACACTTCGATTCCGTTGCGGATGAACCACTCCACCACGAAGGGCGTCTCATCATCTCTCCGTCCCAGACGGTCGAACATGAACACCAGCAGGATGTCAAACTTCCGTTCCTCGGCGTCCTGGCGGATCTCCTGAATGGCGTCGCGGTCAGCGGCAGCCACCTTGAAACCCGAGACACCTTTTTCCGCAAATTCTTTGATGATCGTCCATCCCTGACTTTCCGCAAATTCACGGCAGTATTGTTTCTGCATCGGGATATCATCTTTTTCTACCTGTCCTTTGGTAGAGACTCGATAGAGGCAATATACTCTCTTATTTTTTTCCATGATTGCACCTTATCCTTTCTGGTGTTGGACTGCGGTGCATATGGTTTGCTGTTCATTCAGTTGTCAAGGTTCATATGCACACACAGTATCCCACACCTCTGGTAAAAAGTCTACTGAATCAAGCGGGCTTGTTCAGATTTTCAAAGTCCTGTGCCATCAACAGCGTCTGCTCAATTGCAGATACTGTGTCAGGCTGTGTAACGGCGTTTTTGAAGCGTAGGGCAACAATCAGTCCGTCCACTTCCATCGTGATATATTCTGTTGGCTCAGAGTATCGGGGATGCTCCCGATCATACATCGCCTGCTGATAACTCATGTAATCATCCTCCTTTACATGGTCTGCTGCCAAGTTTGTTCTTCTTCGTGGTCGTCCTCGGCGTGACCTTGGGCGATTTTCTTTTGCCGTTCTTTCCGGAGGACCTTGCTGTCGGTGTGGTGGTGCGTAGTGGTAGCGTCCATCACAGGAGCAGGCCCCTGGCCGCGCTCCAGAGCGTGGCCAAGCTGGACCACACCACCCACAGCACCAGCCCAGTCAGCGCCAGGGCTGCCAGTCCCAACAGCAGTCTGGTCCATGGAATGTCCGGCAGTCGCAGTCTGGGCAGCCTGGTGATGGGCAGAGAAAAACGCTTCTCGTTCCGCTTCCCAGCCTGTTCGCTCATCTGCTCCAGATGTCTCACCGCTTTCAGCAGCTCGTCCATCTGCGTCTGGGTCGGGAGCTGCGCCAGCAGTTCGCTGATCTTCTTCAGATAGCCAGTCTGTCTCTCGGTGTGGTACCCCAGTGTATAGAGGCTGCTCAGCAGTTCCTCCCATTCCGCTTTCGTAGGATGCATTTCGGGAGGCGGTGTCAGCTCCTGCGCCGGAAGCTGCGGCGTGGTCTGTACCATCTGCGCGGGACGGTTCTTTTCCAACAGCTCGTCCATAGATAATTTCTTTTCTGATCCTGAATTCATATTCCATATTCTCCTTCAGATATTTGTCCCCGAACAGCAGGCGGTCACGGCACTGCCAACCGCTGGGTGTAGTGTAGGTGATGTTCCGCCGGGAGGTTTCCCAGCGTACCTTGTAGCCCTCGCTCTCCATCAGCGCAAGAAACTCCTCCCGGCTGGAGGCGTGGCGCATACAGTCGTTGATAATATTCATGAGCTGCAGCTTCTTACTCTGGCCACGGGCTGCCGTGTGATACTCGCCGATGGACATCGTCTTGGTCTTCTCTTTCCTGTTCGTGGGGTTGAACACAGGGAGAGAAAACTCCATGCAGACTTGATCGTTGCGCTGCCGCAGTTCCTGGAGCTGCTCCTTTGCGATGTGCAGTTTCTTCCCAGTATCGAAGTTGACGGAGTTGATGAGAAAGTGGGAATGAATGTGTTCTCGGTCTATGTGGGTGCAGACCAGGACTTCATGGCCCTCATAGTACTCAGCCAGCTTCAAAGCCGCCGCATGGGCGGCGACCGGGTCGACCGCTTCGCCTTTTGGGAAGCTCTGCACCATGTGGTAGAACAGCACGCCATCGGTTTTGTGATAGAGCCGCTTGGTAGTCATGAAGTCCGCGTAGATAGATTCCGGCTGGCAGTTGATGCCTGTGACCAACTTCCGCCCATCGAACTCAGTTTTCTTATCCTGCATGGTGTACCGCATCACGGCTCCCATGCATCCGGTGGCCTGCCCCCGCTTGTAGTTGGTGAAGCTGATAATGGCCATCCTTCACCACCGCTTTCGTTCCAGAATCAACCGAACAGTTGCACAGAGTTCAGAGAATGCCTGGCGTACGCTGTCCAGATTGACCACCGTGACGCGTCCCATGTGCGCCAGGGTAACAAGCTGGTTTAGATTTCTGCCAATGGACTTCAGCTCCTTGAGCACTTCTTTTAGTCCGTCAATGACTACCACCTGCTTTCCCAAACAGCAGGCTGTCACATAATCACTCATGGACATCCTGGAGCGTTTCGCCAATTCCTTGATGGCCTGTCGGTCTTCGGATGCCATCCGAGTGCTGAACTTGATATCTTTTTTCATGTCGTTTCCTCCAAACCGCAGATAAAGTGGGTCCGGGCTTCTGCCCGGAAATTATGCGGAAGGCGGGCGGCGGCTGTGCCGGTGACCAGACAAACGCGATGCTGGCCACCTCCAAGGAGGTGATGCCCCCGCGCCGGACACCCGCGCTACTTCTTCGGCCACAAACGGCCCAACGCGGCGTTTTTCTTGCTCTGCGGGGGTTTACTCGCCACGCCCGGAAACCGCCCGCAAATCGCCGCACAGCGCCCCGTCAGGGTCAACAGGGTCGACCGCCGGGACACCCTGGGTATCGTCACTTTCGGCACGGCGCAGCTCAATGAGCCGCTTTCCGTTGCTGCGGCGCACCTCGACGGAAATGCCGATTTTGCTTAGTGCGTCAAGGTTTTGCAGGATCTGTCGGGACACCTTCTTGGGCGAGATGCGCTCCACACCCACAGGGTCGATCCGTTCAGACAGCTCCGTGGGAGTGCCGATAAATTCAGTTCGGTCACGCATCAGTTCGGAGAGGAGATAAACGATGCGGTCGCCCAGCAGTTCCGTCTGTGTCTGGCTGTCTGCCACCAGCTCCCACACATTTTCACTGTTGCGCTCCAGGGTCAGCTCCCGGTATTCGATGTCCCGGCCCACGCAGGTAAGTCTGGCCCTGCCGCTGCCCCGCTTTTCTTCCACCAGCGTGAAGCTGGAATCCACCGCACCGCTGATAGCCGTCGTACCAGAGATCCGATGGAACACATCCTCCGCCTTTTCCTTCCGCAGATGGTGGATCAACAGGATGGCAATGCCGTGCTTGTCCGCCAGCCGCTTGAGCACAGACAGATCCCGGTAGTCATTGGCGTAGGTGGCGTCGTGGATCGGACGGATCATCTGCAGGGTGTCGATGATGACCAGTACGGTGTCTGGGTGAGCGGCAAGGAATGTGTCCACCTGTTCCTCCAGCCCCTGACCGATGAGCGCACACTCCGTGCAGAAGTGGACGCTGTCTGGTGCGTCCTCCGTGATCTCAAAGAGCCGATTCTGGATGCGGAGGACAGAATCCTCCAGACAGAGATAGAGTGTGGTGCCCTGCTTGGTGCCCATGTTCCAGACCGGTTTTCCCTTGGCCACCGTCACTGCCAGCCACAGTGCAAGCCAAGACTTGCCCACTTTCGGAGAGCCTGCCAGGATGTGCAGGCCCTGTGCGAGCAGGGTGTCCACCACAAAATTGGGCGGCTCCAGCGGACGATCCATCAGGGTTCTGCCGTCCACTGTGATCAGGGGATGGTTCATTTTGTTGCTCATGTTTGGTACCTCCATTTCAAGAATTTGAATACAAAAAGCTCCCACCTCAAAAGAAGTGGGAGTAGTATTCATTTTGAATTTGAAATGGTTTGTGATAAAATAAAGCAAACGGAGGTGAGCCAATGGCGACCTATCAGATTTACGAGCTCTCTGCTCGGGCGGTGATGAGTTATGCCGCGGAGCAAGACGGCGTTTACACCTTTGCTCTGAACCGCAGCGCCACCGAGCACTGCAAGGTACCAGGTGCCAAGCACGAGCAGGACAGCTGCGCCATGTTCCATCAGCTGATGTACCAACTCCACGGGAAAGGCTGGCGGGAGCGCGGCGAGGAGAAAGTCACAGCTCTCTCCGATGTGCTGTTCTATATGGACTTCGCCGGGATCTTTGACCGGCGCGGAACTGGAAGGACGCAGCAGGCCCGCCGGGAGAAGGCCAGAGACACGTTCCGCCCCGAGGGGATCACTCTGGACTTCGGCAGCGGCCCCTGCCGCTATGTGGCTTTTGAACGCTCCGCCAGCATGAGCCGCCAGTCCCGGCTCTCCTTCATCCGGGCGGATCTGTATGAACCCATGCGCCAGCGGATCATGCTGGACATGGAACTGGATCGCTGCCAGCTCAGTAAACTCTACGCCTACAACGGTCTCATGTTCTCCAGCGGAACCCGGGTGGACGGCATCCGCATTGACAAAAAACACCGGGTCATCGTCATAGACAATCCAACCACGAGGGTAGGGCATGTTCCTATCCTCACTCTGTGGGAGCTCGACCAGCCAGGAAAGTTTCGCCTATCTGAAGATTATCAGGATTTGGACATCACCTGCTTTGACGGCGTGGGCCTCATCTCCAAAGAGTATGCCGAGGCAGTGGACAAGGCCTGCTGCGGCAGCCACACTCACACCTCCTTCCAGATCCGGATGCCCTACATCAAGGGAATGCTCCATCAGGTGGATTTCAAGGACTTTTTGAAGCGCAGCGGCACTCAGACCATCGTGGACATCTGGGGCAAGGCGCACCCTGTCCGCAGTGTGGACATCATCCTCACCCGCAGTCAGTTCAAGGCGTATGGCTGGCTGCGTGAGAACGGTATGACCTGGGAGGACTACTGGGACGCCTTCCGGGACTACAATCACGCCCTGTACATCACCAACCTGAGCAAAACGGAGCCGGAAAAACTGGTGGAGCTCAACTACCAATTCCTCTCCACCCTCTCCATCCAGCCGGAGGAGTTCCGCCCCGCCGACCTGCCGGAGGGCTGGGACCACAGTCCGGAGGATGACCCCCGGCAATGGCTGACCAAGGCCACCGAGACGGCCTACTATAACTTTCGTGCCAACGAAGCATATCAGCAGGAGTATTTTCGCCGAGGTCTGAGCCAGCCCAGGGGAAGCCGGGCCAACATCATGGCCCGGGTGCTTGAGAAAAATCCAAAGTTTATCCGGGAGCCTATCTATACCGAGCAGCTGGACGGACAGGCCCGGAAAATCCTCCGAGGCTACGCCGTTGGGCGGCTGCTGGTGCCAGGGGACAACCGATTCCTCTCCGGTGATCTGCTGGAACTGCTGCGGCAGTTAATTGCGCCCCGTGTGTTCCAGTTGCCCGGTGAGCGGGACTTCTGCAATCAGGTGATGGGAGATTTCTTTGCGGAGGACAGCTTCTTTGCACCCGGCGCGGCCTATGACCATGAGGACAGCTGCACCCTTCTCCGCAATCCCCACATCGCCCGGAACGAGGAATTGCAGCTGTCGGTGTATCCGGAGGGAGACGCGCTGCGCCAGCATTACCTGGGCCACCTCACCGATGTGGTCATGGTGTCCGCAGACAGTTTGGCAGCGGAGCGGCTGGGCGGTGCCGACTACGACGGCGACCTTATCAAAACCATAGCCGATTCCATTCTGAACCGATGTGTGAAGCGGAATTATGATTATGATGTCCATCAGCAGCTCTCCAATAACGCCAACCTGCCCCTGCTGAAAATTCCATCCTTGTCCGCACCCAAGTCCGAAGCTAACGACTGGCAGGCCCGGTTTCAGACGGTGGAGAACACCTTTGCTGCCCGCATCGGACAGATCTGCAATGCCGCCCTGGACCGCAGCGTCATCGCCTACAACGACCACGCCGACCCGGAGGAGCGCAAGCGGTGCCGCCGGGACTTGGAATCCCTGGCCATCTACAGCGGACTGGAGATCGACGCGGCCAAGACCGGTGTGCGGCCCAACCTGGATGAATTTCTGAGCGGACGGAAGGTAAAGCGCACCCCTTTCCTCCAGTACAAATATCTGTTGGAGCGTGCGGAGGAGCGCCGCCGCGCCTGGTATGAGTCCACCCACCGGGAGCGGCTGGAGACCTTCTTTGCCGGGATTGACTGGGATCAGGTGGACTCTCCGGTGGAGCGGTTGCCCTGGCTGGCCCGCCAGCTGGAGCGCAACACGCCCAAGATTCAGGAGAAACCAGCGAAGGA
>NZ_JBMNPX010000035.1:0-5033 GCF_050943825.1 Pseudoflavonifractor sp.
GCCCTGCGGGATGAGCTGGAAAAGTTGCTGACCTGCCTTGAAACAGTAGATGCGGCTTCGTAACTCACGAAACTGTAAACAAAGTGCAAAATTATTTAGTCCTTACTTGACAGCGGCTGATGACGGCTACACCGGCACCAACTTTGACCGCCCCGCCTTCCGGTCCATGGAGGAGGACATCCGCGGAGGGCGGGTGAACTGCGTGCTGGTCAAGGACCTGTCCCGGTTCGGCAGGGACTACATCGAGGTGGGGCGCTATCTGGAGCGGGAATTTCCCGCCCGGGGCGTCCGGTTCATCGCAATCAACGACCATGTGGACAGCGCCGCAGGCCGGTACGACATGCTGCTGCCCATGAAGAATATCTTCAACACCCAGTATGCCAGGGACATCTCGGACAAGGTGCGCTCCGCCATCCGCACCAAGCAGGAGCGGGGGGAATTTGTCGGGGCCTTTGCCAGCTACGGCTACCGGAAGGACCCGGACAACCACAACCACCTGCTCATCGACCCGCCTGCCGCCCAGGTGGTGCGGCGGATTTTCGACCTGTTCGAGCGAGGGTATGGAAAGCTGAGAATCGCCAAGACCCTGAACCGGGAGGGCATCCCCAGCCCCAGCGAGTACAAGCGGATTCTGGGGGAGCGGTACCGCAACGGCCGCAGGATGGACAAGACCACCTACTGGACCTATGCCACCGTCCACCGGATTTTGCAGAACCAGATATACGCGGGCAATATGGAGCAGGGCAGGAGCCTCCGCCTGACCATGCACGGCAGGGCCAAACAGAGGGCCAGGGAGGACTGGGCGGTGGTCCCGGACACCCACGAGGCCATCATTCCGCCGGAGCAGTGGGCGCGGGTGCAGGTCCTGCTGGCCAGGCGGACCAGGGAGCTGAGCTTTGAGCAGAACCAGAGCCCCTTCGCGGGCTTTCTCCGCTGCGGTGACTGCGGACGTGCCATGGTAAAGACCAGAAGCGCCGGCGGCATCTATTACAGCTGCGGCTCCTACAAGCGGTACGGCCCCACCGTATGCAGCAAGCACAGCATCTCCCACGCCGTGCTGGAGGAGATTGTGCTGGAGGACCTGAACCGGGTCCTCTCCGCCGTCAAGGACGCGGGGGCGCTGGTGGAGGAGGCCGCTGCCCGGACCGAGGGGAGCGCGAGCGCGGAAGGGGACAGGCTGGAGGCGGGACTGGAGCGGCTCTACCGGCTGAAAAAGGCGGCTTATGAGGATTACCGGGAGGGGCTCATCAGCCGGAAGGACTTTCTCCGCTATCAGGAGGACTATGAGCGCCAGGAGGGGGAGCTGAACGCCCAGCTGGAGCAGCTCTCCGGAAACGGACAGACGGAGGACCACGGCCTGTCCTGGGCAGAGGCGCTGCTCCGGCAGGGAGGGCTGACCAGGCTGGACCGGGTCACGGTGGCGGAGAGTGTGAAGGAGATTCTGATTTTTGAGGACGGACATATCCACATCACCTATGCCTTTGCCGATGTACCCGGCCTGCTGCGGCAGGACTGAAGCCGGCCCTGGGGTCTGCACTGTGAAAGGGACGGGCGTCATGGAGCGGAAGGCGTTCCGGACATACAAAAGGGCCAGTTCATGCTGAACTGGCCCTTTTGCTGCACATATGCCGTATGGGATTGAAGGGGGGCTTAGTCAGGGGCGACGGTGCCGTTGTTGAAATTCAGCGTGGCGGTGCCGTCCTCCCGCAGCTCCAGCATGCCCTCGCCCTGGTCCACGAAGTAGATGTCAATGATGTAGGTGTAGGCGGACCCGGCGGAGGGGGTGGTGGGGGTGCAATTATAGGTGTAGGAGCCGGCAAAGCCCATCATGGTTCCGGCGGAGCCGCCGTTGACCAGGTCAAAGTTCTCGGTCAGCAGGGGGAAGTTGATGGAGCCGTGGGAGTAGGAGTAACCGGAGCTGAGCATGTTCAGCTCACCCAGAGCCGCGTTCTCCACCACCACAGTCTCGTCGCTGGTGGTGTTGGTGACATAGGCGCTGTCGCTGACCGCGTGGGCGGTGATGGTGTAGGTCTGGCCCTTGGTGAGGGGAGTGGAGAAGTTGATGTTGTCGGGCGTGACCCCCTCCAGCACGGCGGTCACGGTGTCGGCCGGGTCGCTGACGTTGGTGCAGGTGACCTCCACCTTGGCGGGGTAGGCCTCATAGGTGTAGGCACCCGCGTTGGACAGCTGGAAGCTCATGGTGTCGGAGAAGGGGTCCCAGAAGTACTCCAGCGTGGGGGCGGACTGCTCACCCACAGCGGTAAAGGGGGTGGCGGCAGGGGCGGACATGCTGTGGCTGTCGTCTCCGATGGCGGGGCAGGCCACCACTCTGGCCAGATACTCACCGTAGGCGGCGTTGAGTACGTCCAGGTAGCTGCCGGTGTAGGTGCCCGCGCCGCTGTCGGCGGGGATGGGCACGCTGGAGTAGAGGAAGCTGTTGTCGTCCTCGGCGGTGTCGGGGGCGCAGAAGTAGAGCAGGTAGTAGTCCGCACCCTCCACGCCGGTAAAGGAGTAAGTGCCGTCCTCATTCATCACAAAGTCGGTGGGAGTGCCCAGAGGCTCGGCAGCCACGGTCTCACCGCCGCTGCTGGAGGGAGCGGCGGCAGTGGTGCTGGCAAAGAGAGTGTCCAGAATGGCGCCCGAGCTGTCCAGATAGCGCTGGGCGTTGGACACGGCGGTGGTGGCGCAGGAGGTGCACAGCAGGCAGATCAGCGCCGCCAGGGGCAGCAGTTTTTTCGCCTGTTTCATTTGCCCACATCCTTTCCCTTGGCGGTAAAGCAGGAGATGATTCCGGTGACGCAGCAGACCAGCAGCAGCACCATGATGGCCACCACAGGGGCGATGCCGCCCCGGGAGCCGTACATGGTGAAGTTGCCGTACCAGTCGGCCCAGACGTTGTAGCTGTTGAGGAAGAACAGGCCCACAGCGTAGGCGTAGCAGGCCACGCCGAACATGTTGAGCAGCTGGGCGGGCCGGGCGGAGGAGAGCACGTAGCCCTCCATGCACACCACGCCCAGGGCGATGGTCAGCAGGACCACCAGGTCAAAGTACTGAAACACAGCGCCGTAGATGCAGAAGGCCACCAGGCTCACCACCCCCAGAAGGGCGCTGAACTGGCTCAGCTTTGCACTGACGCCGGAAGCTTTTACGCGCTTGCTCATGCTTAACCCTCCTTCTCGTCAGAACGCTTCTTGCCGCCCAGAGTCCACACAGCGGTGAGCACCGCGCACAGGACAAAACCCACGCCGGACACGGCCGAGATGGCCAGCAGGGTGGTCTCCCACCAGGGGACGATGGAGACGATAGCGGTGTTGCTGCTCAGGCCGTTCTGGATAAAGGTGCGGGACATGGCGTAGATGTTGTGCTTGGTGATGTCCCGCAGGCACTGGAGCATATAGCCGTCACCGGCCTCAATAGCTCTTGACGGCATCGCCGTAGTCGCTGTTGCTGGCGCAGGTGTAGTCGATACCGGCGGTGGCCTCCTCCTCGAAGTGCATCTTGAAGCCGGACTGGGTGTAGCCGTCGGTGGTGGCGTGACCCTTGAAGCCCCACTCGCCCTTGAGGACGTTGTGGACCAGGTTGTAGTTGGCCGAGGCAAAGCGGCAGCCCAGACGGTTGAAGCTGGTCATAATGCCCAGTGCGCCGCCGTCGCAGATGGCGCCCTCAAAGGAGCGCATGTAGATCTCGCGGATGGACTGCTCGTTGGCGAAGGTAGAGATACCCTCGCGGAAGGTCTCCTGATCGTTGAGGACAAAGTGCTTGGGGCAGTAGATGACGCCCTGGGACTGCATACCGATGGCCTCATAGGTGCCGATGATGTAGCCGAAGTTGCCGTCCTCGGAGTAGTACTGCCAGTTGCGGCCGCCCACGGGGGTGCGGTGGATGTTACCGCCGCCGTACCAGATCTCGGTCAGGCCGCAGAAGGTGGCCTCAATGCCCATGACCCGGCCGCGGGACTCAAAGAGGGCCTTGTTCCAGGTGCGGGCGGTGAGGGCCTCAGTGACCCACTTGATGCCGTTGGCACCCTCGGAGAGCAGGGGGCCGAAGCCGCTGTTGTCGTCGGTGCGGGGGGCGGCGGGCATGGCGATGCTCTCAATGGCGGCGGTGCCGCGGGAGTCCATGAGCATGCTGGCCATCTCGTCGATGGTGAGCTGGTCGATGAACTTGTTCCAGGTCTCCTCGTCGTCCCACTCCACCAGACGCATGTCGGAGAAGGTCAGGCCGTTGTCGGCGCCCTGAGTGAAGTCGGACACAGCGGGCGCGTCCTCGGGCTGCTCATACCAGTCCAGGCTCAGCTCCTCCAGCAGGGCCTCGTTCATCTCCAGGTGCATCTGCTCCACGGGGAAGGTGCCCGCCCAGTCGGAGCGGGAGAGGTAGGTCATCTCAATGCCGAAGGTGTTCAGGTCGGCATGGTCAAACTGGTTGGTGACCTCGATGGAGCTGTCCACCCGGGAGAAGCGGTAGCTCTCGGTGTCCAGGTCGGTCTGGGTCCAGGAGTAGGTCTTGGCGGCGTTGCCGTCGGCGGCGGTGTAGCCCTTGGCCGCCAGGACGTTGTTCAGGGCGTCATGGGCGTTGTCGCCTACGGACAGATAGTAGGTGCCGGAGGAGAGAATGTAGCCCTGGGCGCCCTTGGAGTCGTAGCTGGCCAGGAAGTACCGCTCCACAGGTACGGTGACGGTCTGACTCTCGCCGGGCTGGAGCATATCGGTCTTTTCAAAGCCCACCAGCTGGATGGTGGACTTCTCCACGCTGTTCTGCTTCTCATAGTCGCCGTAGGGGGTCTGGGCGTAGACCTGGACCACGCTCTTGCCCGCCACGGACCCGGTGTTGGTCACCTGGACGGTCACCTGATACTGCCTGATCTTCGATAAGGCTGCCTAACAGTCCGTTCCAACGCGGCGTATCATATGGCGCTTCATGTTATGGACGAGGCAGCGCGGTGCCTGGGCTGTAAAAAGCCCAGGTGCCAGGAGGGCTGCCCCATCGGAACCAATATCCCGGAGGTCATCCGCCTGCTGAAGGAAGGCAAGCTG
>NZ_JBMNPX010000036.1:0-4455 GCF_050943825.1 Pseudoflavonifractor sp.
TTTCTTTCCGTGCAGTCTCTTGAGAAAAGGAGGTACAACTGATGAAAAAGTGGAATCTCCTGCATCCTGCTGACAACGCGCGGAGCAACCGCATTGCCCTTCAGGGCGGTTCCTACTCTCTGGTCATCACCGCCGTGGTGCTGGCACTGCTGATTGTGGTCAATATCCTGGTCTCCATCCTGCCCACGCCCATGACACAATACGACATCAGCGCATCCAAGCTGTATTCCATTACCAGCAACACCAAGGTGGTGGTCAACGCCCTGCAGGAAGATGTCACGATCTACTGGATCGTGCAGTCCGGCAAAGAGGACCAGGTCATTGAAAACCTGCTGGGCAAATACGACAGTCTTTCCGATCACATTCAGGTGGTCAAGAAAAACCCTGATGTCTATCCCACCTTCGCCCAGCAGTACACCGACGAAACGGCAGAAAACAACAGCCTGGTGGTGGAATGCGGCGACCGCAGCCGCTTCATCTCCTACGATGATATCTACCTGCAGGAAGCGGACATGACAACCTACTCTTATAACACCTCCTTTGACGGTGAGGGTGCCATTACTTCCGCCATCGACTATGTGGTCAATGAAGAGCAGCCCCAGGTCTATGTTCTCGAGGGCCACGGCGAATCGGAACTGCCTTCCACCTTCTCCGACCAGATTGAGCGGGAGAACATCGAGCTGCATACCTTCTCCCTGCTCACCGTGGACACCATCCCGGAGGATGCGGACTGCATCATGATCTACGGCCCCACCAGCGACATCTCCACAGAAGAAAAGGATATGCTTGCAGACTATGTGGCCGGCGGCGGAAAGCTGATGGTCATGGCCGGTCCTGTGGAAAGCGGCTCTCTGGATAACCTGCTGAGCCTGCTGTCCGACTACGGCGTCACCGCTACCGACGGCATCGTGATCGAAGGCGACCGGGAACACTATGCCTTCCAGCTGCCCTTCGCCCTGATGCCCGACATGGCCAGCAGCGACATCACCGATTCTCTCATTGAAGAGCACTACTTCCCCATCATGCCCATTTCTCAGGGGCTGACTGTGGGCGACACCCCTTCCGGTGCCACTGTCACCGCGCTTTTGACCACGTCTGACCTCTCGTTCAGCAAGACCGCAGGGTATGATCTTTCCACCTATGAAAAAGAGGACGGCGATGTGGACGGTCCCTTTGCTGTGGGCGTCTCCATCACCTGTGACAGCGGCGGACAGCTGACCTGGTTCTCCTCCTCCGATTTCCTGGACGACATGTACAACGCCTATTCCTCCGGTGCCAACGTGAACCTGGGGATGAATGCCCTGTCCTCCATGATTGGGGAGAGCGAGGCCATGGCCATCCGCAGCAAATCCCTCAACTATAACTATCTGACCATCAGCGATTCCACCTCCTCTCTGCTCAAAGTCGCCATGATCGGCGTATTTCCGCTGGTGTATCTGGGAATCGGCATTTTTGTGGTGGTAAACAGAAGGAGGACACAAAATGAAGCGGGCTAAAAAGCTGTATATTCTGTTGGGCGTTCTGGTAGCAGTCTGTGCCATTACATTCGGTGTCAGCCGCTATCAGACCCGGCAGGAAGAAATCAAAAACAGCGGCGAGGTCATTCTGGAGGTCCCCACCGATTCCGTGGAATCCCTTTCCTGGGATGTCGGCGACCGCTCCTTCTCGTTCCACAAGGAAACAACGGAAGGAGATCCGGATTCTGAGAGTATCTGGATTTATGATGAGGATGATGTTTTCCCTGTCGATAAGACCAAAATCAACAACCTGCTCTCCTGTTTTGAATCTCTCACCGCCGCTTTTGTGATTGAAAACCCGGAGGATCTGGGGCAGTATGGACTGACCGATCCCAGCTGCACCATCAACTTTTCCGACGGTGAGACCTCCTACACGGTCCTGCTGGGCGATTACAGCCCCATGGACTCCCAGCGCTATGTCTCCATCGGCGACGGCAATGTCTATCTGGTAAGCGAGGACCCCATGGAGGAGTTTGATGTCGAGCTGAGCAAAATGCTGGATGATGATGACATCCCCTATCTGGAAGAGGAAGGCACGACCACAGCCATCCGCTTCTCCGGAGAGATCAACTACGAAATCACCTATGAGGCAGACAGCGACAATACCTACCGGGCGGATGATGTCTATTTCACCGAGCAAAACGGCCGCCAGGTGCCGCTGGATTCCACACGGGTGAGCGACTATCTCCACGAAGTCAGCTTCGTGTTCCCCGATGAATATGTGACCTACAAGGCAACTGATGAAGATCTGGCCGCCTGCGGACTGGATAATCCCCAGCTGGTCATTGAGGCCGACTACAATACGGAGGACGAGGATGGAAACACCGTTTCCAACACCTTCACCATGAGCATCAGCCGCGACCCGGATGAACTGGCCAAAGCCAAGGAATCCAGTGAAGAAGCCAAGAGCTCCGATGCGGAAACCACCTCCGAAGATGAAGAGGACACAGAGACCGAGGAGATCACCGCATACATGCGGATCGGTGACTCCAAGATTATCTACCGGCTCTCCGGCGAGGATTATGAGACCCTGATGGCTGCCGGATACAACGACCTGCGGCATACCGAGGTCCTGCCCGCTGATTTTGCCGACATCGCCCAGATCGATATCTCCCTGGAAGGTACGGATTACACCATTACCTCCGAGGGAGACGCAGAGGAGCGGACATACTTCTATGCAGACGAAGAATTGGATATCGCGGATCTTCAGTCTGCCATGCAGACCTTGACCGCAGACTCCTTCACCGATGAACAGCCCACAGAAAAGGAAGAAATTCACTTGACACTCCATCTGGATCTGGAAGGAGAACCCAGTGCGGAAATTGGGCTGTACCGCTATGACGGCTCGTACTGTTTGGCGGTTGTGGACGGCACCCCCATGTGCCTGGTCCAGCGCAGCTATGTGGTGGACCTCATTGAGGCCGTAAACGCCATCGTACTGAGCTGATTGTCCCTATTTTTCTGGTGAGTCGGTCCGGTGCCATCCGGCGCTTCCCTCTCCCGGACCTCTCCAAATAGATCAGGACCCGGATATCCCCTCAGTGGGATATCCGGGTCCTGCTTTTTTGTATCCGCAGCGCAAGCCGCCTGAGTTTACCCATCTCTCTATTTCCGGGCTTTCTCGGATCCGGCTGCAGCTCCGCCTTCCGTCATCCAGGCTCAGCCGGATGCGTGCTCCTGCTGGCCGCCTTCCCGGCGTTTTCTCCGGTCATTTCCCTCGACACTGTAGAACCGCCGCTTTTCCTGATACATCCGCTGATCTGCTTCCTCCAGTTGTTCTTTGACGCTGCAGTGTCCCGCTCTCCAGGAAATTCCCACGGCACATCGGATGCCCACCTGCTCCATTCTCTGCAAAACGGTGCGGACAGCCGTTTGAAACGCAGCTTCCTCCAACGTGTCATCCACCACGATAAACTCATCGCCGCCCGTGCGGTATGTCCTGTTCTCAAAGACGTTCCACAGCTGTTCCGCCGCACGGCAGAGAAACTGATCTCCCACGCTGTGTCCCTGACTGTCATTGATGGCCTTGAGTCCGTTGAGATCAAAATAGGCCACTCCCAGCCGGAACTTATTCCTGCTCCAGTCCGGCTCCATGATCTCATTGAACTTATTGCGGTTATAGACCCCCGTCAGGGAATCCTCATAGCTCATACGCAGCAGCATTGCTGTCTGATCCCGGATCCGTTCTTTCTGCTTTTCAATCTGCTCTTGCAGATACCGATAGGATTCCCAGGCCATTTTAACAGGGAACCCATGATCCCCTTTCGTCATCTCCTGATAGGGGTTGGAAATGTGAATATGGCAGCAGCGCGGCTGCCCATCCCTCCACCGGAACACCATCGTAACCCGTTGATGAACCCGCAGGCTGATCTGGGTGGAAGCATCCGTGGCAACCCATATTCGGCCAGTACAAAGATACGTTTCCGGTGCGATCTGGACTACCTCATATTCCTCATCGGAGATATTGCACTTTGGAACCTGCCCTGCAAACCGGCGGAAAATCGGTGCCACCGTTTCAATCCCCACTGCATATTCATACTCGCCTGCACCAAACCAATGGACTGCATCGTCCAGCAGCGCAATGAGCGCTTCCACATCATTTTCGCAGTAATGCTTATGCAGCATCAGGCTGGTCAGCTCTATTGCTATTTGTTCTTTCCGCTTCTCGCCGGCTGTAGCTGTCATCCACTCTTCCCCCTTCCATCCATAGCGCGCTCTTCCCGGCACGCACTTGCATGGCGGCTCCGTTTTTACACTTTAATAACCCCGGGAGCCTGTTATCTGACGGACCATACTGCATCCTCTCCCAGGCGCAGTTCCGCTCTTTCACACGGGCTCCATCCCCGTGCACACGTTCTTTTTTATCAGCACACAGTGCCCGCCGCAGTCCTTACGGCACCAGGCAATCTGCGCAGGCTGCCAGCAGCGCCACCGTCTC